>VFKN01000158.1 GCA_009885525.1 Anaerolineaceae bacterium | reverse complement strand
CCCCCACGGAGATTCGAACTCCGGTTTTATCCTTGAAAGGGATGCGTCCTGGGCCTCTAGACGATGGGGGCTCTTTTTTTAGAGCGGGCGAATTCTATCACCGCCTTTAATGACCGTCAAGCAATTATAATGAGAGAATTACAATCAATTCCAAAGGAGAACGGCATGGACACAATTCGGGCGTTGGTACTTTCAGGCGGCGGCGGACGCGGCGCATTTCACGCAGGCGTGTATAAGTATTTAATGGAATCAAATAAAATAAATGTGGACTCCCCTCACACAAAAGAATGGGACCCGCAGGTTATTGTGGGCACATCCATTGGCGCGGTGAATGGCGCTGCCATCGCGCAGGGTATGCCTGCGGATGATTTGGTTGATGTGTGGAAGTCACTTGAGGAAACCGACATTCAAGGTTTGCCGCCCGGCATGCGCGGAGTTGCGCGTTGGTTCGCGCGCAAAGCCTTCGGCATGATCATGGATGCGAACCTGCCGCAGGTAAAACCACAGGATGCCACTTCTCCCATCCCAAAAGATTTTTGGGCGCCGCTGCCGATCTTCTCCAAATGGTGGGGGGAGAGATTCATCGGGCGCTGGATCAACCTGCTGGATACAGGGCCGCTGCGCAAGACTCTGCACACGCGATTTAAATTCGACGCGGAGAAATTATCCGCGAGCGCGCGCACGCTGCTCATCGCCGCGACGAATGTCCAAACCGGGGAGCGGGTCATGTTCAGCAACCGCGAGATCCGTAATCGCGAGACCGGCGAAGCGCGGCACGATGTGGTCATGGGAATCAGCGCGGATCGCATCCTCGCGTCGTGTTCGATCCCATTAGTTTATCCGTGGACATTCGATCCTGAAACGAATGCGTTTTATTGGGATGGCGCGCTAGTTGCGAATACACCTATCGGCGTTGCGTTGGATGCGATGCGCGAAGTTCCTACAGATGTGCCCGCGGAGATCGTAGTTGCGTTGATGACGCCGTGGTGGGAAGGCGATGATCCCATCCCGCACACCGCGCGCAAGATGCCCGAATCTTTTGGAGACGCGATCACATGGACATTGGATTGGATGCTGCTCGCATCTTTCCGCGAACGCCTGCGATTGATCAACACCTATAACGATCTGGCAAAACGTGAACGCGCAGAAGGCAAGGGGCCGTATAAATATCGCGAAGTAAAAGTGATTATCGCCGCGCCGGATGATTTCCTGCCCGCCGAACGAATCATTGATTACGACGGTAATGTCTCGGCTGATTTGATCAAGCAAGGCTATGGAGCCGCACAAAAGGCATTTGAGAAAACGTTCAAGTAAAAATTGCCAAGCGACATAAATGTTAAAATACGCAAAAGCGACATTGTGAACGTGGCTTTTTATTTACACCCTAAATTGTGACAAAAGTTACAGAGCCGACTTGATATGTAGTGTATAATGAATGTGATAAAAATCACAAGCAGGATTTAAAAAAACTATTAAGGAGAGCCCATGTCAAAAACACCATTCATTATTGCCATTACGGCTGCGGTTCTTGCGCTTGGATATTTTGCGTTTGAGACCGACGCCGCTGCTTATGGGGGCAGCGCACCAGAGACGTGCGCGAACTGCCATGTGATGGATTCACAATATGAGAATTGGTATCACGGCGCGCACGAAAACTGGGCGAAGTGTACCGACTGCCATTTGCCGCATGATAACTTTGCGGTCTACTATGCCGAAAAAGGCAGGCAGGGCATGAAAGATACTTACGCTTTTGTGACTGGGAATATTCCAGATGCGATCCGCGCCAATGAGAAAACAAAAGGGATCATTCAGGAAAATTGTATTCACTGCCACGAAGATGCAGTGGAAGACATCATGGCGGGAACACAGCCCATTGACCGCTATTGCTGGGAATGCCATCGCGATGTTGCCCACAGTGCGCGCGGCTCTTCACTTGCCCCCTACCAAGACTCAACACTATATCCAACAAAGTAAGGAGAATGTATTATGAAGAACTACACTAATATCATCTTAGCAGGTATCGTTGTTGTACTTGCCGCCGCATTGATCGGCGTGCTGGCGTACGCAAAGAATCAAACATCCACCGAACGCGCCACTCAGCCATTGGTTGAAATTGCCCCAATGGAACCGGACTCAGCCAAGTGGGGTGTGAACTTCCCCAATCAATACGACACACTAATGAAGACCAAAACAAATAATATTGATACAACCTACGCGGGCTCATCACAATTTTCATGGCTTGAACGTGACCCGCGTCAGGTGATCTTATTCGCTGGATATCCATTCAGCAAAGATTACAATGATGATCGCGGTCACGCCAATGCGCTGGAGGATGTCCGCGCGACCAAGCGCTTGAATTTGGATGACACCAACCCCAAGCACACACCGGCTACGTGCTACTCGTGCAAATCGACTGATAACCCCGGCTTATGGGACAGATTGGGCATGGAAGCCTATGACAAAATGACATTCAATGAAATGACACCCAACATCAACAACTCCATCGGCTGCTCCAACTGTCACGAAGCGGGCACGATGAGGTTGATCGCCACAAACCCCGCTTTGAAAGAAGCGCTTGCCGCACAAGGCAAAGATTGGGAAACTTTCACCCGCCAGGAAATGCGAACCGTTGTTTGCGCGAACTGCCACGTTGAATATTATTTCAAAGGCGACGGCAAGTACCTCACCTTCCCGTGGGAAAAAGGCACCGACATTGACAGCATGCTTGCTTATTATGAAGAAGAAGGTTTCAAAGATTGGGAATATCCTGATACCGGCACACCCATGCTCAAAGCGCAGCACCCCGAATATGAATTCTTCACCGCTGGCAGCACCCACTACAACGCGGGCGTATCCTGTGCTGATTGCCACATGCCGTATGTACGCGAAGGCGCAGCGAAATATTCATCACATGATGTTCACAGCCCCTTGCTCAACCCCGAACAGGCTTGCGGTCAATGCCACACAGATACTGAATCCGTTATCCGCCGTGTGAACACCATTCAAGAACAGGTTGCCACCACCAAGATCTCAACTGAAGACGCGATCATTGATGCAGTTACCGCCATCAAAGCCGCGGTTGCAAACGGCAAAGCCGACCCCGCTCTGCTCGATCAGGCGCGCAAACTTCACCGCGAATCGCAATTCATATGGGATATTGTCTCTGCTGAAAACAGCACCGGTTTCCACAACCCCGAATACGCGCTCAAGATTTTGGCTGATGCCACCAACCGTGCGCGTCAGGCGCAAATGCTCGCCGCGCAATCCATCGGCGATACAAGCCTGTTAGCCACTGGCAGTTATTACGCGACCCCCGCTCCATAATAAAATTTACAACAAAAGACGCCGTCCGCAAGGATGGCGTCTTTTTATTTCGGGAACTTTATTTACAATGTCTTCGTCCATTACGCAAAGGAGAAACAATGAAAAAAATCATCTTAGTAGTACTCGTCATCATCCTCACGGCATGTTCCCTGCGTGCGCCAAGCGAACTCGAACGTAACCGCCAAACATGGCAGGCTTCAGGCATCACCCACTATCGCTACTCACTCATCGTCGGATGCTTCTGCGTATTCAGAAATAAAATGCCCATCACAATTGAAGTAAAAAATAATGAGATTGTGTCGATCACATACCCGGATGGGACTCTCGTCGCCGAGACTGATCCCAACTACGAAACTTTTTCCCGTTACGCAACGATCGACCGCGTCTTTACCGTCCTCGAAGAAGGCCTTGCAGGCGAAGCGGAGAAAACCACCGTTACCTACGACACCACTCGCGGCTTCCCCCAGGAAATCCATTTCGACTACATCATAGCCGCCATGGACGATGAACTCTCACTCAGCATCTCAGATGTTCAAGTACTGAAATAACAAAGCGACGCACGCAATAAAAAGGCCGCAGAAAATTCTGCGGCCTTTTTATTTTCTACTTGCTTCCTTGTGTACCTGTCTACCTCTTCCCCTCTAATTATACGGCTGAGACCATTGCTTAAAGATTTCCTTATCTGCAATATGAATGCGGCGATCTTCAATAGTGATCGCGCCGCTTCTCTCTAATTCCTTCAACGAACGCGCTACCACTTCGCGCACAGTTCCCAACCGCGCGGCGAGTTGTTCCTGCGTCCAATGCGGCGGAGATTTCTCCAACGGCAAATCCTCTGCAATTAATCGCGCAAGACGGTGAGTCACTTGATAGAACGCCATCTCACTGACCATGCGCACCATGCCGCGCAGCATTCGTCCGAAATTGCCCAACACCTTTTGTGCAAATTGCGGGTGTGTCTTCAAAAGTCCGCGCAGCATTTCGCTGTCGATCACCCATACCTGACAAGTCTCTAATGCTTCCACATTGACAGGATTCATCGCCCCGTCAAAAGCGGGGACTTCGGCAAAAGTATCGCCCTCCTGCAAAATGCGGACAATATACTGGCGTCCCTGCGGCGAAAGGCGAAATATCTTCGCGCTGCCATTTCTTAAGATATACAAACCGTCACAGGCATCGCCTTCCCAAAAGAGGACATCCGCGCGCGCGTATTCGCGTAAATGCATCCGCTGTGAAATTTCCCTAAGCAGCTCTTCAGGAAGATTGTCAAAATACTCATTACCCTTTAAAGTTTTTATTCGCACTTCGATCTTTGTTTCAACTGTCTTCATCAGGCTGATTATATCTCTCCAAGCAAAACCCGATCTGTGCCGCGATTCACTTCCCATGGATAGACGACATACGCG
This sequence comes from Anaerolineaceae bacterium, assembly GCA_009885525.1. Classification (GTDB taxonomy): domain Bacteria; phylum Chloroflexota; class Anaerolineae; order Anaerolineales; family Villigracilaceae; genus Villigracilis. The sequence goes on along the minus strand of VFKN01000158.1, from coordinate 6,613 downwards.
TCGGTAACCGCCGCGTAATAATCGGGGCGTGACTTGCCGAACAACTCCCGATACGGGTTGAAGTGCATGACGCACGTTTCGGGGAATCCGCCTGCGGCGGAGACGCGATTTTTAACCACAGTGATTGTCCGCCCCGAACCCCAAACATCATCCACGATCAAAGTCGGGCGCCCGCGCAGGTTTTCCTCCGCGGGGAATTGAATAAATTCCGGCCAGGCCATCAACGAAGATTTCTGGCTTTTCATTTGCGCGGGGAAATCCACTGCGGCGGTGAGGACGTGCGTAATATCCATCGCTTCGGCGAGCATTCCGCCCAGGATGATTCCTCCGCGCGTGATTATCAGCATGGCGGTAAATTCGCGTTTAAATTGCGGGAGCAAATGATCGATGAGTCGATCAACTTCATCCCATGCAATCATTTCACGACGAGGTTGAGATTCAGGTTGCATAGAAATCCTTTTCCAAAATAAATCAGGTCTGAAATTTTATGAAGCCAACGCCGCAGCCAATGGAGCGGGCGCAGCAACTCGCGCAGGGCTGCCTTCGGCTTTTGCTTTTTCCACGTCACGCGCCCAGATATACAGGCAGGTGTGATATGCGGTACTGGTGTAAGAGCTGAATATGCTCGACACAATTACAAAAGGGAAGAAGATCAACGCGCCGATGACAATCCCAATAATGGACAGGGTTGTATCGCCGCCTGAAACAGAAACAGCGCCGAAGCCGACGGCAAAAGCGATTGCGAAACCGATGGCGCTGAATACAAATCCGATTAGACCTGTCACAAAGCGCACGCCCACTGTGCTGATGCCGATCAATAAAAGATTTTCCTTGGTGATGTTCGCCACGCGCTTCAAACCGTCTTTTAGATTCAAATCGTCGATGATCATCGCGGGCAGAATAAGATATGCGGCTTCCGTCCACAAGGTTTCGAGCAGACCCGTCGCGGAGCGCATCAAACTTGCGGAGATGCTGTTCTTCTTATTGCGCTGCGCCGCGCTGCGCAACATGCTGACCGCAGTTGAAGCCGCCGCCAGCGTGAGGATATCAAAGAAGTCGCGGCGGACAATTGCCCAGGCCTTGTCCATTCTGCCGTCGCCTTCGGAGAGATAACCGTAGATAAGATAGACGGTCATGGCGGAAAAGACATAAGTCACCACGAATTGCGCAAAGACCAAAACGCCGCCCAATACAAAGAGGATGATGCTACCGATCCCTTCGCTACCAAAAATAAAATACGCGCCAGCCAGCGGAATGATCCCGACCACCGAAACGATCAACCCCGCGACAAGCGCATATATTGAAGGCTTGAGCAGATCTTTATCTTTGAACGCCATACTCCAGGCTTGTTTCAGAAAACTCCAGCCGCGCGAAAAACTTTGCATACTTCATACTCCTTCAAAAATATTTAAAGACTAATATTCTGTAAATCAATTATCTTTTGATAATTTCTCTTCAACCTTCTTAATAAATTCTTCAGCCAGACCGAGAATTTGAATCGCATGTTCCATTGTTATAACTTTCGATTTTTGATAATCACCAGCCTGGCGCATATCAAATGCGTGGTGAATGATCTTACTCATCTCCTTCGGAAAAATACCCTGGCGGATAAAAAACTCGTCAAATTTGGCAAGAACACCAGCGTGTTTAGTTGGTTCAACATCCACTGTAACAAGCAAAGCCAAAGCCGCATAAAAGACGGAATAATAAGAACGATTGACAACGCTAACAGCGCTTCCCCCATTTTCATTCAACACATGCGCATCATGCAAAGCCTCCCTTGCGCATTCAAGACGATATTTTACAAGGTCTTTCTTATAAGATCGTTCGTCTTTCATGCAACAACCCCTTCCCTTTTTATATTGCGATAAAAAGGTAGAAAGGCGAAATTTTTCATCTGCTCCTTCGTGTCTGGAATGGCAGAGATCACCTTGCCGGCATCAAACCCAACCTCCCACGCAACATCAGAGGCGAGTTTTGTAATCTTTGCGTCAATCGAAGGCAGGATAACAAGTAGATCAATGTCTGAATCTTTCTTTGCATCTCCGCGCGCTTGCGAGCCAAACATGATCACTTTAACAGGCTGACCCAGTTCTTTCGTCAGTCGTTTACGGACTTCTTTAGCGAGGTTTAGCGCACGCACTCTCGGGTGGTACTTTCTCATACTTTAATTATACACTCCACGATTATCAAATAACCTTAACCGTACTTCCCCGTTCGGTCTTCTCGACCTCGATACGATTTGGAAAAGCATCCTTAAGTTCATCAAGATGTGTGATGATAAGTATCTTGGCAAAATCATTTCTAACGAGATTGATCGCCTCAATGAGTCTCTGCCTGCCTTGCACATCCTGCGAACCGAAACCTTCATCAATGACCAGCGTTTGCAGGCGCGCGCCTTTGCGCTGCGCGAGGATCTCGGAGAGCGCGAGTCGAATCGCAAAGTTGATGCGGAACGCTTCGCCGCCCGAATACATTTCATAATCGCGCACGCCGCTCCCGTCGCTGATCTGAATATCGAGCGTTTCCTTCAAGTCTTCGCGTTTTTTATCTTTATATTCAGATTGTGTCACAAAGCGGATCGACATTTGCCCGTCGCTCAACCTTTCGAGCAAATCATTGGCTTTATTCTCGATCTGCGGAAGCGCCTGTTCAATTAATAAAGCTGGCACACCGTCCTTGCCGAAAGCGCGCTCCAATGTTTTGTGATGCATGATCTGCTGGTTGAGTTCCTCGCGCTGGCGGGCGTAATCCTCTTTGCGCACGCGGAGTGTCGCCAGCACATCCACTTTTTGACGCGCCGCGCCGGCTTGATCGCGTGTGCGATTCTCATCCTCACGCAGCGCGAATAATTCACGCTCCACTTTATTCAGGTCAGGAGAAGACGATTCAGATTCCTGCAATGTCCGCGCAGCTTCGTTGCAGGAATTCTCCTGCTCGTCAACTTCTTCTTTCCGCTTTTTTCTTTCCCCTTCCAAATTCTTTATTTCATCATTGATCTGTTTACTTACTTCGCGCGCCGAGCCAAGTTCGCGATAATCATTTTCAATATTGCGTAACTCAATTTCTTCTTTACGCTTCGCATCATGCGCGGATGTGTCATAGCCGAGTTTGGCGAGTTCCTTATCCAATTTGGCGAGCCGCTTGCGCGCATCCGCCGCAAAGGATTCTTTTTCCAATTCCTTTGTAACTTCGGCTAAACGTTTTTTACCGGTTTTATTCCATTCCTTCTCAGCTGCTTGAATCGTTTCAACCCGCTCGGTCAGTTGCGAGATGATATTCGAATACTTGACGCGTTCATTTTCCACGTTCGCTAATTTTGCAATGCGCGACTCAAAATCCGCGACTTGCTTTTGGCTTTCTTCCATTTCTCTTTTATTATCGCGGAATTGATCACCTTTATCTTTGCCTTCTTTATTCAAAGATGCCAATGTATCTTCGCGATGGCTTTCAGTTAATTCCTGCCCGCACACGGGACAAACTGCGCCGTGCGTTTCTTCAAGCGCGTCAATACGCTTTTTGATTTCATCCATTTCTTTGCGGAGCGATTCGTTATTTGCCTTCAACGTCGCAAAGTTCTCACGCGCCGAATTGCGCCCGCTTTCCAACTCGCCGCGTTCTTTTATTTTCTCTTCCATTTCGCTCAAAGATTTTTTAGCCGCATCAATCTGCGCCAGCAAATCACTGATGACTGCTAACTGATCACTGATCACCGCTAACTGATCACTAAGTGAAGCATACTCCTGCCCCAACTTCGCCCTCTCCACCTCGATCTCGCGCAGCAGCGGCTGACGATGCTCATCATGCTCGCGAAATTGACTCGCGACCTGATCCAGTTCTTCCAATTCCTTGCGCATTTTTTGCCAAGCCTTATACGCGGATTCGATTTCCTTTGCGCGTTTCATAAGATCGGCATAACCGGCATGCTGCGATTCTTTTTCAGACAAACGCGATTCGAGATTCGCAAGCGCGGCGCGCGACCTGCCCAGCGACGCGGATAACGCCTCGACGAGTTTTCTCTGCTCGCCGATCAGCGCCGCGTTCTTGCGGATATTCTCCAGCGCGGATTCCTGTGCGGAGCGCGTGGAGGATAACAGCGCGAGGGATTTCTCCAACTCCGCGAGTCGACTCCTGCGCGCATCCTCTTCGCCAAGTTCAAGTTCTATTTCGGCCACGCGCCCGTCAATTTCCTGCACGTCGCTTTCGATCAATTTGCGTTTTTCCGCAGCGCGGATTTTATAAGTATCCCAAATCTCCAAACCGAGAATGGTGCTCAAAATCGTTTTGCGCTCGCTGGCTTTCTTCTGCGTGAATTGATCGGCTTTGCCTTGCAGAAAAAAAGAAGCATTGATAAACGTTTCATAATCGAGCCGCAAAGTTTGCTCAATGCGTGCCTGCGTCTCGCGCGTGGATTTCTCCGTCAGCGGTCGCCAACTTTCATCTGATTTAATTTGGAATTCAAGCGTGGTGCTTTTTGCGCGCGGCAAAGTTCTTTGCACGCGATAAGTATTGCCTTCGTAGCCGAATGTCAACGCGACCTCAGCCGCTTTCACATTTTGATTCAAGTTAATCACATCGGTGCTTTTACCGCGTGCTTCACCGAACAACGCCCATGTGATCGCATCCAGCAGCGAGGATTTTCCCGCGCCGTTATGTCCCGAAATACACGCCAGCTCGAACGAGGAAAAATCCAAATCAACGGGGTCACAATATGAAAGAAAACCTGAGATACGAAGATGAATGGGAATCATTAGGTTAGATTATAATCTAACCAATATGTTTGAAGCCGAGACCCCCAGCGCCCGTCTTCGCACGGCACTCATCACTATCATCATCTTAACCATTCCGTGCTACTGCATCGGATTTATCTTTCTATCCCTCGCTCCCAATCCAATCACCGCAACCGAAACGCCCACCATCACCGCAACAGGCACAGTCTTCACCCCGACCCTTAGTGAGACCCCTGCGGTCGTTACCAGCACAATCACCTTAACACCCACAAACACGAATACGCCAACACAGACTGCCACACTCACACCTACGATCACAAATACGCCCTTCCTGCCCAACACATCCACATCTACATTTACAAGCACCCCAAGCATCACACCGACCTTCACAGCCACAAACACTTCCACGGCCACACTCACTGAAACGCCTTCGCCTACCATTACCATTGAACCATCCATCACGCCAGTTCTCCCCACGGTAACGCCGCCCAACACACTCACCCCATCACCAACAGCACTTGGCGGTGGATAAAATCACAGCGTCCCGCAATTGCGGGACGTTTGGAATCAATGACATGAACGATATTCTTCCTTTTCTAAAATCAATTATCTCAGTTGCAGGTTTATCAGGATTTGAAGCCCCCGTTGCGGATCTCATCTCCGCAAAGTGGATTCCACTCGTGGATGAACTCACGCGCAGCCGACTCGGTTCAATTCATGGATTGAAACGCGGAGTTGGCAGTACTGACGCGAAGATTTCGCGTCCCTCGGTTTTGATCTCCACCCACATGGACGCGATCGGACTCATGGTTTCGCACATCTCCGCTGGATTCTTGCATATTGTCAACATCGGCGGAATCGACGCGCGTGTTTTACCCGGCACACCGGTTATTGTACACGCATCGAAAACGGACGAAGATCTATATGGCGTCATCGTCATGCCACCCGCCAATCTTTTGCCCGACGATAAAAGTAAGGGCGTAATCGGGATTCCCTATCTATTGGTGGAAACAGGATTCACTCCGAAGGAAGTCGAGAAGCGCGTTAACATCGGGGATCGGATTTCTTTCGGCACGGAGCCAGTCGAGATGACGGGCGGATATATCAGCGGGCACACGCTCGACAATCGCGCATCCGTCGCGGCGCTGACGATCTGTCTCGAAGAGTTGAAAAACAAATCGCATGTTTGGGATGTCTGGGCAGTCGCATCCATTCAAGAAGAAGTTACGCTGGCGGGTGCAATGACCTCCGCGTTTCAAATTCGCCCGACCATCGCTGTTGTTGTGGATGTGACCTTTGGCAAAGGCACAGGCTCAAGCGGTTATGGCACATTCCCAATTGGCAAGGGCGTCACGCTTGGCGTTGGTCCGAGCATGCATCCGTTTTTACACAAAAGGATGAAAGAAGTCGCGGAGCGTGTTGAGATCCCGGTCAAAGATGAAGCCATGCCCGAATATTCTTCAACAGACGCGGATGCGATCCAACTCACCGCGGAGGGAATCCCCACGATGGTGATCAGCATCCCTGAAAGATACATGCACACGCCCGTGGAACTGGTTGCGCTTAAAGACATTCAACGCACAGGGCGGCTGCTGGCTGAATTCATCGCTTCACTCGAAGCGGATTTTGTTGATACGATTAAATGGGAATAATTATGGACTCAGGAAGCTTGCTTCCGTGAGTGCATCGCAAAAACAAACCTTTTACCGCGAAGAAGCGAAGAGCGCGAAGGAAAAGCAAATCATTTTGAGAAAGATTTAAAATCTTGAACTTCATCTTTAAAAATCTTGGCGTCCTTCGCGCCTTCGCGGTGAAAAAGACCTTTTTGCAGTGCAGTCTTCTGTAATATGCCAGCACACCCTACGGGAGCAAGCTCCCTGAGT
>VFKN01000007.1 GCA_009885525.1 Anaerolineaceae bacterium | reverse complement strand
TTTTGTGGTCTTGCTCCTGCTGCTGGCGTTTCTCGTTATAGTGACGCGGCGTTTGAATATTTCGCGTCTGGCTTTATCCCGCTTCAATGCTGATCTGGAAACTCAGGTTCAAGAACGCACGATCGCGCTCGGTCAAACCAATCGCGATCTGGAGTTGGAAATCAGCGAGCGCAAGCAGTCGGAGGAGTTGCTGCGTGAGAGCAAAGAATATTTAATCGAAGCGCAAGGAATTTCCCACCTGGGCAGTTGGCGTCTGGATGTCGCGAGCAATCAAGTCGTCTGGTCGGACGAACTCTACCGGATGTATGGCTTTGATCCAGCGTTGCCGCCTCCGCCCTACACCGAACACCAGAAGCTGTTCACGCCGGAGAGTTGGGACAGGCTGAGCGCCGCTCTGCCACATACCCAGGAGACGGGAATACCTTACGAACTGGAGCTGGAAACGGTGCAGAAGGATGGCGCCAGGGGTTGGATGTGGGTGCGCGGAGAAGCGGTGGTGGATGCAAGTGGCGCAACGGTTGGATTGCGGGGCGTGGCTCAGGACATCACCGAGCGCAAGCAGGCGGAAGACGCCCTGCGCGCGAGCGAAGATCGTTACCGCAGGCTGGTAGAAAACGCGCCGGACATCGTATACACATTTTCCAATCAACGCGGGGGAATCTATTACTCGCCGCGCGTCGAACAATTGTTGGGATATTCAGCGGAGCATTTATATGCCCATCCCTTGCTGTGGAATGAATCCATTCATCCCGAAGACCGCCCCCGAATAGCTGATATCCTGCGTGAATTTGAAGCTGGAAAATTCTTCGACATTGAATATCGTATTCAGGACACGCGGGGAAATTGGCTCTGGCTGAGCGACCGCTCCATCGGGCGCGACATCGGCGACGGTGAAGTGTTGGTCGAGGGATTGGCGACAGACATCACCGCGCGCAAGCAAGCGGAGGAAGGGCTGCGCGAAGCGTATTGGCGGACAGAGAGCATTATCGAAGGTACCCAAGTCGGCACCTGGGAATGGAATGTTCAAACTGGGGAAACAGTTTTCAACGAGAAGTGGGCGCAGATCATTGGATACACACTGGATGAATTGGCGCCCATTAGCATCAAGACCTGGGAAAAGTTTGCCTATCCTGAAGATTTAAAGCAATCCGATGAATTGCTGGAGCGGCACTTCGCGGGCGAACTCCCCAATTACGAGTATGAAAGCCGTATGAAGCACAAGGATGGTCGCTGGGTTTGGGTTCTTGATCGCGGCCGCGTCATTACCCGCACCAATGACGGCAAGCCGCTGATGATGTTCGGCACTCATCAAGACATCACCGAGCGCAAGCAGGCGCAGGATGTGATTCAACAACTCAACGCCACTCTCGAACAGCGCGTCGAAGAACGCACGCGGGAATTACGCGACGCGCAGGAAAAACTCGTGCAACAGGAAAAACTGTCTGTCCTCGGACAGATGGCTGGCAGTATCAGCCACGAACTGCGCAATCCGCTCGGCGTGATCTCGAATTCCATTTATTACCTGAAAATGGTCCAACCCGACGCCCCCGACAAAGTGAAGGAATACCTGGATCTGATCCAAAAAAATGTAAACATCTCCGAGAAGATCATCACCGATTTGCTTGAATTCACCCGCGTCAAATCCACCGCGCGCGAACCCGTTTCTGTTTCTGAGTTAATTCGCCAAACGATGGAGCGTTTCCCCGCGCCCGCATCCATTCAAGTGACTCTCGACCTGCCCGCCGACTTGCCAAACGTCTACGCCGACCCGCAGCAAGTGATTCAAGTGCTGGGCAACCTTGTGCTTAATGCGTGTCAGGCGATGAAGGATGAGGGGAAGTTACTTGTCCGGAGCCGTGTCGAAGGATCAGTAATCAGTGATCAGTTATCAGTAAACAGTGCCCCCCCTTCGGGGACTTCGCAGTCGTCAGTTCAAACCGAATCGCCAATTACCAATCACCAATTACTGATTACTGTCCGCGACACCGGTTCCGGCATCTCTCCCGAAAATATGAAAAAACTTTTCGAACCGCTCTTTACCACCAAACCCAAAGGCATCGGGCTGGGGCTTGCCGTTTGTCAAAATCTGATCGAGGCGAATGGCGGCAAAATCGAAGTGGAGAGCGAAGTTGGCGTGGGTAGCGCGTTCACGCTGTATTTACCTATACACAGGAGCGCAGCATAAGCGGTCAAATTACAATACTGGTCGTGGACGATAGCCCGGAGCACGCGCAAACCCTGACGGATATTTTGACCCTGAAGGGGGTACGCAGCATGTACCGCGTATTCCGGCGTTGAGGTGTTGGAGATTCTGGAAAATAATAATGTTCATATGCTGCTGACGGACGTTGTCATGCCCGATATGAACGGGCTGGAACTCTACCGCAAAACGCGGGAAAACCACCCGCACCTGATCACCTTTTTGATGACCGCCTACGCCGCCGACGACCTCATTCAACAGGGCATTGCCGAGGGTGTCAAGACTGTTTTGACCAAGCCGGTTGATATCAGTCTCTTCCTCAATTTGATGATAGCGGTAGTAACCGCGTAGTAGCGAATTCAATTGTATCGATATATCTACATTCGGCTTGGATTCAATTTTTAGAAGTCGTGATTGTATCCATGAGGAAGCAACATGAACCAAAGACATCTGCAAACGATTTATGAAAATGAAGAAGACCGGCAATTGGCGCGCATTCTTTCCACGCTCGTTTGGGTGACGTGGGTGGCGTATTTATTCGCTTTTTTTACCGCAATCTACAACAACGATTGGAAGTTGATTGTCGCAACGCTGACAGGGAGTGTTTTTCTAATCGCGTCATTGGTATTGCTTGGGCGTGGACATTTGCACGCCAGCAATTTAATCGTTGTGCTGAGTACGCTTGGTACGGTGACCATCATCGCCACAGTGGGACAAGGGATTCGCGACCTTGCCATCGTGGCGTTTCCCATCATCTTTATTTTCGCAGGTTTAACTTTGAACCGCGCGCTTTTTAGGTTATGTGTCGGACTGGCATTGGCGGCGGTCTGCTGGCTGGTCTTTGGGGAAATTTACGGCTGGTTTGTTACAAGACCTTTCGAAGGAGAAATGGCAAACTGGTTATATCTCATTGGCACGGTTATCATTTTACTGCTTGCGGCATTGGCGGTGGATTTACTAACGACAAATATGCGCAAAAGTTTGGAACGCGCATGGCAGGAAATCGCGCAACGCAAACAGGCGGAAGAGGAAGTGAAAAGTAGCGCGAGACGTTTCCAGGCGTTGATCGAACACGGACGGGATAACATCTCCCTGTTGGCGGCAGACGGAACCTTGCTGTGGGAAAACCCATCGCCTAACCATATACTGGGGTATGCGCCAGATCAATTCAGGGGACACAACATTTTCGAACTCATGCACCCCGACGATCAGGCGTGGACACGCACCATGTACGCGCAGGTCGTTCAATCACCGGGGAATATTCAAGAGGGCGAATTCCGATTGCTGCACGCCGACAGTACGTGGCGCTGGATCGAGTGTTCCGCCACCAACCTGCTCACTGAGCCGAGCGTTCAAGCCATTGTGCTCAACTATCGCGACATCACCGAACGCAGGCGGGCTGAGGATGCGCTGCGGGAAAAAGAAGTTCAGTATCATAACCTTGCAGACTCGGATACAGCGCTTATCTGGAGGTCTGGAACAGACAAACTGTGCAATTATTTCAACCTGCCCTGGCTGAAGTTTACCGGGCGTACGCTTGAGCAAGAGATGGGGAACGGCTGGACGGAAGGAGTTCACCCCGATGATTTTGACCGCTGTCTTGAAATTTATACAACCGCATTCGATAAACGCGAAGCGTTTGGTATGGACTACCGGCTGCGCCATGTCAGCGGCGAATACCGCTGGATTCAAGATTTGGGCACGCCCAATTACAACAGCAGCGGAAAATTTGTTGGATACATTGGACATTGCTTCGACATTACCGAGCGCAAGCGCGCAGAGAATGAATTATTCCAGCAAAAGAATATGCTCGATACGATCATAGAAAGCACATCAGCATCGATCTTCGTCAAAGACACAGACGGGAAATATATTGTCATGAACGAAGCCGGAGCGCGAACGCTTGGCTACAGCGTAACAGATGTGATCGGACACACAGACCTGGAATTACTGCCCATTGAAACCGCCAGTGAAATCCGAAAGATGGATGAAGATGCCATGGCAAGCGGTCAAACATGCGAACAGGAAGAAATCATTAATATCAACGGCAAGCGGAAAGTCTTTCTCGCGCATAAAACGCCCTGGCGCGACAGTTCAGGCAAAATTATCGGCATTATCGGCGTATCCAATGACATCACCGAGCGCAAGCAGGCGGAAGACCAACTCCTCTATAAAGGCACACATGACGCATTGACCGGCATTTATAACCGCGCGTTTTTTGAAGTGGAACTTGCGCGGTTTGAGCATAGCCGAGAATACCCCACCAGCATGATCATCGCGGATGTGGATAACTTGAAAGTTGCAAATGATACCCTGGGGCACGCAGTCGGCGACGAACTTTTACGGAGTGCCACAAATATACTTCGCACAGTATTCCGCGAATCCGATGTACTGGCGCGCATCGGCGGGGATGAGTTTGCGGTGCTGCTGCCTTCCACAGATTCCGCCAGCGCGGAACAGATGTTGACGCGCGTTCAAGAGCGGCTGGCGAAACACAATGCCGAACATGCTGATCTGCCCCCGGTGCAATTGTCGCTTGGCATGGCAACCGCCGAGAAAAACAACCTGACCGAAGTGTTTACGCTTGCCGATCAGCGCATGTACGCGAATAAAGCCGCACGCAAAGCGAATGCAAATCATTCTTCCGCGTCCTGATAGAGATCGTTACCGTATCCATTCGGAAGTTTTAATTTCTATTTCACATCCAGCCTGTCGATCAAAAACGCGTAATACCGCGCCTGTTCTTTGATAGAGTCATAGCGTCCACTTGCGCCCGCGTGACCCGCATCATAGTTGATATAGAAGACGATCAGGTTATTGTTCGTGCTCGTCTCGCGTAGTTTCGCGGCGAACTTGGCGGGTTCCCAAAACGCCACGCGTGGATCGTTCAGCCCCGTGCTGATGAACATATCGGGGTACGCCGTCGCGCGGATATTGTCGTACGGGGAATAGGACAGCATGTAATCAAAGTGTTCCTTGTTTTCGGGGTTTCCCCATTGATTATATTCCAGCGTCGTCAACGGGATCGTCGGGTCGCTCATCGTGGTCACCACATCGGTAAAGGGGACGCGGCAAACTACCGCCTTGAACAGGTCTGGGCGCATGGTGGTACACGCGCTGACCAGCAGCCCGCCCGCCGAGGCGCCCTCGATGGAAAGTTTTTCTTTACGCGTGAATCCCTCCACGATGAGATGCTCCGCGCAGGCGATGAAATCGGTGAATGAATTTTTCTTGTTCATCACCTTGCCTTGATCGTACCAATCGCGTCCCATGTCATATCCGCCGCGAATATGGGCAATGCCGAAAACAAATCCGCGATCGATCAGGCTGAACAAATTGGAATTGAACCATGCGTCTATGGTCGCGCCGTACGCGCCATAACCGTACATCAACACGGGATTATTCCCGTCTTTTTTTAAATCTTTTTTATAAACAATAGACAGCGGAACCTGCGTCCCATCCGGCGCGGTGGCATAAATGCGCTCCGACACGTACTGCGACTTGTCGTAGCCGCTGGGAATTTCCTCTTCCTTTTTTATTTCCCATTCGCCCGTGTCCACGTGGTAGTCAATGATCGAGACGGGCGTAATCAGCGACGAGTAATTCAGGCGCAAGAGGTTTGTCTCGAACTGCGGGTTGGCTTCAAGATACACGTTATAAGATGGCTCAAGGAACGGCACGTAGCGGACTGCGCTCACGCCATCCGCCGCGCTGATGCGCAGTTGCTTCACTCCGCCTTTGCGTTCGCTGACCACGATGAAATCCGCGAAGGTGTCGATCATCTCCACCAGCACATCTGCGCGGTGCGGAATGACATCCGTCCAGTTTTCCTTGCCGCAACTGTTAACCGGCGTGACACTCAACTTGGAATTTTTCGCGCCGTCATTATTCACGATGAAAAATTTTCCCTGATGGTGCGCGGCAAAATACTCCAAGCCATCTATGCGCGGCTGGAGGATTTTCAATTCGCCCTCAGGACGATCCGCGTCGAGGAAGCGCATCTCGCGCGAATCGGTCGCGTGATGAAAAGTCATAATATACGCGTCGTCGCGGGTTTTGAAGAAATATAAAAAGAAAGCCTCGTCCTCTTCGTAAAACAGCAGTACATCCTCTTTTGGATCGGCGCCAAGTTTGTGACGGAACAGTTTTTCCGGTCGCTGTGAATCATTCAACAATACGTAAAAAAGCGTTTGGCTGTCGTTGCCCCACTCAATGCCCATGCGCTCATACGCGCTGCCGAGCGTTTTTTCGATGGATTCAGGATACAGCTTGCCGGTCGTTAGATTTTTGACAAACAAAGTATATTCTTCCGCGCCGCCCCAATCCACGCCATATGCAAATTTTTTCCCGTCCGGGCTGACCGCAAATCCGCTGACGCTGCAAAATGAATTGCCTTCCGCCAGTTGATTCTGATCCAGCAAAATTTCCTCCGCCGCCTCGAGCGTTCCGTGCTTGCGGCAGAAAATAGGATATTGTTTTTCCGCTTCATGCCGCGCATAATAAAAATATTCGCCGCGTTTTTCGGGCACGCTGGCGTCATTTTCTTTAATGCGCGCCTTCATTTCGTTAAACAATTTTTCCTGTAACGGCTGGGTATGCTGCATCATCTCTTCGAGATAATCGCTTTCGGCATGCAGGTGATTCATTGTTTCAGGATTATGCTTCTCGCGCATCCAGTAATAATCGTCCACGCGCGTCTGTCCGTGTTGGCTGATCTCATGCGGATGTTTCGGCGCTACGGGAAATGAGGTCATTGTAAAACTCCTTATCTATATTTTTTTGAAGACATGCCGGTCAGATTGACCAGCAAACTATCTCGACGGACGTAAATATCGCTGTCAAGAAATTCGTAATTTTGGTTGCCACGCATATAACCTAAAAGCGGTTCAAAATTATCCGCGATAACGTCGGGCAGTAGTTGTCCAATGCTGTATTCATAATTCCATTTATTATGACCGGGATAAAATTCGCCGTTGCCCGGTCCTTTGGCAACGATGGGATCATTCAACCCGAGCAAATCAATCGTTGTGCGATTTGAATAATACGGGATTTGTCCTGCGGCGTGAACAGCGATAACTGCACTGGGATCAGTGTACTGCGCGATATGCAGCGCAAGTTTTACGCGGCGAATATCCGACTTCAACAAAGGCGCGTTATCAATCGTATAAGCCGTCCACGGTTCACCGCTGATGATGACTAACACAATGAGGGATAACGTGATGGCGGATATTTTCTGCCCCGCGTGTATTCCCTCCAAATCGGATAGAACGCGACTCATCACCCATCCGAAGAGAATCACCAGCGCAGGCATTCCCTGCACGATGAATCGATTCGCGGCGTTCGTCTCAGGTTCGGCATAGTCACCGCCAACGTAGATCGAGTAGGCGCATTGGGCAAGGAAAATCCCCAGCAGTAAAAAAGTTTCATGCGTAAATTGTTTGTAAAAGAAAATTCCCGCCAGCGAAAATAAAAACAGCATTAAAACGTCGCGCGAGGCGAACTCATTAAAAACCAGCAAGCCATGACGCACGCGTTCAAACACAGTGTAACCCGTCACTTTTTGATAATAGGTCGTGGGGAGAAAATCGCCAAAGTATATTTGTTGAAAATAAAGAATGGCGAGCGTTGTAAGCACAACCGCAATAGCAGGGATAACAAAACTGCGTTTGTCTTTTATGAACATATAAAACACGATCAGCACGGCGGCAATCACCGCATCAATGCGGACAAAAATCGCCAGCGCAAGAACAGCGCCAACAAGGATGGAATTATTCTTCGAGATTGCAAGGAAGATTGCTATATTGACCAGCAAGGTCAACAACCCAACTTCCATGCCACGCAGAGACCAGAATACCAGTGGAAAATAAAAAGCCGTGATCAGCGCCGCAAGCGTGGGCGCATATTTTGACGCGGGCGCGAGCGTTTCGGCGATCTTGTAGACGCAGTAAATATTCGCGAGCAGAATCAACATCGAAGTCAGCATTACCACGAGCGAAATCTTGGAAGCGGGAAAAGGAAAGAGGTGCAAAAATCCCATGTAGAGAGTCCAGCCGAGGTTGGTGAATCCCTGCACGGGCGCTTCGCCGATATTCCAAACTAATCCATAGCCCTGCGCAAGATTCCGCGCGTAACGCATGGAGATCATCGCATCATCTACAAGTGTGAAGTAGCGCTCATTTTTAACGACAAACGATGTTCCAACGATAAATACAAAGTAAAAAAATGCGGCAATGAAAAGAATAATATTCAACAGGGTTGTTTTTTTCATAAATGTACTGGATTATATCGCACGATTTTTAAGCCGTCAGATTCAACGAAGAATATTCCCTGCGCGTAAAATACCGACCACGCCAACCATGATCCAAAATACATTAAGGGTAGTATAAGCACGGTCTTTTTTGAGGATGGAACACCATGAGAGAATAATGGCATCCATAGTGTTGAATACCCAAACAAACATGAACGGACTTCCAGGCCCCAACCAGCTCACGAGGCTGAAACTAAAAATCCTCATCAACACGCCAACCATCTCAAAAACACGAATATGCTTCAATATAAATAAATTAATACTGTTCATTTGCAAACTCCTTTATAGCAAGAATTGCTGAAGTATAGCCGCACGTTCATTCGAATCTTAATTTTCTCATTGACAGATTTAGTAAGATACGTAAAATAGCGGACATCTACTATGAAACTTATGAAAACTTTTCTACATTGCTTGTGTCTATCGCGGGGCTCGTAGCCAACGCCTGAGATAGACTTCACAGTCAACGCATTCATCAGACGGTTGGACGACCCCCGCTTGCAAACTTTTGCATAGTGTGTGGCGTTTGTTCGCCGTCTTTTTGTTTACGTTGACTGTGTTTTATTTTAATTATGTCATTGCGAGAAGGGCTTTAGCCCGACGAAGCAATCTCCCCAATCCGCATGGAGATTGCTTCAGGCATGGAGCGCCCTCGCAATGGCAAACGAGGAAACATGACGTTACTGGATTTTAGAATTACCGAATCAAATATCATCCCACTTGATGGACTTGCTGCACATGTCGGCAACACCCCGCTGCTTCCGCTGCGCCGCGTAACCCTTCGACAGGCTCAGGACGGCGCGCGCGGACTTTCTCCGCGCACGCAAATATTCGTCAAAGCGGAGTGGTTCAACCCCGGCGGATCAGTCAAAGACCGCCCCGCGTTGAATATCATGCGCAACGCGATTGCAAACGGTGATCTGCGAAACGGCAAACGCTTGCTCGATTCCACTTCGGGCAATATGGGCATCGCATACGCGACCTTTGGCGCGACGTTGGGAATATCGGTGACCCTGGCAATCCCCGCGAACGCGAGCGCTGAACGCATCCTGTTGCTGCGCGCGCTCGGCGCGGAGTTGATTCTCACAGACCCCAGCGAAGGCTCGGATGGCGCAATCCTAAAGGCGCGCGAACTCGTCGCGGAAAATCCCGACCTGTATTGGTACGCAAATCAATACAACAATCCGGCGAACTGGCAGGCTCATTATCTTTCAACCGGACCCGAGATCGTCGCACAGACGAATGGACAAGTCACGCATTTCATCGCGGGGTTGGGTACTTCGGGCACATTCATGGGCACGGGACGTTACCTGCGCGAGCAATTGCCAAATGTGAAACTCATCTCTATGCAGCCTGACGCGCCTTTTCATGGTCTCGAAGGACTCAAGCACATGTCCACTGCGATCAAGCCCGCAATCTACGAAGAGACTTTGGCGGATGAAGAAATCGGGGTCAAGACCGAAGCCGCGCATGAGATGGTCAGAAAACTCGTGCGCGAGGAAGGTCTCTTCGTGGGCATTTCATCCGGCGCGGCAGTTGTCGCGGCACTCGAGGTGGCGAGTCGATTGGATGAAGGCATCATCGTCACGGTGCTGCCGGACGCGGGCTATAAATATTTGAGCGACAAAATTTTATGGGAGACAAAATAGTGTTGAAAATTTCCAATGATCTCGCAGCGCGCATCAACGCGCATGTGCAAGAGGCTTACCCCGAAGAAGGCGCGGGCTTTCTGCTTGGCGTGGACGGCGAAGTGACCGAAGTGCTGCCGCTGCCCAATGCGCGCGAAGATGAAGCGCGACATAACCGTTTCTTGATTACGCCCGAAGATTATCTCAAAGCCGAAATAAAAGCCGCCGCGCTGGGTGTGGATTTGATTGGTGTATTCCACTCGCATCCCGACTGCCCCAATGTGCCGTCAGAATATGACCGTGAATGGGCGCAACCGTTTTTCTCATACATCATCACCCGCGTGGAGCAAGGCAAGGCAATCGAAAGCCGTTCGTGGTTGTTGAAGGAAGATCGCTCGATGTTTGAAGAAGAGACAATACAAGTTAATTAAACACAAAGGACACGAAGTACACAAAGGTTTAATACCTTAATGTTTTACTTCGTGCCCTGTGTGTACTTTGTGGTTAAAAAGGAATAAAATAAATTATGACAACTTTAAAGATCCCCACCCCCTTACGCACCTACACGGGCGGAAAAAGCGAAGTAAATGTAACCGGCGTAAAAATCTCAGAAGCGCTGACCGATCTCGCCGCGCAATATCCGGCGATCAAACCACATTTGTTTAATGAAAGCGGCGAACTGCGTCCTTTTGTTAATTTATTTGTCGGCGAAAGCAATATCAAAGACCTGCAAGGCGTGGATACGCCCATCCAGGACGGCGATCGCATCATGTTGATCCCATCCATTGCGGGTGGATCGCAACTCTGGAGTCAAACGGCTTGCCGTTTGACAGTGAAGCAGCAAGCTGCTTCACTCCAGAATGGAGAATAAAATGATCGAAGAACTCTCACACGAACAAATCCTGCGCTACTCGCGTCACCTGCTTATGCCCGAAGTCGGCTTGCAGGGACAGATCAAACTTAAGAATTCATCCGTGCTGGTTATCGGCACCGGTGGACTTGGCTCACCGGTTTCGCTGTATCTCGCCGCCGCAGGCATTGGTCGTATTGGGCTTGTCGATTACGACACGGTCGATACGTCCAATTTACAGCGCCAGGTAATTCATGGCACATCCACGGTTGGCAAGTTGAAAGTGGAAAGCGCGCGCGACCGTTTACTGGATTTAAATCCTGATATTCAAGTTGATATTTATAACGAGCCCTACACTTCCGAAAATGCGCTGCGCATCGCGAAGGATTATGACATCATCATCGACGGCACAGATAATTTTCCCACACGCTATCTCACCAACGATGTCTGCGTAATGCTTGGCAAGCCGAACATCTACGGCTCGATCTTCCGCTTCGATGGGCAGGTCAGCGTGTTTTATGCCAAGGAAGGTCCCTGCTATCGCTGCCTCTTCCCCGAACCGCCGCCGCCGGGACTGGTCCCTTCGTGCGCGGAAGGCGGCGTCTTTGGCGTGCTGCCCGGCACCATCGGCACATTGCAAGCCACTGAAGCGATCAAAGTTTTGCTGGGCATCGGCGAGCCGCTGATCGGCAAACTGCTTTTATACAGTGCGCTCGATATGTCTTTTGATTTCGTGAAGTTGAAGAAGAATCCAAATTGCCGCGTGTGCGGACCGAACGCGGACATCAAGGAATTAATCGACTACGAGGAATTTTGCGGCGTCCCCGGTCATCACGCGGATGATACTTCCGCGGGCGCGGGCTGGGATATCAGCCCGCAGGAAATGAAAGCGCGCATCGACGCCGACCCCAAGTTGATTCTGCTCGACGTGCGCGAACCGCACGAGTTGGAGATCGTCGCGATTAAAGGCGCGAAGAATATTCCCCTCGGCCAAGTCGCCGAGCGCATGTCTGAACTCGACTCCGCGGAAGAAATGATCGTCTTCTGCAAACGCGGATCACGCTCCGCACGCGCGATTGAAATCCTTGCCAGCGCGGGCTTCAAGAAGATGAAGAACCTCAAAGGCGGCATCAACGCCTGGGCTGAAGAAGTCGATAAGAGTTTGCCGCTGTATTGATTAATAAACCTCCGAGATTTTGAAAATCTCGGAGGTTTTCTTATACGGTAAAATACTTCCCAACCAAAGGAGATCACATGACAGGCTTATCCGAATCAAAAGAACGCAGAGTTTTCAACAACATCCTCGGCGCGATGGGCAATACGCCGCTGGTCAAATTGGAACGCATTGGGCGCGACCTGCCCGTTCCGCTTTATGCCAAACTGGAATTTATGAATCCCGGCGGGTCGGTCAAAGACCGCGTGGGCGCGAATATTGTCGAGCAAGCCGAAAAGCGCGGCGAGCTCAAACCCGGCGGCACAATCGTCGAAGCCACATCCGGTAACACCGGCGTGGGACTTGCCATCGCTGCCGCGTTGAAAGGCTACAAGACCATCTTCGTCATGCCTGACAAGATGAGCAATGAGAAAATTTTATTGCTGCGTGCGTATGGCGCAAAAGTTGTTATCACCCCCACCGATGCCGGTCCCGGTGATCCGCGCTCATATTATGAAGTCGCCAAGAAGTTTGCGCGTGAAGTTCCTAACGCCATGCTCGCAAATCAATATCACAATCCTGATAATCCCAAAACACACGAGATGACCACTGGCCCTGAATTATGGGAACAAACCGAGGGAAAATTAACCGATGTCATCATCGGCATCGGCACGGGCGGAACGATCAGCGGCGTGGGGCGTTATCTTAAATCCAAAAATCCCGATATCAAAATCGTGGGCGTGGATATCGAAGGTTCGATCCTCACCGAAATTTGGCAAAACAACGGAATTATTCCTCCGGGCGCGTATCCCAAGACTTATAAAGTGGAAGGCATCGGCGAGGATTTTCTCCCCTCCGCGATGGATATCAGCGTGGTCGATGCGATCGAGCGCGCGGGTGACCGCGAATCATTTTTGTGGGCGCGTCAACTCGTGCGCCAGGAAGGAATCTTCGCGGGCGGATCATCCGGCTCCGCGATTGCGGGCGCGCTCAAGTATTGCCGCAAACTCCCCGCGGGCAGAATCCCCGTGGTCATTCTCCCTGACTCCGGTTCGCGCTATCTCTCAAAATTTTATGACGACAAGTGGATGCGCGAGTTTGGCTTCCTCTCGATGGAATTCGGCGAGACCCTGCTTGGCGATCTTTTGCTGGCGAAACCGAACAAGGCGCTGCAAACCGCTACGCTGGGCGATTCGATCCGCAAAGTGGTGACCACCATGCATCAGCACGGCGTTTCGCAAATGCCCGTCGTCGGCGCGGATGGCGTTCTCGCCGGCTTGATCGAAGAAGTGGACTTGCTCAATCACATGCTCGAAAAACATGAGCATAACAACGATGAGAAAATTGACGCACTCATCCAAAACGCGGGTGCTGTCTTCCCGCCCGAAACTCCGCTTGAAGATGCGATGCCATCATTGACCGCAGGTTATGCGTTGATCGTGGTGGAACATCGCAAGCCGGTTGGGATATTAACCAAAATAGATGTGTTGGATTACGTGGCTGGAAAAATATAGGAAAGTAGGTAATAAGGATTCGGAGTCCAAAGTCTCCAGACTTTGGACTCACCCCCCCCCAATGTCAGGAGACATTGGACTCCATTTTCACCCCCCCGCGCGTATCTTAGAACAAATTTTCGGGTTATGATTTTCACAAGATCGGCAAGCGTCGATCAAATTTATCAATATGGAGGCTGAAATGGATTTTAGTTCTATTAACTGGTTAGCGGTAATTGTTTGTGTGGTGATCAGCATGGTCAACGGATCGATCTGGTATAACCCAAAGACATTCTTTCCCATGTGGTGGGCAGTCGTCGGTAAGGGACGTGAACAACCCGGCATGGAAAATATGGGCATGACATGGGCATTAACGATTCTTGCCTCATTTGTTCAGGCAGTATTCATGTCGCTGATGGTCACGGCAATGGGAAGCATGAGCGGAAGTGCAACCCTCACTTCCGGCGCGACAGCAGGTTTCATGCTCTGGCTCGGCTTTGTTGCACCTACCTATTTGGTCAACAAACTGTTCGCAGGTCACGGCTTAAAAATTTGGGCAATCGAAGTGGGTAATCATTTGGTCAACTTCGTGCTCTTCGGAGCAATCCTGGGTGCGTGGCATTAAAAGATTAACCACAAAGTAAAACAAACGGACGGTTTACGCCGTCCGTTTGTTTTTAACAGAACAATTTGAAAATCGTCTATAATCAAAATCACTATGATACGTTTATACCGAGAAAATGATTTTGAAGTCGTAACCAAATTCTGGTTTGAAGCCATGGATTTTGCCATGCCAGGATTGACCGAACGACTGGGGCATACGCTTGAGGACGCGCGTGAATTTTTCAAGAATGTTGTCACCGTTGAAGATGAATTATGGGTCTATGAAACAGACGGCCGACCCGTAGGCTACCTCGGCATGCAAGGCGCATTCATTGACCGCTTATATGTTGACCCCACTTACCATCGCCGCGGCATTGGGCAGGCCTTGCTTAACTATGCCAAAACACAATCGCCAAAACATCTTTGGTTATATACGCATGTCGCCAACGCAACAGCGCGCGTATTCTACGAAAGCAATGGGTTTGCCGCCGAAAATTTTGGCATGAGTCCGCCGCCCGAATCCGAACCGGATGTGGAATATCACTGGCGCCGCAAATGATAAAATAACGTTCATGCGTCCAACTTATCTCGAAGTCAACCTCAATCAACTAAAACAAAATCTCGAAAACATCCGCGCACATGTTGCGTCTGCAAAAGTCCTCGTCGTGCTCAAAGCCAATGCTTACGGTCACGGCGTGGACGGTGTTGCGCCGTTCATCGCGCCTTTCGCGGATTACATCGGCGTGGCAATTCCCGAAGAAGGCATCCACATTCGCAACATGGGAATTGCGACTCCGATCCTCGTCATGGGCGGAACTTTGCCCGAGCAGCTTCCTGCTTTTTTAGAATTCGACTTAACCCTCGCCGCGTCTTCGCTCGACCTATTAGAATCAGCGGAACAATTATCCGCCTCCACCGGAAAGCGCCTCAAAGCCCATCTCAAAATTGACACGGGCATGGAGCGCATCGGCGTCCGCGAATACGAAGCCGAAGCGCTGATCGAAAAATCCCTGTCCTGCAAACATGTGGATGTCGAAGGCATCTTCACCCATTTCGCAAACTCGGAAGAGATGGCGCTGCGAGGCGTAAAACAAACCTCCCCAATGACATCCGCCGCATTGCAATTGGAACGCTTTGAAGAAGTATTATCCATTTACGAAAAGCGCAGCGAGCCGCATCCGCAAATAAGACACACCGCAAACTCCGGCGCAACCTTACTCATGCCCGAAAGTTATTACGACATGGTGCGTCCCGGCGTTTTGTTCTACGGCATTTACCCCGGGCGTGACATTGAACAGACGATCGAGGTCAAACCCGCGTTGACATGGAAGTCAAAAGTGGTATTCAGCAAAATCACCCAACCGGGGCGCGGAGTCAGCTACGGGTCGCTGTGGCATCCCGAAGCGGAGTCGCGCATTGCGACCATCCCATGCGGCTACGCGGATGGATATTTCCGGCGCATGACCAATCAAGCGCAGGTGATCATCAACGGGAAGAAATATCCGCAAGTGGGGCGCATCTGCATGGATCAGTTCATGGTCAATGCAGGCAATGATGATGTCAAAGTCGGCGATGAAGTGACACTGCTCGGCAATGGCATCCGCGCTGAAGACCTCGCCGATTGGGTCGGCACGAATGAATATGAAGTGATGACCAACATCAGCGCGCGCGTACCGCGTGTGTTTGTGTAAGGTACAATTGAAGGGCAAAAGAAAATCTTTTTAACCACGAAGGACACGAAAGGTTTTAAGGTTTTAAGGTTTTAAGGTTTTCCTTAGTGATCTTTGTGTCCTTCGTGGTTAAGTTTTTTTAGTATTAAATAATTGAGGTGTAGTTTGAACGAAAAAGTAAAAGATTATTTAAATTTGTTTGGGATCGCGGGCATTATCATCGCCTTCGACCAGTGGACAAAATGGCTCGTGCATACAAACATAGAATTCGGCGCGCAATGGCTGCCGGCATGGCTTGGATGGCTCATGCCTTATGCCCGCATCGTACATTGGTATAACAGCGGCGCGGCGTTCGGCATGTTCCAAAGCGGCGGCATTGTCTTTACTGTACTTGCTTTCATTGTGATCGGCGCAATCATTTATTACTATCCCCAGGTCGAAAAAGAGGATTGGACGTTGAAACTCGCGATGGGTTTGCAGCTCGGCGGCGCGGCGGGAAATTTGATCGACCGTTTGCTCAAAGGCAAGGTGACCGATTTTATTTCCATCGGCACGTTTCCGGTTTTTAATATCGCGGATGCATCCATCACGGTCGGCGTTATTGTGCTATTAATCGGTGTGTTGATCAAGGAACGGCAGGAAAAGAAAAAGGTGGAAGAGCCGTTATCAGTTATCAGTGAGCAGTCATCAGTGGGGAGTGACGAGCCGGTAAATACGACAAAACAGGAACAATGAAAAATCCAATCCATGTCTACCTGTTTACCTTGTTTACCTGTATACTGTCTAAATGGTTACAACTATTATGAATGATCGTATTGAGAAATTTCGTTACACGGGTGAAAAATCAGAACGTCTTGATAAATTCCTTGTAACAAGCCTGCCCGAATTTTCGCGCGCGCGCCTGCAAGGTTTGATCGAGAACGGCTGTGTGTTGGTCAACAATGTGCCCGCGAAGAAATCCGGGCAAAGCATTGACGCGGGGTCGGAGATCGAACTGCGCGTGCCGCCGCCTGTTCCAAGCGGATTGGTCGGCGAGGATATTCCGCTGGATATTATCTTCGAGAACGATGAAATCATCGTGGTCAATAAGCCCGCGGGGATGGTTGTCCATCCCGCTGCCGGACATCCCACCGGGACGCTGGTCCACGCGGTGCTGGGATACGACCCGGATATGGAAGGCATCGGCGGAGAGGAACGCCCGGGACTCGTCCACCGTTTGGATAAGGAAACCTCGGGCTTGATCGTACTCGCGAAGAACGAACGCGCGCATACGTGGCTGCAAGACCAATTCCGCTTGCGGACGGTGAACAAGACCTATCTCGCGTTGGTAGATGGCAAACCGCCCACCCCCACCGGGCGCGTGGAGGCTCACATCGGACGTGACTTGCATCAGCGTAAGAAGATGGCAATTGTTCCGGCAGGCAAGGGACGTGAGTCGGTTAGCGAATACAAGACACTTGAGACCTTCAAGGAGCATACGCTGTTGGAGTTCCACCCGCTGACGGGACGCACGCATCAGATCCGCTTGCATTGCGCGTTTTTAGGCTGCCCCATTGCCGGGGATACGGTCTACGGAAAAAAGCGCGTCACCATTAACGCTAAAAGGCATTTTCTGCACGCCGCAAGACTCAGCATCATTTTGCCGAATGAAAAAGAACCGCGCACCTTTGAAGCGGACTTGCCGGATGAGTTGAAAAAGGTGATCGAAGAATTAAGATAATGGAGTCAAACGTCTGGAGACGTTTGTAAATCGAAAATCTGGAGATTTTCAAATCCCAACTTAATACGTGACCTTACGCAGGATTCAATCCCGAAGGGATGATAGGATTGTAGAATGAAGCGTGCAGGCATTCAAATCCCGAAGGGATGTTATGGCTTGTGCCGTAAAAACATGACACCCCTTCGGGGTTATCGTGTCGATCTTATGCAAATCTATAATCATTCCACTCCTTCGGAGTTTTGCTTGCATAAGGTGAGTTAATACAAAAAAGCGACGCGGTGTGTGTCGCTTTTTGTTATGATCGGCCCACTTATTTGATCAATGAAATTGAGGGCATAATCAGGGTGGGCGGAGGAATAAAAAGTTTGGAAGCGGTGTACATGATCTGTACGTCTGCATTGCCGTTCATCTGCCAGGTGTAGCAGATCATTTGAAGTTCCACTTTTTGGATCTGACCACTGCCGACGAAATCACAAGGCGCATTTTGTGCGAGCATGGTTCCGACAAGCGTCACATTGCTGCTGCCGTTCATCGTCATCTGGCTGGTGTTGGAGGGAGGCGCGTAGATCACCAGGCCTTTGTAGGTTCCGCTGGTCGGAGCTGAAAGATTCAGGGTCATGTTGCCATTCCATTTGATGCCGCCGGTGTTCATAACGATCGTAACGCCGTTTCCACTGAGATTTGCATTGCCGTTCAATGTGAAATCGCCATTGACACAATACGTACCGGGCTGGAGCGTTGAGACGCCCGATGGAGGAAATGTTCCTGTGTAATTACCCGGGCGTAAAGAACTGCCTGTTTTAGTGGCATTGCCAGCACAAGTGATATGAAGATCAGCGGGAGGAGCGACAACCGGCAAATTGTAATTTTTAATTCCACAGCCATTCTGCGGAGAAATACTTGAATAGTTGACGCCAATTCCATTTGGCGCAGCTGAGTTGAGGTTAGCGCAGGCTGTACCTGACTCGGCTTTTTTCAACTGAACATTGCCGCCCGGGAAGTGCATACAATCCGGGTCTGTGGAAGAGTCACCGAAGCCGGCGCCCCACAATTGGATCTGGTTGCTTCCGCCTGTGTATATGGCTTTATCACTAACACCATTCCCGCAAGCAGTGGTTCGGGTGGAATAGATCGCATTGCCGGCATACAAAGGCTGTGTGGGTGTCGTGCCGCTGACATCACAAGCGCGCGTGGATGCGGTGACCGCGTTCGTCACCTGTTTGACGCCAATCACCGGCGCGAAGAAGGTATTCACATGCGATATGATATCCACCTTAATATCCTGACCGGCAGTCGGGCAGACGCCGCTGGGTGAAGCCGTAATGGTCACGGTGACCACATTGTGCGTGCCATCATTTACATATCCGTTTTGATTGGCGATGTCTTTCGCTGCCAATGTTATATCCTGACCTCTTGTCTTGGCAAGTGCCGCAGCCCAGGCGGCTGAGTCAACTGCGCCCTGCGCCTGACGGCGGTCTGAGAAGGCCATGCCTCCGTCCACCGTGAGCCCGGTCAATGCAATCAGGCCAATGATCGCAAAGATGATTATGATGATTGCCTGTCCCTTTTCAGATCTTTTGTTTAACATATGATTGCTCCTTTTGAAAAAAATGAATGAAAATTGTCGATACCAAAAATAAGAAAAAAAACTGTTGACTACAAAATGTGCAAACGTTTTGTAGTTTTATAATAACCAAAGGCGGCCTTCCTGCCTACTCTACCCAGGGATAGAAAAAGTATAGGGGGTGTGAAAAATATTACATATCCCCGAGACAATAAAAAAAGCGACGCTGTACGCGTCGCTTTTTTTATTCGTATTACAAACTTGATTTACCTGTTTGCTCCCTGCGCCGTCCCCGGCGCAGGGTTTCCTCGCAAAACGCCGCCGAGGACGGCGGTTGGAGCATAAAAGTATAAGGGTGTGAAAAATATTACATCTCCCCGAGGCAATAAAAAAAGCGACGCTGTACGCGTCGCTTTTTTTATTCGTATTACAAACTTGATTTACCTCAGCAATTGGATCGTTGCGCCTAGCGGGTCGATGTGATTTTGATTTTCAACATAATTAATGTCAGGGCCCGCATTACCGTTGGAAGAAACGCTGTTGCCGATTAACTGACCATTAATCGTAGCTGTGCCATTTCCGCGGACATCAATGCAAGCGGTTGGCGCCAGAACGGTACCCCGAAGTTCGCTGGTGGCATTGCCTCTATATTCAAATACCTGTTTATTGTTGCCATTGCCGGTAAACGTTGTACAAGGATGTCCATTATCAGTGACGATCATATAGTAATTTAAATATTCACTGCCGCTATTAATAGTGCTGGAAAAAGGAGCGCCCGAAAAAGGAGTGCCGGCAAAACTACCTTTGCCAGCAAACTTCACATCGAATTCTTTAGCAGTAACATAAAGCGTGGCGTTGGTTAGAACGACATCTTTTTGAGTAAGCGCATTCATTTTCGCTTCAGTGTCCATACAAAAGACGCCATTAGAGAAGGTGGTCTGTCCGGCCGTGACAACCTTGCCCCCGCCAGCATATACACCACTGGTAATGGCACCGATACATGGATTTGGCGGCATGATGGAGGAAATATATGAGGGAGGATAGGCTCCAGCATCTCCGGGACATTCATTATCAGAAAAACCACCCATGCCCCCTTTAACAGCAGACACGCAGTAAGGCGGCTCGATCGTGACTGAATTATCATTTTTAGAATAAGCGCAGGTATTGGAAGAAAGTCCGCCGCCTATTAGATTCCAATGTGCGGCATTGCTATTTCCGCTATCAAACGCGCAGTCTGCCGGCATGTTGTTGCCGAGGCTTACAATCGCATTCCCACCAAAAAGCCCGCCATGATATTCGCCGCAGGCGAGTGTGACAGATTCCACTTTATTGGTAACCTGTTGCACGCCAACGACCGGGGCAAAGAATGTTTTTACGTAAGACGTAATTTGTACGGTGATCTGTGTATTTGGAGACGAGTCGATCGGGCATGGATTTTCCTGGCCATTGAATTTCGCAGGAGCCACGGGTATATCTGCAAAAGTCACAGTGACGATGCTGTGCGCGCTATTTTCGGGAAATCCGTTTTGATCGGCAATAGCCAAAGCATCCGCTTTTACTTGCGTAATATTTTCTTTATTTGCCTTGGTCAACGCCGCAGTCCAGGCAGCCGAGTCGGCTGCGCCTTGCGCCTGGCGACGGTCTGAGAAAGCCATGCCGCCATCCACTGCCAGGCCGGTCAAGCCCAGCAAGCCAATCATCGCAAAAATAATCAAGATGATCGCCTGGCCTTTTTCTGATTTTTTGTTAAACATAATAAATTACTCCTTTTAAAAATTTACGAATGATCTACTGCATTTTTTGATTGAAAGAAAGATGTGTCTTATTGGTGACAAGTTGATTAAAAAAACAAGCCCAGCCGAAAAAAACAGGCTGGGTTCGCTACTTGCTCGCCGACGCCCAAACTGTGTTGCCACAGAAAAGCGACCAACTAAAGGTGTCGGGTCATTGCATCCTGATGATGATACATCAGAAAATATAGTTTATGTTAATTAACTTATCTATGATAAGTATAGTCCGATTTGCATTTTTGTCAATAATATCTGGTTGTGGTGTGCACGCAAAACATGTCAGGCCGGGGTTGCTCTCTGCGCCGTCCCCGACGCAGGGTTTCCTCGCAAACCGCCGCCGAGGACGGCGGCTGGAGCATAGGTTAATGACAACCTTTGCGTGCACACTGGTTGTGTTAGCCCAAATATAAGGTGTGAAAAATACCACACCGAGGCAACAAAAAAGCGACGCTGGGCGCGCCGCTTTTTTGTTCGTATTATAAACTGACTTACTTCACTAATTGAACCGTTGCAGTTGTTGGGACGATAGGGTTTTGATTTTGAACATAATTAATTGTGCCATCACCTGTACCATTGGCAGAAACGCTATAGCCGACTACCTGGCCATTAATCGCAGATGAACCATTACCACGAATATCAAGACAAGCACCAGGTGCCAGAATGGTTCCCTGGGATGAGCCGACGCCATTACCTCTAAACAGAATGGTTTGTGCATTCTGATCGTTGAATTTTGTACACAAATTTGCAGATGGCTTAACAATCAGGTAGTAATTGACATAGGGGGCAATATTGCCTGGCGTACCTGTAAAGCCACCACCGCCTGAAAACCTCAAATCAAACTCTGGGTCTGTAACATAGAGTGTGGCAGCATTTAACTGAATATCCAATCCACTGTAAGCATCAAAATCAGAAATACAATAAACGCCATTAGAAAGGGTTACAGTGCCATTCCTTGGCGGGGCAGGGGGAACAATCCCAACATCTCCGGGGGTGCCATCACAAGGATTGGGGGGCATAATGCTATCAATATAGGTCTGGTTATATGTGGAAACAGATCCAGAGCACGTCGGGGCGCTGCTTCCAAATGTTGCATTGCCAACGGCAGAAACACAATGCCCATTAAGATTAACATTATTCGCATTGTTACTGTTACCGGTAATACCGGCCGCACAACCATTAGAAGCAATTCCGCTGCCGGTTACATTCCAGGTAGCGCTACCTGTAGAGCTGTTAAATGGACAATTACCGGGATCAGTACTGGGGTTCAAACTTACAATCGCATTCCCATTAAAAAGAGCGCCGGTATACTCGCCGCAGGAGAGTGTGGCAGCTTCCACTTTATTGGTAACCTGTTGCACGCCAATGATCGGAGCGAAGAATGTTTTTACATGGGATGTAATTTGTACCGTGATCTCCACATTTGGGGTCGCGCCAATCGGGCATGGATTTTCTTTACCATCGGATAATTTCAGAGGCGCTACGGGCAGGTCTTTAAAAGTCACTGTGACCACACTGTGTGTGCTATTTTCGGGAAACCCATTTTGATCAGCGATTGCTAAAGCATCAGCTTCCACTTGCGTAATATTTGCTTTATTTGCCTTGGTCAGCGCTGCAGCCCAGGCCGCCGAGTCGGCTGCGCCTTGCGCCTGACGACGGTCTGAGAAGGCCATGCCGCCATCCACTGCCAGACCGGTTAACCCGAGCAAGCCAATGATCGCGAAAATAATGATAACGATCGCCTGCCCTTTTTCAGATCTTTTGTTCAACATAATATTCTCCTTTTTTGAGTTCACAAATGAACTACAAATCTATATTTGTATTATAGATTTCTCGGGAGTTGTTGTCTGTCAGGAATTCTTGATTAGACCTGTCAAGATTGTCAGGTGAGGAATATCCCTCATCCCCAGCCCTTCCCCCAAAAAAGGGGAAGGGAGTTTTAATTCCCTCTCCCTCCGGGAGAGGGCTAGGGTGAGGGCGTGTAAGGTAGCTTACTCCGGCGGCGTCAAGCCGTGCTTGATGGCAAAACGCACCAGTTCCGGCAGATTTTGCACGCCTAATTTTTCCATCAACCGGCTGCGATATGTATCCACCGTTTTGGGGGAGAGTGCCAATTTTTCCGCGATGACTGCGCTGGTAGCGCCTTCCACCGTTAGCTGCAACACCTCGCGTTCTCTGGCGCTGAGTAACTCGAAGGGGCTGCGTTCCTGGCGCTGGCGCGCATAGTTCAGCGGAGCGGCATCCAAAATTTTCCGGCTGGAGTATTCCCGGTCCTGATAAACCGCGCGCACAGCTTTGACAACCTCCTCCCCGGCAGACTCTTTGAGCAGATATCCCTTTGCCCCCGCCTGAAATGCGCGATAGACATGCTCAGAATCGGAATGCACCGAAAGAATAATGATCTTGGTCTTCGGCAGTTTTAACATGATGTTTTGGGTCGCGTCAATTCCATTTAATTCGGGCATGGTGATATCCATCAACACCACGTCCGGCCTGGCTGCCAAAATTCCATCCACGGCCTTGCGCCCGTCCTCCGCCTCGCCTACCACGCGGATGTCGCCTTGCAGCTCCAACAACATGCGCAAACCGTCGCGCAAAATACGATGATCGTCAACCAGATAAACATTAATGGACATTTTTAGCCTGCATGCGCAAAAGGATTTTGGTGCCTTCACCCGGGGCTGATTGAATATCGAAAGACGCATCCAATGCGCGCGCGCGTTCACGCATAATGGCAAAGCCCCAATGCGCCGGCTTGGCGAAAACGACCTGCGGGTCAAACCCAACCCCGTCGTCAGCAATAGTCATCAATAGTTGATCGCCATCGTCCTTGAGTTCAATATCCACTTGCGAGGCAAGCGCATATTTGGCGACGTTGTTCAGCGCTTCCTGCACGATGCGGAATAAACCGACTTCCGTTTGGGGCAGCAACCGCGCAACGCTAAACCTGTAATCATTAACACTGACTGGAATATTCGTACGCTTTGTGAACTGCTCACCGTACCACAAAAGCGTAGGCGACAACCCGTAGCTCTCCAGCATGGGCGGGAGAAAATCCGCCATCACATTCCGCATGCGCACGACAGTTTCCTCCACGATCTGACTTGTATCCACCAGCCGCGACTTAATCGCTTCGGAATAATTTTCCGGCAGCAGTTGTTGTAACAAGGATATGTTGATATTGATGGCAGTCAGGTTCTGTCCCACGCTGTCATGCAGCTCGCGCGCGAGATTCTTGATCTGTATTTCCTGCAAATCCACCATTTGCTGCGAAAGCGCGCGCAGCTGCTCGCGATTTTCCTTGATATCTTCGACGAGAAGTTCCGCGCGTTGTTTTTCCTCCAACAATTTTTGATTAACTTTTTGGAGTTCCTCGGTACGCTCGCGGACTTTATTATCCAACCCGTGTGTGAGCAGGCGCAACTCATCCTCGGTTGCGCGCAAAATCTCAGCCGCTTCCGCCTCCGACTGATAGTATTTCAATTGCCGCTGCCGCCAGATCAGCACCATGCCCAAACCTGAGTAAAAGATGATCGTGCCGGTCACGATGATTGTTCCAAAAAAATATTCACGCACCGGCACACGAACTTCAGAGGTGTCCATATGCGTCACTAAAAACCAGGGAGAATCAGGCACAGCTTGAGCAATGCTGATCATCGCAACGCCGCGATAATCCACGCCGTCCACAATCCCTGTTTGCCCGAGCACGGCTTTTACTTCCAGATTTTCCTTCTTCGCGATTGGCGTACGAAGATTCAAAGCAGCGTCGGGTTTAAATTTGAGTCCGGTTAAAAAAACCGCTTCATTCCCATCGCGGCGGACGAGGAAAGACTCAGCCGTTGCGCTGTCTGTGACCTTCTGAGACAGGCTCAGGTATAAACGCACTCTAGGATTGACGCGCAAGTTTAAGAATCCAATGACGCGTTTGGAATTCTGTTCATCAAGTATGGGGATCAGGATTGCAAGATAAGCCTGCTGGTCAGACTTATCAAGATAAAAATCAACAAAGGTGATTTGACCTGACTGTAAGGCTTCGGGAATCTTTTTAATAACAGCAGGAACAGATGCAGTCGGCTCGCCCGGAACAGAAAGTATATTTGCGCCTTGCGTGTCGAGCAAGGCTACTCTGTCAAATTCATTATTTTTCTGGTAAGCCCTCAGCCAGATAAGAATCTGCTCCTGTGTCGCAGCATCCTGTTTATCTTTCAGATAAAGCGCCACAGAATCAGAAAAAGCCTGGTTGTTATAAAACAAATTGGCATATGTCAATAAATCCTTGCGCCAATCTGCCAGCCCGCTCGCTTTTGAAGTCGCAATGGTGGAGAGCCAACTCTCCGCCTCTGCGCGGGAGCGCGTCTCAAAATTATGGTAATACCTGTAGCCGACAGCAATAATAACCATCGCCAGTAAAAGGAAAATGACGACGGAACTAATCAGCGTGCGTTTTTGTTTGTCGGCATACTGTTTCATGGAAGATTCCTTACGCCAGAAAACTCCGAAGGAGTGGAATGATTATAGATTTATGAAAAGCCGGCACAGTAACCCCGAAGGGGTGTCATGTTTTTATGAAGCAAACCATGCCATCCCTTTGGGATTTGGATATCTGTATGTCCTTACTACTACAATCCTTTCATCCCTTCGGGATTGAATTCTGCGTAAGGAAGTTAAATAAAAACTCGCACTGTAATTTTACATCACAGTGCGAGTTTGCTACTTATTCTACCGTTACACTTTTCGCCAGATTGCGCGGCTGGTCAACATCAAGTCCGCGGATGGCCGCGATATGATATGCGAGCAATTGCAGCGGCAGCACCGTCACAATGGGAGATAACATCCACGGCGCTTCGGGAACCCACAGGATATGGTCAGCCATTCCTTTGATGAGTTCATCGCCTTCCGTCGCCACGGCAATCACGATGCCGTCACGCGCCTTGGCTTGCTGGATTTGCGAGATCATCTTCTCGTGCCACGGGTCTTTCGGCGCGATGCACAGCACCGGCATCTCTTCATCGATCAACGCGATGGGACCATGCTTCATCTCGCCCGCGGGATAACCCTCCGCGTGGATATAGGAAATCTCTTTGAGTTTCAACGCGCCTTCGTATGCAATCGGCATATTGATTCCGCGCCCGAGATATAAACAATCGCGAATATCTTTTAAGACATGCGCCACTTTCTCAACTTCGGATTCTCTATCCAACGTGCGTCCAACGAGATCGGGCACGAGGCGCAAGTCAGATACCAGCGACTTGCGAGTCTTCTCATCCAGTGTGCCGCGTAAATCCGCGAGCAGAATCGCCAGCATGTATTGATCGACCAGCGGAGCGGTAAACGCCTTCGTGGAAGCAACTCCGATTTCCGGCCCGGTTTGCATCGAGATGAATCCATCCGCGACGCGCATGGCTTGCGAACCGATCGCGTTCACGATGCTCCAGACAATCGCGCCTTTGCGGCGACCTTCTTCCATCGCCGCCAATGTATCCGCGGTTTCACCGGATTGGGAAATGGCAAGCACAACTGTATTGGAATCTAAAATGGGATCGCTATAACGGAACTCAGATGCGATAACCACTTCCACCGGTATGCGCGCAATTTTCTCGATGAGATATTTGCCCACCATGCCCGCATAAGCCGCCGTGCCGCAAGCGGTGATGTAAATACGCTGAATGCGTTTTGCAAGTTCGGGTGTGAGATTTAATTCGGGCAGACGAATGCGGCCTTCTTTGAAATCCACGCGGCCTGCGAGCGTATCAGTTAAAGCACGCACCTGCTCGTGAATTTCCTTTTGCATGAAGTGACGATACTCGCCCTTCTCCGCAGCAACCGCATCCCATGAGATGATGTGAATTTCGGGTTTAACTTCTTTGCCTTCCAACGTTTCGATGCGGACACTATCGCGAGTCACAATTGCCATCTGGCGCGACTCTAAAAAAATCACTTTGCGCGTGTGTTCAAGAATGGCGGGAATATCCGAGGCGATGAAATTTTCGCCATCGCCCAAGCCGATCACAACTCCGCCCGCGTTACCGATGCGTGCCGTCACGATCTTATCCGGCTCAGCGGTGGAAAGCAAAACGACCACATTCGCGCCTTCAATTTGTTGGAAGGTTTTACGCGCAGTCTCAACAAAATTCGCGCCAGCCGCTTGATGATGTTCCGCAAGATGCACAATGGTTTCAGTATCGGTCTCCGAACTGAAAGTTGTGCCTTCGCTGACCAATTCATCTTTGAGCTCGATGAAATTTTCCACGATG
The DNA here is from genome assembly GCA_009885525.1 of Anaerolineaceae bacterium. GTDB lineage: Bacteria > Chloroflexota > Anaerolineae > Anaerolineales > Villigracilaceae > Villigracilis. Next base: position 405 of record VFKN01000007.1, on the reverse strand, counting down.
CCATTGTGAACCACGACGATCTTCCCCGAATTACTCACATGCGGATGCGCGTTACGCGCCGACGGTGCGCCATGTGTCGCCCAGCGCGTGTGACCAATTCCCGGCGCGCCGCTCAAAGGCTCTTTCGCCACGAGGTCGATCAATTGTCCCAGTTTGCCTGCGTCGCGCCGCACTTCGATCTGATCGCCCTTCACAACAGCCACGCCCGCCGAGTCATATCCGCGGTATTCGAGTCTTTTCAAGCCATTCAAGATGATCGGCGTCGCATCACGCGGTCCGACATATCCAACGATTCCACACATAAGAGAGTTCCTCCAGTAATTTACGATTTACGATTTACGATTTACGATTTACGATTTACGATTTACGATTTACGATTTACGATTTACGATTTACGATTTACGA
>VFKN01000045.1 GCA_009885525.1 Anaerolineaceae bacterium | reverse complement strand
TGGCATTTCTCGAACCCGAATTTCTCAAAAACGCTTGTTTGCCTGTTTGCGTAATTCTAAACTCGATTGGCTAGATTAACGGACTTACTTTTTTCAAAAGTCAATAACTCGTACCGCGGCCAATTCAATGGCCAGCGCAATCCCACCCAGCCTTTGGCAGATCAGTGCGACGATCGGGCCATTGGCTTCTGACAATTCAAAGTCTGGGACGGAGGTTGTTGCCCGTTCCACAAATAATTTTACCGCTTCTGATTCCTGAATGGACTCTAACCCACCATGCAACTTAGGCAAGGAAAGTGAGGGAGCAATATAACGGCGCTCCCCATCTATTCCTAATGCTTCCCGACTGGTAGCCAGGATATGCAAATCAGGACAGGCTTGTAGTAGAGTCTCCGCCAAGTGTGCGCAGTCATCAATCAGATGTTCGCAATTGTCGAGAATCAACAACGCTCTCTTTAGAGCCAAATGATCTGTGAGCATTTTCAGCGCGGGTGTGCCCCCTTGCTGAGACATTTCCAGTGCGGTGCAAACAGCCTGCGGTACCAGTGTGTGGTCAGTCAACGGCGCGAGTTCCACAAGCCAAACCCCATCCGAGAAATTGCGCAGTGATTTTTCTCCAACCTGCAGAGCCAGGCGCGACTTACCCACTCCACCCGCGCCGACGAGCGTAACAAGACGATTTTTGGTTACAAGACTCATGATCTCGGTTTGTTCCTGTTCACGTCCGATAAAGGTTGTAAGACGATGAGGCAAATTATTGCGTGGAGATTTTGTTTCTCTTTGTGTTCCTGCCTGAAATTGCTTTACATCGCCTTTGCGGATTTGCTTGTAGAGCGCACGTGTCTCTGGCTGTGGATCGAGCCCCATCTCCTTGCGCAGTGTTTGCTCGAAAGTCTGATATTGTTTCAACGCTGCATTGTGCTGCCCTGCCTGGCTGTATACTTGCATCAATTGGCGGTGAGCAGATTCGTTCAATGGGTCAAGGTTCACCAAACGCCTTGCGTATTGAACAGCAGAGTCGACATCTCCCAATAGGCAATAATCTTCTGTGAGCAATGTTAATACTTGAGTAAGTTTGTGATGCAATTCATCGGACTTGGTCAGTGACCATGCATCGAATGTGGGCGAATTTTTTAGATTGAAGCCAGTCAGAAAATGGTGACGGTAAAGTTTGACCGATTCAGTTAACAAGGGGATGCGAAGTGAAATATCACTCTGCGTCTGACTCTCAGATAGCAAAGATTCAAAGCGATGAACATCCACCCAAACATTTGCATCTACTTGTAAACCGATTGTTTCTCGGTTGGTAATCAGCCAGTCTGGGCCGAATGCCTTTTGGATTTCCCACAACGTATGGCGCAGATTTGTAAAAGCCTTGACCTGGTCGTAGTCGGGCCAGAGTAACGCGCTCAATGACTCGCGTGTATAGGTTCGCTTTGCCTGCCTGTTGTCGTTGACGGCCAGATATGCCAGAAGTGCCACAATGGACCGGCGATGTACGCTAACGGGAAGGTTTTCTAAAACAAGTTGTGGAGAACCGAGGAAGTGAAAAGCAAGAGCCATGGAGATACCACTCCTATCACATTAGCCTATAGCTGGCATTATAAACATTAAATTGTATTGGGCAGGAATAAGCCGAACATTTTTTTAACCACGGAGACGCGAAGATATTGAGAAAAACAAGGGTAAAACTCCGTGTTTCTGGGTCGCCGTGGCGAAAGGTTTTGTTCGCCCTTTATCTGATGATTACATTATAAACATTAAATCTGGATATTTCATATCAAATTACTCCGTTTGACACGATCTACGACACGCTGGCGACACGCGGCACAAATATACTGAGCACTAAATGGTGGTATGTCCACCCACCCAGACAAAGATCCAAACTAGCTAATCCAAGGAGAGAAAAATGATCCGTGTAACCGTTTTATTCCCCAAGACCAGTGACAGCCACTTTGATATGGACTACTACCTGACCAAGCACGTTCCGATGACCAAAGCCAAACTTCAAAGTTTGGGTTTCCCTGTCGAAGCAGAAGTGGATGAAGGCTTGGGTACCGTCACACCTGGTGAGCCTGCTCCCTATGCAGCGATTGGATATCTGATGTTCGAAAAAATGGAAGATCTGCAAAACGGATTAGCCGCGCATGGCGCAGAGATCATGGGTGATATTCCCAATTTCACGAATGTCCAGCCGCAGATTCAGATTGGGAATATTATTTTTGGTGCGTAGAGATACAGTAATGGATGGTACCACTCCATTTTGTAATTGATGGCCGCGCACGGCGCTGAGATCATGGGTGACATTCCGAATTTTACCAATATGCAGCCGCTGATTCTGGTCAACAATGTTGTGCGTGCTTCCTAATACGAAAACAATCAGCATAACAGCAAATATCCAAAAACAGGTCATAGTCACTTTTTCTACAAAAGTGACTGTGCTTGTTATCTGAAGAATGAGGTGACTCCATGACAAGTAAAACGCAGTTATCGAGAAGCGATTTCCTCAAACTAAGCGGAACTACCGCGTTGGGCCTGGCTTTGTCAGCGTGCAATGTAGCCCAGCCGACTGCCACACTAATACCGACACAAATCCTTCCAACAGCAACTGAACCACCCCCGCCTCACCCTCCACAGGTGACGATCCCTGGAACTGAGTTATTGAGTGTCACCTCAGCAATCGTTGGTCAGGAGTATCGCATTTTTGTGGCCCTGCCCGATTCATATACTAAAGAACTCGGTAGGCCTTATCCCGTGCTATATGTGCTGGATGCGAATGCTTTATTTGGGATGACGACAGAGACTGTGCGTATCTTCAACCTTTTAGGGGTCATCCGCGAGATCATTGTCGTTGGGATTGGTTATCCCGTCGATACTTTCCTAGCCACCGCTGGGTTCAGAAGCCGAGACATGACACCGACGGAAATCGAGGGATGGTATGATCAAAACATGAAGCCCGGTTTTGCTGACGCGCCAGATGATGCTGGCACAGGCGGGGCGGCTCATTTTCTACAATTCATACGGGAAGAATTAATACCCGTGATCAACAAAACCTATCGAACAGATCCTGGAGACAACGGCATCCTCGGCCATTCTGATGGTGGTTTATTCTGTTTGTATGCATGACTCCACTGCAAGAAGCCATAGTTTAATAACCGAAACTCGGGCTGAAACCCGGTCGAGAGCGTAGCCAGCGCACCGAAAAAACAAAACAAGAAGTCAGCGTGGCA
>VFKN01000135.1 GCA_009885525.1 Anaerolineaceae bacterium | reverse complement strand
CTTCAAGCGGGATGCCCCAGTCTTTTGGCGTGCATTTTGTCTCATTCCCCTATTTATGCCACATTATCGCTTTTTGTACAGGGTAACTTGACATTGTCGAAGTAGTTACGAATTGCTGGTGAAAACGCGAATGAGATTTGCAAGAGTGAGTGCTGTAACTTTGCGGCTGTTTCCCGGTTTAGTTCTTTTGCCCCTACAAATTGGTAGGGTGTAGCTTTGATCGTCACATTTTTTATTCAGCCATCTTAATCGCATCCACATAAAAGAATTGATTTGACTCTTCGATATTACCCACAAGTGAAAACCCGGCCTCTGCAATGATCAAAAGCAATTCCGGTCTCTTCTCTGCCCAGCGGCTGAGCGGCTCGGCGATCTTTAACAGCCCGCCGAATCTTAACGTGCGATACGCTTCGTTGAGATAGTCAGCATAATTCAATCCCATTAACGATAATGAGAAGACCGCCACATCCAGCGCGCCGTCTTCAATGGGCGTGTGTGTGATGTCGCACGCCAATACTTTCTCGTTGATGGCGACGTGATCAAACGAATAGACTTTGTTGGGCAGCAGAGCGGAGAATTTTGCTTCGCCGCAGCCGAAATCACCGATGATCCAGTCGGGGCGTTTTTTCAGGGATTTGGCGATGCGCTCAAAGGGAATCTCCGCCCAGTCTTTGCGCGCTTCACGATAGAGCGTGTGATACAGATACCATTCTTCGGGATTTTCTTGCAAACGTTCATGCGTGGTGGAACTGTATGCGCTGTTGAAGCGGCTGTTCATCACGGATAGATCACCGAAGCGGCGTTGAATAATTTGCGCGGTCTCTTTGGGCAGCGGAACTTTTAATTGTGCGCGGTCAATAATCGCGATGCCATCCTGCTCGATGCGCTCGATCCACGTCTGCAAGGCTTCGCGCGCTTTCTTGAACATCATCTCGGGCGAGGAAAGTTCCGCTTCGGGGATCACTCCATCCATAGCGGCGTCCGCGAGCGTCTTCTTGTATTGGATGCGGTTCATGCGCATCTTATCCCATGACCAGATATCGCCGTTGTGTTCGAGCATCACCTGCGGAACGATGACTTCCACTTTGTCGAAGGCCGAACCTTGACGATACAAACGCCCGATCAGTTGCTCGTATTCCGCGCTGGTCCACGGCAGGCTGACGATGATCATGCGGTTGCAGACATATTGCAAACCGTCCACGCCGGTGCCGACCGGCACGGAACCGATCAGCACATCCACTTTGCCTTTCTTGAATAAGTCCAAGCCGCTTTTATCTTCGCCGGTGAACATGCCAACTTTATAACCTGCTAACTCGATGGCGTGTTTCAGCGGCGTGACCAAGCCCGTGAGGTAGTGCGTATAAATGAGCGTGCCTTTTTTGAGCGATGCGATGATGGTTTCCATCTTCGCGTCGAGCAGCACGCGTTCCAAGTCAAGAATTTTTCCTTTGCGGACTTTTTGCAACTGCGCCAAATATTCGTTGGCGGGAATTTCCTTGAGCGCGGTTTCAATCGTCTGCTTATATTCCGGTCGGTAGCGGATGCCGTACAGGATTAACTTTTCGTGCATCGCAATCGCGTTGGGGATGTTGCTGAAGGTTTCCAGTTCATCGAACGCAACGCCCTTGACCAGTTCAAGCAGGGCTTTGGCTTCATATAAATTATTGATGACCGGCGTGGCGCTCATGCCGAGCACGCACAGGTCGGGATTTTTTTCACCCGCAGTGGAGAGCAAGCCGCTGACCACCTGCCTGCGTTTGCTGGCGAGTTTGGGCGTGCGCTGTTTGACGCTTTGAATTTCATCGAGTACCACAAAATTTATTTTGTGATTTTTAACGAGTCTTTCCACCATCGCCGCGGAGTCGGGCTGCTGGAAGGTTTCAAAATTCAAGATGAGATAGGTATGCTTTTGCGAATCAACCGAAATATTGCCGCGTTCTTTGATGTGGACAACGCTATCGGGATACGTTTCCGCGACGCGTTTTGCCCACGGCTCGACGGTGCTGTTGAAGGCGACAATGACCGTCAGGCGCGCATCGATCACGCGGCTTGCCAGAATCGCGGAGAGGGTCTTGCCCGCGCCGACACCCGACCAATTGCCGAGTCGCTTTTCATTTTGCACGCGATACGCCGCCAGTTTCTGCATGAGATTGGGCTGGGTCAGTTTGCCGTTCACGCGGAAATCATAGCCGCGCGGAATGACCAGACTTTGCGCGCCGTCATACTGTGAAAGGAAGCGGCTGCGGATGGTTTCGAAATACACGCCGCCCGTCTCGTTCCTCAACTCTTCAGAGTTGAAAAGCCCGCCGTCGTTAAGCGTAGCCTGCCACAACCCGCTGACACGGTTGCTGATCAGGAACTCGATCGTCTCTTCATCGGAGGTGACGCCCGCCTGCACGAGTTCATCCACCGCTTTCAACGCTTGCAGGGAACGCAGGGCGGGCAGGGTCTCTTCATTGGTGGGTTCGGAAATGATTTCGAGTGTTCCAGTGTCAAGTTCATCCGTCAGTTGATTCTCGCGTTCGATTTCGGCGATGAGTTTTTCAAAGTCGGATTCGGAGTCCGGCGAGGAACATAGGTCACGGATGGATTTGATGAGCGGGGCGCTTTTATTTTCTGTTTTTGACGATGCAATCATTCCATTTTTGCGCATGATTGCGTAAAGTTCGGCAGGTTGCAAAACACCTAAAGCCGATTTGATACTGCGCAGAAAATTCAAGATAGCATTTCTATTCCAAAGATTTACAACACCAAGCCAATCACTCCAACCCTTCCATCCTTTATCATTATAAACTCCTGCGGGATTAGCTGGGATATCAATAGGCTTTTGATGAGTTTTAGCCCATCTAATCCATTCCTCTTTTGTTTTACAACCAAGATTGTGAGCAAAGTGACGAGCATCATTAAATGATAAAAAAACTATATCTTGATTAGCAACTCGTCCTGTTCCCAGCCATTCACCCCAGCTACTCCAACCTTCGTTCTTATAAACTACATTTGGATAGATAGGTATATCAACAGGGCGCGTTTTGTTGTTTGCCCAAGTAAGCCACTCCTCATAGCTATTCAATCCAAGACCTTGTACAAACAAGAGGGCTTCTGAAAAATTACGCCAGCCGCCTCTTCTTTTTTCTACCCCAAGCCAATCACCCCAACTCTGCCAGCCTTGATTTTTATAAACGGAATCTGGAAATATTGGAATGTCATTTGGACGCTTCAAGCTTTTAGCCCATATCTTCCACTCCTTCCCGCTATTCAAATTAAGGCCGCGCGCAAATATGCGGGCTTCTTCAAAAGAACGATATCCACTTTTTATGTTGCGAGTTCCAAGCCAAGCACTCCAATCTTTCCAACCTTTGTTTTTATAGACTTTATCAGGAGTTGCTGGAATATCATGTGAGCGTGCGTCACTTTTTGTCCACTTCACCCATTGTGCCTGATTTTCTAAGCCAAGACTTAATACAAAATCTTTTGCCTCTTCATAAGAACGAAACTCGCCTTTTCTATTTTTTGTCCCTAACCAATCCCCCCAACTTACCCAACCTTTATCCTTATAAACTACTTCTGGATAAGCAGGAATATCACTTGGGCGTACATCACTCTTTGACCACCTAATCCAATCAACCTGTTTACGTAATTCAAGTCCACGTGCAAAAGTACGGGCTTCATCAAAGGAGCGATAAACCATATTTCGTGGAACAATACGGCCTGTTCCTAACCAATCGCCCATGCTAACCCAACCTTTATCCTTGTAAACATATCTGGGTGTATTAGGAATATCATTTGGGTGTGCGTCACTTTTTACCCATGCAACCCATTCATCTTGATTTTTTAATCCAAGACTATGAACAAATGCACGGGCTTCTTTGAATGAACGGTAAACTATATTTTGGTTGGCAATTCGGCCAGTTCCCAGCCAATCACCCAAATTCACCCAACCTTTATCTTTATAGATTGCTACAGGAGTAGCAGGAATGTCATTTGGTCGTTCAGAACTTTTTGCCCATTCTCGCCAGTTAGCACTGTTCTGCAATCCAAGGCTATGTACGAATTCGCGGGCTTCTTCGAAAGGACGATAAACCATGTTTTGGAGGGCAATACGCCCCGTTCCTAACCAATTGCCCCAACTTACCCAACCTTTGCCTTTATAAGACATACTTGGGGATGCTGGGATGTTAGTTGGACGTGCGTCACTTTTGGCCCATGCAACCCACTCATCTTTGTTTTGCAGTTGAAGGCTACATACAAGCGTACGGGCTTCTTCAAAAGAGAGATAGACCATGTTTTGACTGGCAATTCGACCAGTGCCTAACCAGTCTCCCCAACTTGACCAGCCTATATCTTTATAGACGACATTAGGGTTAGTAGGTATGTCTTCTGGGCGCACGCCACTTTTAACCCACTCTTTCCAATCAGCCATATTGTGCAAGCGAAGTGTATGCACAAACATACGCGCTTTTTTAAATGGAAGGAAAACTTTATCTTGATTTGCGATATAACCAGTTCCTATCCAATCACCCATGCCTATCCAGCCCTTGTCTTTATAGACTCCTCTTGGGTTAACAGGAATATCGTCTGGGCGTAAGTTACTTTTTGCCCAAGCAATCCAATCCTTACCACTTTTCAACCCAAGGCTGTGCACAAATGAGCGAGCTTCTTCAAAAGGAAGATATCCGCCTTTTTTATTACGCGTCCCGAGCCAGTCACCCCAACTCACCCAACCTTTTTGTTTATAGACTCCATCTGGATATCTAGGAATGTCATGCGGACGCGCGGCACTCTTTGCCCACACTTGCCATTCTGATTGATTCTTTAAACCAAGTATATGTACAAACGCACGAGATTCTTTGAAGGAGCGATAGATCATGTTTTGGCTAGCAATACGACCTGTTCCTAACCAATCTCCGACACCAAGCCATCCTTTGTTTTTATAGACAGCATTGGGATAGGCAGGGATATCATCTGGTCGTTTGTCATTTTTTGCCCAAGCATTCCATTCGGCAACATTTTTTAATCCAAGTGCACGCACAAATGCACGGGCTTCTTCAAAGGGACGCCAATTGGGACGTGGTTTTTTGTCAGTAGTTTTCATAGGGTTTATTTCAAGATGAATTTTCGCAAGAATTCTGTCTTCATAAGGCTTTCTTCTGATTGGAAAAGAGAATATTCATTAATGTTGCGAGCATCCAAAAATTTGAGGACTCCAATCTGTTCATTATAGGGCAATGTAAATTTCCATAAATGATCATGTTTTTTACTATCCCTTAAAAACACATCTTTATGGCAGCAATAGTAAGCCTGCTCTCGTTCACCCGAAGTGCATATTGAGTAAGAACTTTGTTGTAACGAATGTCTCTTGTGAGAATTTACATCCTTTTCACGAGTGAAAAGGTTAGGTTCGTTTACCCTTCCACCTTTAACACCTGTGATGTGTTCTAAGTAAACGAATATGGCAACTCTTTCCAATTCTTGATTTAAGTTATGAAAAGCAAAAAATGCTGCAACATATGGGGATTTAGACCAGTCAAGTAACGGCGATGGAAATCCATAGTGTCTTAAGTACGTCATATATTCGTAACCCGGAAGTCCATTTCCTCCACCAACAGACATATGTGTTTTAAGCCAATCACCGTACTCAGTTAAGTTTGGTAAATCCCACTTTTTATTAGTCAAAATTTCTATCTCGTTCTTAACACTCAAAATCAATTTGTAATAGTCAATTAGCTTGGTCTTGCTTCCACAATGTCGTTCCCAAGTCGTTTCCAGCTTCCAACACGAATTAGATTGCCCTCTAAACAATAAATTTGCAGATTGAGCATGTGTTTGCTTTAGTTGTTCAAGGTTTTTAATTTCGTCTTCAAAATCGGACCATGTGTTTAGGTGCTTTTCTTCCATACGCCCTCGCTGTTAGATTTGATTTGATAGCAGAATCTATTTGACCTGTCTATCATTGTCAATCTCCAATATTCAAATACTGTTGGTCTCCCACGTCAAACGGGATGTAACTTGGTTGTAGTATACCCCCTCCGCCTCCGGCACCTCCCCCAAATACGACATAGAGGCTTTTTATGATCATCAAAATTTTACTGTCGTATTTGGGGGAGGCTGGGTGGGGGTGGGTTTTGTATTGGCATGGTAGAAACCCATCCACGAATGTGGGCGGCATTCGTGCATTCGTGAAAAATTCGAGGACGGTTTGTGTTCGGAAATTCAACAGGTTCAACGCAGACTTAGACTCCCCGTCAAACGGGATGTAACTTGGTTGTAGTATACCCCCTCCGCCTTCGGCACCTCCCCCAAATACGACATAGAGACTTTTTATGATCACTATAATTTGGGAAGTCGTATTTGGGGGAGGCAGGGTGGGGGCGGGTTTTGAGACCTGACAGGTTTCCGTAGAAGTCTGATCAACCGGCATGATTTTGATTCACGGAATCCGAATCGACTCGATACTTGGTGAAACCTATCAGGTCTGTAGAAGTCCGATCAACCAGCATGATTTTGATTCACAGAATCCGAATCGACTCGATACCTGGTGAAACCTGTCAGGTCTGTACGCTTGTAGGGTAAACGGGATGCAACTTGATCACAGCATAAATCCATCCACGAATGAAAAGGTTAGGTTCGTTTACCCTTCCACCTTTAACACCTGTGATGTGTTCTAAGTAAACAAATATGGCAACTCTTTCCAATTCTTGATTTAAGTTATGAAAAGCAAAAAATGCCGCAACATATGGGGATTTAGACCAGTCAAGTAACGGCGATGGAAATCCATAGTGTCTTAAGTACGTCATATATTCGTAACCCGGAAGTCCATTTCCGCCACCAACAGACATATGTGTTTTAAGCCAATCACCGTATTCAGTTAAGTTTGGTAAATCCCACTTTTTATTAGTCAAAACTTCTATCTCGTTCTTAACGCTCAAAATCAATTTGTAATACAATACCTTCGCCAGTTATGGGGTAGAAACTGGTTCAAAACTGGGATGCACCATGCCCAAGCGGGCAATTTGCTCGAAAATCTCTGCCAATAAAATGGCATCAGGCTTTTGCGGAAGTAATTTTATTGTTTCGGAGACATATCTACAACCGCGATAAT
>VFKN01000205.1 GCA_009885525.1 Anaerolineaceae bacterium | reverse complement strand
CTGATTACCTTACACATTTGAATTTTGAGATAAAGGGATTACAACAGGCTTTAGCCTGATATTAGATAAATGCGCTTTGAAAGTTGGCAAGACATTAATGGCGGTAGCCAGAAAGCGTTTTAACCAGCGTAAGCCCAGTTGAAAAAGGCTGAGCGAGCGCGTATGAGATGGGTCTATTTGGCATCGCGCTTCTTCACCTTGCTTTAGGACGAACTCACCCAATTCGTGACACCATAAAGTAGCAATCGCAACTGCTAATAAAAGATGATCAATACGGGCAGCATGTTGTAAGCGCGTATGTTCCAGGTCAAAGCCACCGGACTTGTCGTCACGGAAACTTTGTTCAATAGCCATACGCCGCGCATACTCGCGCAAACGCGCACGGCAGGCGATTTGATTGGTCATGACCGCTACCATTTCAGGGTCTCCATTTTTGTCAATTGTCCACGTCACGGATACGTTGGTTAATAATTTTTCGTCAAGCGTCAGCAACACATTTTGAAAATAGCGATTGCAATTGATCGGAACCAAAACATCCAAGCGATTTGAAATACCGTTGGGAAGCGTGATGAAGGTATTGCACGCGATCCGAATCCCGTAATTCCAGCCTAGATCTTCGCATAGATTAGCCCAATCGCAGCCGCGAAAGCCTGCATCGGCTAAAAACAGAACTTCTTTGACATGTTTCTTCAAAAACCGCTGCACTTTCTCAAGCATATTTTTCAACTTGTTTACTTTTACCAAACCTTTTCCTTTGACCACTATCCACGCCAATGGAACCGCCCGCCCACCGTGCAGCAATGAGACGCGAAATACTTGCCAGCGATCTCCAAACAGCATCACGCCGTCTAAAATAATGGTCGCTCCCACATTCGACCAACCTGAAAATACGTGATCCAAGACCTTTTTGTAGATGCTCCACACCTTCACGTGTGAGTTTTGCAACCAGCGCCGAATCAAAGTCACACGTGACTCGGCTTTTGTTTCCATCGGCAAACCATTGGCTATTTTGCTCAGATTACAGGACTCGCTTTGCAAGATGCCAACGACAATCCAAATCCAATTGGTGACTTGTTTGTGGTTTTTGACATGCACTAATTCCTTCAACTTTTCGCTCAATTGATTGTACAATTCCTGACTACTGCTCATCGGCGGCCTCCTTTTGGTCGTGAAGCAACCAAATTATGCCGTATTTGCTGAGCAGTAGCAATTATTCATTCTGTAAGGTAATCAGCTGGAGTCGTTGGACTCCATGCTTCCTGCGCGCAGTTCTTTCTCGTACGCGGCGAATTCACTCGCCGCGACCATGCCAGCCCGCTGATAGAGTCTCGTCGCGCCGGTGGGATTCGACGCATCCACGCCCAGCCCGATGGTGTTCATGCCGCGCTTATAGAATTCTCCAAACGAGTGACTCAACAGCGCCAGCCCCAATCCTTTTTTACGCCATGCACGGCGGACGCCTATTGTGCCGACCCAACCTTTGCCCATGCGATAGCGATTCTGTGAAAAGCCCGCAATCTCATTTCCGTCCCAGGCAATCATCCACAAGGTTGGATCAAAATTAGGGTTGCCAAATTTTTGATGAGACCAATCTTCATAAGTCGATTCATGGCTGCCCCAGTGATCGCGGAAGACTTCATTATCCGCCTGCCAGACGGCAACGGCATGTTCATCTTTAATAAATGGGCGTATTTCAATGCCATCAGGAAAGGTCACAGTGGCGGGGGCTTCCTGTAACCTGGCTTCCATGCGCCAATAATAGCGAATGGGGAAATAATTTTTGGTCTTAAGCAGATCGTGCCCTGTTTCGTCTTTATTATTAAAAAAACTTTGAATGGACACGCGCACATCCGGCTCGGAAAATTTCATTTCAGCCAACGCCCGTTCTTCCGCCTTTTCAAGCAGCGCTGAACCAATGCCCAGTCCTCGAAACTCATAATGAACGCATCCATCCGCTTTAAATTTATAATGACCTGCTTCGTTATAAAGCTCTTCGCTGCCAACAATGCGCCCGTCTTTGGTTTCCACAACAAAAACATCGCACTCTACGCTGAAGCCGTCAGCTTGCCAGATGTTTGCCATTTCTTCGGCGGTCATTACAAAACTGACGTCGCCTTCCATTTCTGCTACGCTATACCAGAGTTGCGCCACAGCATTCAAATCTGCCAAAGTAGCGGGGCGCAAAGTCAGCGACGCATCCAGATGTGTTTCGTTTGATGAGAGTTGAGTTGTCATTTTTATCCTGTAGAGTCGGAGTCCAAAGTCTTCCGACTTTGGATGTCCAACGACGTGAGTCGTTAGACTCCTGTTATTTTTATCCATTCGTCGCGCAGGATGCCCATGTAAAGCATATCCCAGCGCTTGCCGTCTTTCAATAATCCGCCGCGCATGCGACCTTCGTGCCGGAAGCCGGCTTTTTCATAGGAACGAATCGCGCGCGGGTTATATTCGAAAACAGTCAGGGTCACGCGGTCCAGGTTGACTTCGGTAAAAGCGTAGCGCAGCATGACCTTCATCGCATCTGTGCCGTAGCCTTTGCCCCAATCATTTCTATTTCCGATGCCGATACCCACGAAGGCATTGCGCCCGATCCAGCCGCTGACCACGTCGATGTCGATGTCGCCTAGCAGGCGGTTATCTTCCAGTGCGCGGATGGCGAAGAGATGATTTTCAGGTGTGGCTTCGTCAACCATCTTCTTGAAGAAATCAATGGTTGACTTGGCTGAGTGTAACCGCGCAGATGTATCCAGCATCCGTTTGAATTCCGAGTCGCGATTCCAAATTGCGTAGGCTTTGCCGAGTTCTTCAGGGTCAAACGCAGAAAGCCGCACCAGTTCGCCTTTGAGGATGTCTTTCATTTTGCCTCCTGCATTTCGACTGTGCTCAATGCGAACCATTCTTCGCGCAGAATGCCCATCCACAAACTATCGTAGCGAACGCCATCGCGCAGGCCATCTTGCCGCGTTCTACCTTCCAATTTGAAGCCGACTTTTTCATAAGACTTCAAAGCGCGCTCATTGTAGGCGTGCAATCCAAGCGAAATGCGGCGCAGGTTGAGTTCGAGGAATCCGTATTGAACCGCGAGGCGCATGGCGTCGGTGCCGTAACCTTTGCCCCAATAGTCGCGCTCGCCGATGGAAATCCCCAGCCACGTATCGGCGTGAGTCCAAGAGCTGATCCACAAACCCACGCCGCCGATTAATTTATCATCAGCCAGTGTGCGGATGGAAAATCGAAACGCGCGCGAATTTTTTCCGGCACGTTTTTCAACGCGTTCTTTGATTTTTTTCTCCGACCACAATTGAGCGGGATCGCTGTCTGCGAGGCGATGCTGCTCGGTGTCGCGGTCCCATTTGGTGAATGCTTTTGCAAGCACTTCCGGGGAATCATCTGCGAGGCGGACAAGGGCTCCGCGATAAAGGTCTTTCATCGCTTTACCCTTGCCCGATATTTTGCTGTGCTTGCCACTCGGTATTTAGCAGACCGAACGAGACGATGTCCCAGAATTGTCCATCGCGGTTCAAGGCTTTGCGTCTGCGGATCTCTTCCATAAATCCGAACTTCTGGAAGAGTCGGAGCGCGCCTTCGTTGTAGGCGGGTACAACTGCGGTGACGCGATATAAGTTCAACTCGCCGAAGGAATAGCGCAGCAGCATACTCAACGCTTGCGAGCCGTACCCTTTGCGGCGGTCTTCCTCCGCGCCAATGCCGAGACGCAGGAAGCCGTTGCCGTTCGTCCAGTCGATCCACTCCACGACAGCCTTGCCGATCAGATGGTCATCTTCGCGGGCGCGGATGGTGAAATAAAAAAGGTTCTTATCCTCTTCCATCTCTTTCTCGATGGCTTCGTATTGTTTCTTGACCATCGCGGGTGAAAGCGGACGAATGGGTTTTAATTCCATCAGGCGCATGAACTCGGCGTCGTGCGTCCATTTGGATTCGATATCGGGATGCGTTTCATGGTCAATAGGACCGAAACGGATATCCTGTGCTTCAAATAACTGGGTTTGTATTGCTAACATGTGATATTCTCCAAAAACAAAAAAAGCGATCATGGGTGAACCCATAACCGCTTATCGCTTGTCTCATAAATTACTAAACGCTTGTTGAAAATTACGAGTGAAAATCGAATTCCAACTTAGTAAATTATGCGATACTCTGTAACAGGCAATAAAAAACGGCTACGGGCTGCATTGCGCACCGTAGCCGTTAGACAATAATAGTGAAAGTCTAACGCCGGACGGGCGCACTGCGTGAATCAAAACCAGATTTGCTGGTGAGATTGGGGACAATGTTCAACGTGTTCATAACCATTAGGCGTGCGCCTCCTTTCGTAAGATTTGCTTTATTTCAAGCATGCGCGAGTTTATCACGTGACTCAAAATCACGTCAAGGATTTTTTGGGGTAAAAATAGTACTGACAGGTGAGACCCGATTTGCATGGCTTCATCCACTTAATATGTAGAAACTAAAAAGGAGTAACAACATGTCTGCATGGAAAACACAAACTAATTTCGATGAAATTCAAACCGTATTGATCGTCTCGAACGACGTAAAGATGGTCGCCGCGTGGGAGATACTTTTCAAACTGCGAAAGTGTTATGTGATCCATGAAAAATCTCCGCGCCATGCGCTGCAATCTGCGCGTTTGCTCGCTCCCTCACTGATCATCGTTGACTTTGACCTACCGCAGTCAGATCGGCTTTCCCTATGCAAGGAATTTCGTTCCACCACCAAAGGCGCTTTGTTCCTGCTTGCGCAAAAAACGAGCGAAAACGAAGTGCTCGAATATTCTCACGCGGGCGTGGATGAATATCTCTCCCCGGCGATCAGCCCGGTTGCGTTGATGGCAAGGTCGATGCTATGGCTGACACGTCACGAATGGATACCTCCCCGCGAGTCAGCGGAACAATTATATTTTTAGTAGTCATTTCTTCTTCTCCTCCTGAGAAATGTGTTAAACAAACACGACGGGTAAAACCCGTCGTGTTTGTTTGTGTAATGCGATATAAATATCGCGTTACGGATTTGATGTCAATATTCTGCCTGCCAGCAAAGCATCCAAAGTTTCCTGCGCGAGGCGGAGTTTTCCGGGCGTGAGAATGGACGAGTCCACATCTGTGATACCCAGCGGAGATTGAACATTAACCCCACCCTGCCCCGCGATCAATTGGGGCCACGCGTTTTGTATCGCCTTGACCGTATCCGGGCGGATGGTCATCACCCAGCCGCCGGGGCGCGGATCGGGCGCGGAAGTTCCGATCAATTGCACGCCTTGCGTGCCGAGGTATGAAAGAAAATCCGGGTTTGCCAATGTTGGATAAATATAAAGTGTTTGCACTTTACGGTCATTAATCAGCACATTTGCATAACCGCCATAGCGTTCAGGTTTTTCATCGGCGGGAATTTCAACGTATTGTGGATATCCAAATGCATAAAGCAGAAAAGTGCCGCACTTCCCACAATAATATTTTTTGCCGTTGTCGAAAGCATAGAAGGCGCGCTGCGCATCCGGATTATCTTTTGGAATGATCATGCCGATAAGATATTCATCTGTGATCATAGCTGCCACATAACCCGCAAGAAAAGCCGGCACTTCCACTTGATCGGTGCCCGCTAAAACGCTGACATTCCCGCCGGCAGTTACGTTGGGAATATCCACTGCAAGGAACTGCACATTCGGCGCAGCCGTGGCGTATGTGACAACACCCGGATCAGGCGGTAACACCACCACCACTTTCAATGTTGGGTCAGTCACATCCGCGGCAGTCAGCTCGTTACGTACCTGGAAACGAAAGCCCGATCCCTGCGCCAGATCATATACAGTCTTTTGATACAGGTCGGACGCGGCTTTATCCATATCCGTGGGGATAACCAAAATCGCCAATGGCGTAGATGGCGTTGGGATGATCGTTGCAGCTGGCAAAGGTGTATGTGTGGGCACAACCGTGGGCGGCGCGATCTCGGTTGAACTCCCGCCGCATGCGCTTATGATAATGAGGATAAGCACTGTAAGAAAGAAATGTTTTATACGCACAGGTTTTACTCCATAATGGTGTAGGTATACAAGTATACAAGTAAACAAGTCTGCAGGTCTACGTGTCTACATATTTACTTGTTTACCTGTCTACATACATGAGTATAATTCCAGAATGTCAAAAAAGTTTATTTTCCTTGCGCTCATTGTTGCGCTCGTTGTCGCAGGAGCGTATTTATATTTCACCTTTCGACGAAGTTCCGTGCGCACCGCGCAAGTATTTACCTGGCTTCATGATCCATCTTCACATCCAGAGTGGATGATGAAGACGGGAACGCGTTGCGGCGACGCCCCATTTTTTTCCCCCACCGATGGTTTGATCGGCTTTATCTGGGATGATTATTTCAATAGCCACCGCCATCAAGGGATTGATATTTTCGCCGGTACGGATATTGGCATCACCTCGAATTTTGCCGCCTACCCCGGATACCTCACGCGCAAAGCGGATTGGAAATCCACGGTCATTATCCGCGTACCGGATGATCCGCTTCAACCCGGACGCCAGATTTGGGTCTATTACACGCATATGGCTGACCCCGATGGTAATTCCTTCATCTCGGATAAATTTCCGCCCGGCACCTCGGAAGTATTTGTAGAGGCGGGAACTTTTCTCGGCTATCAGGGAGATTATTCCGGCGACCCGAATAATCCCGTCGGTGTGCATTTGCATGTCTCCATTGTAAAAGATGACGGCGCGGGAAATTTCACAAATGAACTGGATATTAACAACACATATGATCCTTCGCCATATTTTGGTTTGCCGTTGAACGCGAATACAAATACGGATACGATTCCGATTTGTCAATAACTCACCCTGCGCAATTTGCATTCCCGACTTGCAATCCCGAAGGGATGATAGGATTATAGAATAATGGCATACAAGATATCTAAATCCCGAAGGGATGGCATGATTTGCGTCATAAAGACATGACACCCCTCCGGGGTTATCGTGTCGGTTTTCGCAAATCTATAATCATTCCACTCCTTCGGAGTGGGTTCTGTGTAATGTGAGTAAATATCAGTGCGAGGTGTCGAAGTGGAAGGTGAATTGAAAAATAAAGTTGTGTTAATCACAGGCGCTGGAAAAGGCGCGGGACGTGCGCTGGCGGAAGCGTGCGCCGAACGCGGAGCGCTTGTCGCTGCCAATGATATTTCTCCGATCAATGTAGATGATGTTGTTTCGGCGATCAACGCGCGCGGAGGAAAAGCCAAATCTTATGTCGAAGATGTGGCGAAGAAAGTCGGCGCGCAGGCTTTGATAAAATCAGTGGAGGATGATTTTGGCGTAATTGATGTTTTGATCTATCACGCCGAGGTGCAGCCGCACACATTACTTTTGGATATGGATGAGTGGGATTGGCATCGTGTGCTTGACGTGAATCTGACCGGCGCGTTTTTGATGCTGCAATCTGTGGGACGCTTGATGCGCGAAAAAAAATTGGGAGTGATCATACACATCACAGCGGGAGAGAATTCGAACGTGGAAAAAAGCGCGGCGTACTTCGCGAGCAAGGCAAGCCTGGTGGAACTGTCTCATCAGGCAGACCGAGAGTTACGTCCGCATGGGATTCGTGTTTATGCGGTTGGAAATTCATTTCATGTGGTGGATGATGTTATATCAATTTTGGAGGCACAATGAAAGAGTTGAGCGAATATCGTGTGAAGATGATTGGCAGGTTGGAGCAAGCCGCGCAGGAATTTTACGATGAATGCAAGGCGTGTGACCCGCTAGCAAAACTCGATGGCGATTGGACGGTTCATCAGATCGCGTCGCATTCGCGCGATGTGGATAAGTTGATCTATGGCGCGCGCGTACTTCAAACATTGAACGAAGATAATCCGCTGTTTAATATCTTTGACGCAGACAACTGGATGAAGATGCAATACAACCCGGATGAGGCTATCACCGAAATTTTAGATGAGTTCTTGAAGAGCATAAAAAATTTGTGCGCGATATTGCGCGGTGTGCAGCAAGAGGCCTGGTCGCGTTTTAGCCGGCATGAAACATTGGGCGGTGAGTTGACGATGCAGTTGTGGGTGGAGCGCAGCCTGGCGCATATTGAAGAACATTTAAAAACGCTGCGCTCGGCGTGAAATTAGTCAAATTTGCTCTTATTTCGAGGTAAAATATGCGTATGAAAAAGCAACGCATTCTTTTGGTAGACGATCATGAAGTGGTACGTCTCGGTTTGAAATCTTTATTGGAGCGCCATCCGCAGTTCGAAGTAGTTGGAGAAGCGAGTTCCGCGCGTGAAGCGTTGGAGCAGGTGGCTTTACTGAAACCGGATGTTGCCGTGATGGATATTCGTCTGCCCGGCACTTCAGGCATTGAAGCGTGCGAGCAGATCGTGGAGCAATTCCCAAATACAAAAGTGATCATGCTCACTTCATATGCGGAGGACGAAATGTTGTTCTCTGCGATTCGCGCGGGCGCTTCGGGGTACATCCTTAAGCAGATCGGCAGCGATGATCTTGTGAAGGCGATTGAGTCAGTCGGGCGCGGCGAGGCTTTGCTTGACCCTGCTGTGACTCAGCGCGTATTCCAGGAAGTGCGCCGCGCTGTGAAGGAAGAAGAAGCTTCTGCATTCGCGCATTTGAGTCAACAGGAGAAACATGTGCTGCTGTTAGTCTCTGAGGGCAAAACGAATCGCGAGATCGCAAAGAATTTATTCCTAGGCGAAGGTACGGTGCGTAATTATGTTTCAAGTATTCTTTCCAAGTTAAGTGTTAATAATCGCGCCGAGGCGGCGGCATATGCAGTGGAACATAGTCTGCGGGAATATATCACAACGTAAAGATCATGATTTTGCGAATGTAATCCCTTGCGCCTTCCCAGTCTCTATGCTAAAATTTTAGACGGACGGACAACCCAATAGAGAAGACATCGAAAAGTGGGTATCCCCCACTTTTCTGCTTGTATATAGGAGTATGGAGTAGGTAAGCATGGCTAAAAATGAATTTGCATTAGCATTCAATGAAGTGTTGGAAGAAAAACAACTCGCCAAGGATATTGTCGTCTCTGCGATTGAGTCGGCGATGGTATCCGCATATCGGCGGGCTGTGGGCGCGTCCACCGCGCAGCATGTGGAAGCGAAACTTGACCCCGACACGGGTATCGTCACCGTCTCTGCTGAGAAGGAAGTGGTTGAAGATTCTGTTATTGATGATCGCACCGAAGTGCTATTGTGGGAAGCGCTTAAGGTCAAAGCGGATGCGAAGCCCGGTGACATGGTCATCGTTGAAACCACGCCCGCGGATTTTGGCCGCGTCGCGGCTCAGACTGCGCGTCAGGTGATTCAGCAGCGCATTCGCGAAGCCGAACGTTCCAATCAAATGCAATATTTTGAACGCCAGGTGGGCGAGATCGTTTCTGGTTTGGTGCAGGCAAGCAGCGCGCAAAGCGCCACCATCGGTTTGGATATGAAGGCTGAAGGCATCCTGCCGAATAATCAGAAAATTCCCGGCGAGCGACTCAAATTGCATGACCGTATCCGCGCAGTGGTGATGGAAGTCAAAGACGGCACACGCGGACCGCAGATCGTGCTCTCGCGCGCGCATCGCAACTTCCTGCGCCGTTTGCTTGAGAATGAAGTCCCCGAAATTTATCACGGCATTGTTGAGATCCGCGCAATTGCGCGCGAGCCAGGTGCGCGTGCCAAGGTGGCTGTCTCTGCGACTCAGGCGGGCATTGATCCCGTCGGCGCGTGTGTGGGCATCAAGGGCGTGCGTATTCAAGCCATCGTCAAGGAATTGCACGACGAAAAAATTGACATTATCCAATGGGATCAAGATCCGATTGTTTATATCTCCAAGGCGATCAGCCCCGCGCGTGTGAATGGCGTGTACCTCGCGGATACTGAAGGCGCGCGCACTGCAACTGTAGTGGTGGGCGAAGATCAACTCAGTCTTGCGATTGGCCGCGACGGGCAGAATGCGCGTCTCGCTGCGAAGTTGACCGGCTGGCGGATTGACATCAAGTCATTGACCGAAGCCGCCGGCGATACGATCAAGAAATTGCAGAATAATTCCGAACTCGCCGCAATGCTGCCCGCCGCTATGGAATCTGTTCCGCAGATTATGGAAATTCTCACGAAGAAAGCCGAGAATCGCCCGATCATGCCGGAAGAATTTACCGTGCTTAATCAATTCATTGACCGCGTGGAAAAACGTACGCTTCAAGTCAAAGAAGAAGCTGCGCGGGTGGTGGATGAACTCGCTGCCACGGCGCACGCGGAGATCCCTGCTCCAGCATTCAACATGCCGCTCGATCAAGCCAATATGAAGGAACATATCTTTAACATCCTCACCGAAGCGGGTTTTGAGACGGTTGGCGCTGTGATGTTCGCACTCAAGACTGACCCCAATAAAGTTTTAGGACTGCCGGGTATTGGTTCCAAGGCGATCCAGAATATCGAAGAGTCTCTTGCCACTCTGAAATTCCCGGAGCCGGAAGCAGTCAAGGTGGAAGAAGCGCCTGTTGCAGTTGCAGTCGAGATGGTTGCAGAACCTGCTATCGAAGCCGCAGAAATACCCGATCTGAATAATCAAATCGAGGCGAAGAAAGAAGCGAACGCGAAGCGAGCCGTCGTCGAAGACGAAAACGCGAAGGATGGCGTCTCACTCGATGAATTGTTCAAGATGAAGCCCGATATTTTCCAGGGCACTCCACCTACAGATGATGATGCCGACAAGAAAAAAGGTAAGAAGGGCAAAAAGAAAGCCGTCGAATTGGAGTTTGACGAAAACCTCGGTACAGTGGTTGGACGCAAGATCCACAAACGCGGCGAAGATGAAACCGGCACTGACTGGGAATAAACTTTTTCGAGTGACCCGAAGGTGACAAAGAAACCCGCCCAACGTGTCAAACATATTCCACAGCGGACGTGCGTAGGCTGCCGCAAAGTTTTGCCCAAAAGGCAAATGCTGCGCATCGTACGTACCGCTGATGGAGTAAAAATTGACCTGACCGGTAAGCTTGCTGGAAGGGGCGCTTACCTGCACGATCAGCGCGAATGCTGGACGCGTGCATTGAGGGGAGCTTTGGCGAATGCGCTTAAAGCAGAATTGAACGCCGAAGACCGCGCTCGATTTGAAGAATTTATAAACACTCTGCCGCAACAAGCAGAGACCCAAGAGAAACCCATGAACGGTTAGCCACGCGCTCATGAGCATCTCACTGGGGCTTGAATATGATGTGAATTTACGTAAGTTTAGATTCGCAAATTAGAATGAGGTGGCTTATGAGCAGCACTAGACAGAAACTTGAATTGCCCGCCAATATCGTGATCCGCGATCTGGCGTTGAAGATCGAAAAAAGCCCGATTGATCTAATTAAGAAGTTAATGTTAAACGGCGTAATGGCAACCATTAATCAAACAGTCGATTTTGATACGGCTGCAATCGTGGTCGGCGAATATGGTTTTGACGCAGTTCTTGAAACCGTGGAAGAAGCTGGCAAAGTTGAAACGGGGGAAGTTCCGCTCTGGCGTCAGATGATCGCAGACGAGAAAAACAGCACGTTCTTGAAACCGCGTCCGCCAGTCATTACAATCCTTGGACATGTAGATCACGGCAAGACCAGTCTGCTGGATGCCATCCGTCAAACGGAAGTTGCGGCGGGTGAGGCCGGCGGAATTACGCAGCATATTGGCGCGTATCAAGTCGAAAAGAAGGGACGTTTGATCACCTTCCTCGACACGCCCGGTCACGCGGCGTTCACTCAAATGCGCGCGCGCGGCGCCCAGGGCGCGGATATTGTTGTCCTCGTCGTTGCCGCCGATGACGGCGTGATGCCGCAAACACGCGAAGCGATTGCCCACGCGAAAGCAGCGCGCGTACCCATTATGGTTGCGCTCAATAAAGTGGATAAAGCCAACGCGAATCCCGACCTCGTAAAGAAACAGCTCGCCGAACTTGATCTTGTCCCAGATGAATGGGGCGGCAATACCATGGTGATCCCAGTCTCTGCCAAACAAAAGCAAGGCATTGACGATCTGCTTGAAGGTGTTTTGCTTGTCGCTGATAGCAATGGTATTAAAGGCAACCCAAGCGGAAAAGTATTAGGCACGGTCATCGAAGCCGAACTGGACAAAGCCAAAGGCGTAATGGCGACCCTGCTCGTTCAAAACGGAACACTTGAATCTGGTGATATTGTTGTAGCGGGAACTTCCTACGGCAAGTTGCGCGCCATCACCGATTACAAAGGTAAATTAATCAAAAAAGCAGGACCCTCCACACCCGTATCTGTGATGGGATTAAGCGGCATGCCTTCCGCAGGCGACATTTTTCAAGTTGTCAATTCTGAAAAAGAAGCGCGTAATATTGTGCATGAACGCCTTGAAGCCGCCAAGACTCTTTCTCAAACCAAGAAGAAAGTTTCGCTGGAAGACTTGTTCGCCAACGTGCAAGCCGGTGAGGCTAAGGGACTTAACCTCATCATCAAAGCTGATGTGCAAGGTTCGCTTGACCCGATCGTTAATGAATTGAATAAACTCGGCCAGGGTGAGATCGGTTTACATATTCTTCACGCAGAAACGGGCAACATCGGCAACAACGATGTCATGCTTGCGTCCGCATCAAAAGCGATTATCATTGGCTTTAACGTGCAAGCCGAAGTAGACGGCCGCCGCCTCGCTGAAAAAGAAGGCGTGGATATTCGCCTCTACGAGATCATCTACCGTATGACGGAAGATATCGAAAAAGCGCTCAAAGGCATGCTTGAGCCTGTACTGGTTGAAAAAGTCATCGGGCGCGCGCAAGTCTTGCAAGTGTTCGCTGCTTCTAAGTTCGGGCGTGTTGCCGGATGCAAAGTCACTGACGGTGAATTACGCCGCGGCGCAAAAGTCCGCTTGCAGCGCGGCGTGGATATTGTCTACGAAGGTGATCTCTCCTCCCTTCGCCATGAAAAAGAAGACGTGAAAGAAATGCGCATCGGTTTTGAGTGCGGTGTCGGATTTAAAAATTTCAACGACATCCAATCCGGTGACCAGCTGCTTTGTTATGTTATTGAATAAAATGGGTTGAAGGTCAAAGGTTTGAAGGTTACAAGTTGAATGTCAATCGACGCTCTTGTTCTTAACATGCAACCTGTAACCTTCAACTTTACAAACTAGGTAAACTATGCCATCAGGAATTCGCTTACAACGTATTGCAGACCGTGTCCGTCAGGAACTCTCGGAGTTACTTGTCCGCGAGGTCAACGACCCGCGCCTGCGTAATATTTTCATCACCGACGTAAAGATCGACAAGGAACTTGCCTTCGCTGATATTTACGTCTCAGCATTGGAAGGCGCGGAACGCTCACCGGAAATTCTTGCGGGATTACATTCCGCTTGCGGTTTCTTCAGGCGTATCCTTGCTGCGCGAGTGGAACTGCGCGCCTTTCCCAAACTCCGCTTTCATTGGGATCCCACGCCTGAGAACGCAGACCATATCGAAAAGGTTCTGGCAGGGTTAAGAGAGAAGAAGTAATTTACAGGGGATGCTCCATTGGAGCGCCCCCTGTTTTATAAATAAAACATTTTGGAGGATAAACATAAGTGGATACTGAACTCACAGGGGAAATAAAAGATAGATTAGCTGCCGCGAAAAATATTGTCATTGCTTCGCATGTGCGGCCCGATGGGGACGCAATTGGATCCCTGCTCGGAATTGGATTGGCGCTCCGCGACGCGGGCAAATCGGTGCAAATGATCCTTGTAGATGGCGTACCTTCTTCATTCAGATATCTTGAAGGCAGCGAACTCATTAAGAAAGAGATCAGCGGCGACCATGATACCTTTATCACGGTGGACTGCGCTGATTTCAAACGCACGGGGAAAATATTTGAGAACTTTGGCCAACCCGACATTAACATTGATCATCACAAGACCAACGAAAGATTTGGGAAGTTGAATCTCATTGAGGCGGAAGAAGTCGCCACCGCTGCGATCCTTACCAATCATTTGCCCGAATGGGATTTGAAGATCACCAAGCCGATCGCCGCCGCATTATTAACCGGCGTCATCACAGACACGCTTGGCTTTCGAACATCCAACACAACACCCGAATCACTTCGTCAGGCTGCGACATTGATGGAATCAGGCGTGAATATGCCCGAGATTTATATGCGCGCACTTGTCACCAAATCATTTCCTGCCGCGCGATATTGGGGCGCAGGACTCTCCAGCCTGCAAAGCAAAAATGATATTGTCTGGGGCACGCTCACACTCATCGATCGTAAAGCTGCGGGTTATTCCGGCAATGATGACGCCGACCTGATCAACATGATCTCGTCCATCGATGGGAACAAAGTAGGTATGATCTTCGTCGAACAGAGCGACGGCCACGTCAAGATCTCCTGGCGCGCGATACAAGCGGGCGTGGATGTTTCTCAGGTGGCGAAGCACTTTAATGGTGGTGGTCATGCCGCGGCTGCGGGCGCGGATATCAAGGGCGCGTTAATCGAAGTCCAAACGGAAGTCCTTACAAAGACGCGAGAAATGCTTAATTTATAATTAGACTTTATAGCAATGGGTAAAAACACCTATTCCCAAACAAGACAACTGTGTCATAATTGACATAGTAAAAATTTCAAGGAGGAATATATGATGAACAGTCAGGATGTAAAAAACGCCATATCGGGCGCGCTTGTAGTTGATAAGCCCGTTGGTATGACGTCGCACGATGTGGTGCAGGCGATCCGAAATGGAACTGGCTTGCGCCGCGCAGGTCATACCGGCACGCTCGACCCGCGCGCATCAGGGGTGTTGGTTATTCTCGTTGGACCCGCAGTTCGTTTAAGTGAATATGTTTCCGCTTCTGATAAACGCTATCAAGCCATTATCCGCTTGGGCGGCTCCACCGATACATTTGATGGAGAGGGGTTGGTCACAATGACCAAAGACCCGGTAGATGTTACCGAAGCGCAATTTGAAGAAGCGTTGCAAACGTTCGTCGGTGAGATCGAACAAACTCCGCCGCCTTACTCTGCTGTAAAAGTGCAGGGACGCAAAGCCTACGAAATGGCGCGCGAAGGTGAGCCGGTAGACCTTGCTCCGCGCAAGATTACCGTGCATCACCTCGAAGTGTTGGAGTGGACTCCGCCCGAAGTTGTGATCGACGTGCATTGCTCTTCCGGCACATACGTCCGCTCGCTGGCGAATGATCTCGGCGTGAAACTCGGCTGCGGCGCGTATCTTGTCGGTTTGCGCCGCACCAAAAGCGGAAGATTTTCATTGCGCGATTCAGTGCCGCTGCGAAAATTGCAGGAATCTTTCACCGCGGGCAACTGGTATCAATATCTCATCCCTGCCGCGGAAGCGTTGGGTGACTGGCCCGCCGTTGAACTCAACCCCGACGAAGTCGAAGGCGTCCGCCACGGACATCGCGTCAAAGTTGTCGGCGAACCGGAAGTGACCAAGGTGCGCGGCGTCAGCACGCAAGGCGAATTGGTTGCGCTCATGGAAATTGTCATTAACGCCGATGGTACGCGCGAGTGGCAGCCGAAGAAAGTTTTCTTCACTTCAGATTAGATAATTTTGTCATTGCGAGGCGGGTGCTTTCCCCGACGAAGCAATCCCCTCAATATATAGGAGATTGCTTTGGGCAAAGGGCAAGCGCCGTACTGAGCCTGTCGAAGTAAGCGCCCTCGCAATGACATTAAGCCGCCGTTAGGCGGCTTTTTTATCCTATGCAGCATTATCATTCCCTCGAAGATATTTCCGTTAAAAACGCCTGGCTCACCGTCGGCGTGTTTGATGGCGTGCATCGCGGACATCGCGAGATCATCCGCAAACTCACAGCCGACGCGCATGCAAATGGCGCGCCTGCTGTCGTGTTAACTTTTGATCCACACCCCGCCAACGTGTTAGCCGGGCGGGATATCAAATGCTTAACCACACCCGATGAACGCGCGGATTTGCTGGGGACTCTCGGCGTGGATATTGTCATTACGCAGCGCTTCACCCCCGCCCTCGCATCCATCCCTGCTTACGAATATATGTCTCATCTCAAAGAGACTCTCGACCTCAAACACCTGCTCATCGGTTATGACTTCGCCCTCGGAAAGGGACGCGAAGGCAACGCCGCGCGTCTCACCGAAATTGGCAGGGAGTTGAATTATGATCTTGAAGTTATCAACGCTGTCAGCGATGAAAGCGGCGTGATCTCTTCCACCGAGATTCGCAAACTTGTTTCCACAGGCAATGTTAGCGAAGCCGCGAAATTACTTGGATATAATTACTACCTAAGCGGAGCCGTTATCCACGGTGACGGGCGCGGGCGCAGGCTCAACATCCCCACCGCGAATGTTGATTACCCAAAACAAAAAGCGATTCCCGCCAACGGAATTTATGTCTGCCGGGCAAAAGTCGGCGCGGAAATATTCATGGCGGCCACCAATATCGGCTTCAATCCCACCTTCACACCCGAAAGACAAATCCCCAGCCTCGAAGCCTACATCCTCGACTTTGACCGTGATATTTACGGGCAGGAAGTCAACCTGGAATTTGTTGCGCGTTTACGAGATGAATTAAAATTTACTTCAATAGATGCTTTGCTCGAACAGATTTGGGACGATGTAAAGAAAACCCGTGAAATGCTTAGTGGAGAATGACCCATGAAAAATCGCGCTGGTATTGTCCTGATCGAACAGAATAAACTTGCGCTCATCGAGCGTCATCGCCAGGAACGACATTATTTCAGTTTTCCCGGCGGCGGTATTGACGAGGGCGAAACGCCCGAACAGACCGCTGTCCGCGAGGCGAAGGAAGAATTGGGGATCGAAGTTGCACTCAAACAAAAAATTGCCGAGGTCGTTTTTCGCGGATATCATCAACATTATTTTTTGGCGGAAAGAATTGACGGAAAATTTGGCACTGGCGTGGGTGAAGAATACGGCGAATACGATCCTGTTCACGGGACTTTTCATCCGCTCTGGATGCCGCTTGAAGAGATATTGATCAAAAATGTTCTGCCGCCTGCTTTGGCGGAATTGGTTGCCAAAGGCGCGAAAGATGGCTGGCCTGCTGAGTTCGTTGTAATTGTCGAAGATGATAATTAATGGTTACTGGATCATGGTTAATTCCATGATCCAGTAACCATAATCCCCATGCACATCCTAATTATTCACCAAGCCTTTGCCGCACTGAACGAACCGGGCGGAACTCGTCATCACGAGTTTGCGCGGATTTTGGTTTCACGCGGACATCAGGTGACGGTGATCGCTTCGCCGGTGAGTTATCTCACCGGTAATCAAACAAGTCAGGCGGGCGAGGAAATAAACGGGGTGAGGGTAATTCGCGCATCCGTGTATGACGCACATCACAAATCTTTTTTTCATCGTATCCTCGCTTTTTTTTCATTCATGCTTTCCTCGTTTTGGATTGGGCTTGGCGTTAAAAATGTTGACCTTGTGTGGGGCACATCTCCGCCGATCTTTCAGGGTGTGACGGCGTGGGCGCTGGCGCGGATCAAACGCGCAAAATTTTTATTCGAGGTGCGCGACTTGTGGCCTCAATTCGCAATTGCTGTGGGCGTATTGACGAATCCCGTTTTGATCGCGCTCTCCAAATGGCTGGAACGCTTCCTGTATCGGCACGCGGATCGGGTGGTGGTTAATAGCCCGGGGTTTTTAGACCACGTTTCGAGTGTGGGCGCGCAGCGCGTCGCGTTGATTCCGAATGGGGCAGATCCTGCGATGTTCGATCCAAACAGCGCAGGAAAATCTTTTCGGGCAGAGAATCATCTACAGGATAAATTTGTTGCGTTATATGCAGGCGCACACGGCATGTCGAATGATTTGAATATCCTTCTGGAGTCAGCCCGCTTGCTGACTGACAAAAATATCCAAATCGTTTTTGTCGGTGATGGAAAAGAAAAATCCGCGTTAATCACGCAGGCAAAAGAAATGAAATTGGACAACGTGACCTTTCTTCCTTCCATTCCAAAAACGGAAATGGCGGAAGTCCTCGCGGGCGCGGATGCGTGCATTGCGATTCTGAAACCGTTGGATGAATATAAACAAACATATCCTAATAAAGTTTTTGATTATATGGCGGCGGGCAGACCCGTTGCGCTGGTCATTGACGGCGTGATCCGCGAGGTGGTTGAATCTGCGGGCTGCGGATATTTTGCCGAGCCGGGGAATCCCGCTGCGCTGGCGGATATAATTTCAAGGCTGGCTGAAGATAAAATTAAAGCGCGCGAAATGGGATTGAAGGGGCGGAAATATTTGGAAGAGAATTTCAGCCGCGAGAAGGTCGCGGATCAATTGATGAGTCTTTTGGATAATTTACTGGAGTCCAACGACTCCAGTCGTTGAAACTCCAAAGTCAGGAGACTTTGGAGTCCGAGGTGAAAATGAAAATTGTATTGATCGGCGCGTCGGAACATGCGAAGGTTGTGATGGATATTGTCGAGAAGGAAGCAAAACATGAAATTCACGGCTTGATCGACACGTACAAACCCGCGGGTGAGGATATATTCGGATATAAGATTCTTGGCGCGGAAGATATGCTGGTGAATCTTTTTAAGAGCGGCGTAGTGACAGGTGGGATCATTACGATCGGCGATAATTGGACGCGTCATCTTGTAGCGGAAAAAATTAAATCAATGCTGCCTGATTTTAATTTTGTTGCGGTAATTCATCCTTCAGCAAGCATTGCGCGCGGAGTGATGATCGGTGCAGGATCAGTCTTGATGGCGGGCGTGATCGTGAACAGCGATAGCAAAATTGGCGGGCATTGCATTTTGAATACCAAATCCGCGCTTGACCATGATTGCGTGATGGGCGATTTCGCCAGCCTTGCGCCGGGTGTGACAACAGGCGGCATGGTTTCAATCGGCGCGTTCAGCGCGATCTCGTTGGGCGCGAATATTATTCATGGCGTAAATATTGGGGAGCAGACGATTCTCGGCGCGGGCTCAGTCGCGTTGAAGGATATTCCCGATCATTGTGTGGCGTATGGAATTCCTGCAAAGGTGATGCGGAAAAGACAGGCGGGGGATAAGTATTTGTGAAGTGGAGGAGATAGAGAATAGAGAATGGTCTTGTCGGGAACAATTCTCATTGGCCATCGTCTATCCTGTAACGCCGAAACTTTTTCAACTGGAGGAACGTATGAAATCGCATTTCAAATTACTGGCCCTGTTCGTGTTGACGGGTGGATTGATCCTTTCCGCTTGTGCAAGCGGAGCCGCGCCTATGAGATCCGCTGCAACCGAGGCCCCCGCTGCTGTAGACTCTTTTTCAATGGAACAACCTGGCGCTGTTGCCCCGCAAGTGGAATCTGAATCCGCGGCAAAAGGGCCGTCCGCTTCTGGCGGCGGCAACGTTGTAATGGCAACCGCCATGCCGCCCGTATCAGTGGATGGCGCTCCTGCGGATATTGCCAACTCTGCTGGTCGTATGATCATTAAGAACGCGGATATAAAACTACAAGTCGAAGATACCGACATCGCAATTGACCGCGCCACGCAAGCGATTGCAGACGCCGGCGGATATATCGTCAGCTCGCGCGTGTGGTATCAGCCATATTCCGACGGCAAGAATTACAAATATGCCACCATCACCATTGGCGTGCCGGTCACGCAATTTGAGCGCATACTTACCAAACTGCGCGGACTCGCCGTTCAGGTGTTGGATGAAACCGCTTCAGGCGAAGATGTTAGCGATCAATTTGTTGACCTGCAATCTCAAGTGATCAACCTCGAAGCAACTCGTGATCGCATCAAATCCTTCCTTGATGACGCCAAAACCACGGATGAAGCCCTGCGCATCAATCAGGAACTCTCCAACATAGAGGCGCAGATCGAGCAGATCAAAGGTCAAATGAACTATTTGCAGGACCGTTCCGCATACTCAACGATCACTATTAACTTCGAACCAAAACTGCCAGAGATTGCGACGCCGACTCCTTTACCGACTGCCACACCCGTATCATGGAAACCCGGCGAAACATTCAACAACGCCAAAGAGACTGTTACCTATGCATATCAAGGGATTTTCAACTTCCTGATCTGGTTCATCGTTGTGCTTGTTCCCATCTTTGCGCCGCCCGTGCTGGTCATTTGGTTATTGTGGAAATGGTTCACAAGAAAATCGAAATAGTTAGATAAACAAAAAGACCGCCAGAAAAATCTGGCGGTCTTTTTGTTTTTTTTATTCATCCTTCAACCTTTATCCTTCATCCTTGTTCGCTTCCCCCATCTTTACTTTCCACAGATCCATCGGCTCATCATATCCGCGGATGTCGCCTGAGAATTTTGTCATCGAATTTGGCAGCGCGTTCTTTTCGAGGAAGGCCATCACTTCGGGGTTTTCATGAATTTGTTGAGAGAAGATTACCTCTCCGCCCGTTGAGAATCCCGGCAGACGCGAAGTGATGTTGACCGTTGACCCGAAATAATCAAGACGATCATTTAAGTTCACGGCAATGCACGGGCCTTGATGAATCCCAACCTTGATCATCAGCAACGGTTGACCTCTGCTCGTCAATTCTTTTTGTACATCCCAAATCGCGCGGATTGCCGCCTCCGGTGAGCGGAACGCCGCCATGACTGCGTCGCCGATCGTTTTGACAACCGAGCCGCCTTCTGCGGCAATGGCGCGTTCTAAAATGTCAAAATGCTCGCGCACACGGCTGAAGGCTTGCGCGTCGCCGATCTCGCGATAAAGTTTGGTCGAGCCGCGCAAGTCGGTGAACATCAACGTGGTTGATCCGATTGAAATTTCTTCACCCGGGCGAAATACTTCGCTGGAGAATAAATCGCGGAAGACTTGCAGCGTGGTCACATCCGCGGCAGTGGCGGATTGATCCGACCAGGCAGAGTGAACCAATTCAAAAACCTGCGCGTGATCCGTTTCGTTGATCAAATTGATGTAGGGCATCAGCCCGATTTCGAACAGACCTGTCTGCCAGCCCGCGTCACTTGCAAGAACGTCAACTTTTTTTGCGCCGTTTTTCGTGGCGAGAAAATTCTGCGCTCCAGATAATTGTGAGGCGCGTAAAAGATAGCGTCCTTCATCGATCATGGTAGATAGCGATAAATTTTCGTGCGGCTGGACGATCGTGGAAAACATAATATGTGTTTGACGCTGCGGGTTGCCGACGCAAAACTCAATGGTTTTATCGACTTCGCGCACCGAAGCATTCGGGCGGAAGATCACCTCGATGTTGTGGTCGAAGTTCGCGCTGAAATCGATCTGACAGGTGTTGCAATGTGAGGTGGCGTGCACATCGCTTAAGTGCGAAATATCCTCTGTGACGCCGCGGCATTCGGGGCAGAGCAAATCCCAATACATATCCAATATGCCAATGCGTGTGGCGCGTAAAAATGTTTCAAGCATCGCACGGCGCGGGAGGTTCCATCCATCGGCAAGCGCGTAAGGCCGCATGCGTTGAACCGAAAAATCATCGGCGTGATTTAAAAATTCAAAAAGACGATCGATGATTGATTCGTCCACGTTTTGATTCTTTAATTGTTCCATTTTAGATTTTAAATTGACGCGGCGCGCGGATGAAAGATTTTCCCTCTTCGTCATCAACATGATCGAGTTGCTGCTTTCCGCAATGCGATCATAACGGCGGGTTATCGCCTCAAATTTTTTCGCGCTGAAAATGCCAACGCCAAGCGGAATGGCAATATCTCCCAATATATTTCGCGAAGTCGCCCATACGTTGTAGATAATGCGTGTGCCATTTTCACTTCTTTGCAACTGACAGTCCACGCGCATTTGTTGAAGCGGACCTGTTTTATAACGCCGCAAAACTCCAAAATGTGTCGGATACGTCCACTCAAATGGTTCTTCTTCCCACTCGATATTAATAACGGGGATATTGAACTTCGTCCTTTTGACGCCATTCATAATCTCTAACAATATTATCGGCGGCAAGCCCGTATCGCGGTTAAAACGGTTCGTATCCGACATAAACGGCCAGAGCGCTTCAGGTGAAGATTGCAAGTCCCATGTCCATGTGTAGTGAAATTCTTTTGCCATAGTAATTCAGATGATTGTAAACCAGATAATTTTACTTTCCTTCATTTGTCAGCAATTCTTAATATGTTTTTTGGTAGTGTTTACTTTGTAAGTGATGGCAAATTTCAAGTTTGCAACCGAACTACTTTTTTAACGCGAATGGCGCGAATTGGGCAAATTTCGCCAATATTTTGGTTTTTTCGCGGCATTCGCTTCATTTGAGAAATTCGCGTTAAGGTTTGTCATTTCGACTTACTCACTACCGTTTTTTTATATGCAGATTGAGAGGAAAAAATCTGCTAAATCTGTGCAATCTGTGGATATAGGTTTTTCATAATGAAAATTGCTGCTGGCATCTTGATTTTTCACCCAATATGTTATATGATAAGGCTTGTAACCTTACAAATTTGCAAACTCGAAAAGGCAAACTCATCGTGAGATGGGGACGCAAAGTTATGGATCTGCTCCGCAGACCGCCAAACTGCTGAAGAACAAGTTTTCTTCGGCAGTTTTATTTAAGGAGACATGAACAACTACGCAATTTATTTTTCAACATATGATATTGGCAATAAATAATCAAACTAGCCTTAGGAGAAAAAATAAATGAAAACAAAATGGTTCAATACGTTGTTGGTTCTTGTTATGCTGACATCTCTCTTGATACCCGCAGGCAGTGTATCTGCGGCAAATGGCGGCGGCGGGGGAAATAATTCTGACAGTACGATCACAGGGCCTACTGTGGACACATCCACAGCATTGGTTCAACTCAAAGGGGATCCGCTCTCTACTTATGTAAAAACTCATCCTGTTCAGGGTAAGAAAATTGACTTCAAGAATACAACTGTAAAATCATATCGCGCACAGCTCTCCGCCTTGCGCAATGATTTCAAAGCCTGGCTGCGCACGAATGCTCCGAAAGTGAAAGTGACTGGCGAATACGATATCGCATTAAACGCGGTGGCTGTGCAACTTAACGGCACCCCGCTTTCCAAACTTTCCCAGGCACCGATGGTAGTCCACGTGGAGTATGAAGGATTGTATTACCCCACTAACGATGACCCCGACCTGGCGATTATCAATGCCTTTGCGGCGTGGGATCAAAATGGCGGTTCTGCCAATGCTGGCGAGGGCGTGAAAGTCGCGATCGTAGACTCTGGCATTGATGTCACGCATCCGTGTTTTAGTGATACGGGTTACCCTGCCCAGACTCAACTTGGCGATGCGCGTTTCACCAATAATAAAGTGATCGTTGCCAAGGTCTTCAATATGAAGACACCCAGCCGCAATTACACAGCCGAAGCCATTAGCGAGCATGGTACTCACGTGGCTGGAACAGTTGCCTGTAACTTTGAAACACCGGCAGTTGTTGGCAGCGTTTCGGTTCCTCATGGCATTTCTGGTGTTGCGCCTCGCGCTTTACTTGGAAACTATAATGTTTTCCCCGGTGATGTTGCAAATGCGCGCTCAGAAGATATTCTCAATGCGCTTGAGGCCGCTTACTTTGACGGCTTTGATGTCATCAACATGAGTTTGGGTGGTGGCGCGCACGGAATTCAAGATCTGTTGACGGTCGCAGTGGATCATCTTGATTGGGCAAACATGGTCGTTGCTATTTCCGCTGGCAATGAAGGCCCCGGTCACTACACTGTTGGCTCACCCGGTTCCGCTGCTGCTGCTTTGACTGCGGGTGCAGCAACTGTGGGTCATGTGGTTGCTACTCCGATCTCGGTTGGAGGCGTCACTGCTGCAGGTGTTGAAGGTGATTTTGCCACAGTCACAAGCAACTTGACCGCCCCGCTTGGTGTGGTCACTGAAGCGCCGATAAATGCCGCGACGGGTCTCAGCACCGCTTGTAGTCCGCTGACCGCCGATCTCACTGGCAAGATCGCGTTGATCTCACGCGGCGTTTGTACCTTCTCTACAAAAATCCGCAATGCACAAAATGCCGGCGCGATAGCCGTGTTGGTTTCCAACAATGCTGCTGGCGATGGCATTGGCATGGCCTCGGATGGTACGGCTAATCAACCCACAGTGCCCGCGTACAACGTTTCCTTAAACGATGGAGCGGCTCTTAAATCCAATAATGGCGGGAGCACAACCATCTCGGCAACTTCGGCATACATTGTGACTGGTAATGATGACTTCATGGCCGGCTTCAGCAGTCAGGGTCCCACGGATGTTGATTTCCGCGTCAAGCCGGATGTGGTTGCTCCTGGCGTAAACGTACTCAGTTCCATTCCTCAATCTTATTGTGGTGGCAACCCGTGCTTTGCGTTCTTCCAGGGCACATCAATGGCTTCCCCGCACCTTGCCGGTTCAGCAGCAATTGTGCGCCAACAGCACCCAACTTGGACGGCCGCGCAGGTTCGCTCGGCAATTATCAATACAGCCGATCAAGGCGCTCTAAAGAAATCCACCAGCGCTGCGCTTGAAACCGATATGAACATCGTTGGTGCCGGCCGCGAGAATTTGTTCTCGGCAGTCAATGCAGTGGTTGCGCTGGATCCTGTCAGTGTAAGTTTCGGCGCCATTCCTTCCGGTTCCGGTCAAACGAAAACCTATGTTGTGACGCTCACCAACCTGGGCGACGCTGCAACTTATGATGTGGCAGTCGGCGCAGGCGATGCAAGCATCGGTTATTCTGTAAGCCCATCCAGCGTCACTTTGGCTGCTGGCGCATCTGGTTCCTTCACAGTAACCATGACGGCAGGTAAAGCCGCGAGTGCTGGCGATCATCAAGCCACTTTGACGATTGTAAGCGGCGGCACTGAAGTTGCCCATGCTGTGGTGTATACGTTCATCAAGTAATTAATCGCGACGAATCTTTGTCACGATAACTAAAAATCCTCGGCAGAGAAATCTGCCGAGGATTTTTAGTTAGATACCGCGCAAAAAAATATTAACCTCTTAACCTCCCATTAACAGACACGGGCTTCCTTTATGGTATATTTTCCAGCATGCCTGAAACAATTCTTATCGTTGAAGATGAACTCTCTTTGCAGGAGACCCTCGCGTATAACCTGAAAAAAGAAGGCTATACCGTTGAAACCGTGGGCGATGGACGCTCCGCGCTGGAAGCCGCACGCCGCCTGAAACCTGATTTAATCGTGCTGGATATTATGCTCCCCGAAATGGATGGCTTCGAAGTGGCGCGCGTCCTGCGCAAGGAAATGTCCTCCGCCATTCTCATGCTCACCGCGCGCGATGATGAAATCGACCGCGTCGTCGGTCTCGAAGTCGGCGCGGATGATTATCTGACCAAGCCATTCTCCATGCGCGAATTAATGGCGCGCGTAAAAGCGCAACTCAGACGCGCGCGTTTGCTGCGCGAGGAAATGGGCAAAGCCAAAGACGCAAACTCTCCGCATGAAAAATTATCTTTTGATAACCTCATCATTGACCTGACGCGTCGCGAAGTGCTGCTTAATGATGCGCCGCTTGCTCTTAAACCAAAAGAATATGAACTGCTTCTATTCCTTGCCGAACATCGCCGCCAGATGCTCACCCGCGAATTTATTCTGGAGCGCGTTTGGGGCTGGGATTTCATCGGTGATAGCCGCACAGTGGATGTGCATGTAAGATGGCTGCGTCAGAAGATCGAGCAGGACGCTGCAAACCCTGTCCGCATTGTGACGGTGCGCGGCGGGGGCTATCGGTTTGAAGGCTGAAGTTGGGTTGAAGGTCAAAGGTTGAAAGTTGAAGGTCAAAAGTCGGAATGAATTCTTTTCTTTGGGTAGTTGCTGTTATTTTATTTTTTGTCGCCATCTGGGTTGGGTGGCAATATTATGATTTAAGAAAGCGGATAAATGATTATGCAAAAATTGTTCGTGCTCAACCCGAAAATTTACTAACCGATTTCAAAAGTCTCGAAAACCTATCCAATGCAATCGCCTCTCTTAAGACAACCTTCAACCTTGAACTTTCAACTTTAAACTCCCAAAACGCCCGCCTTTCCACGCTCCTCGCGCAGTTGACCGATGGCGTATTGATCGCCGACTCGGCGGGACAGGTGCAATTTGCCAACCCCGCCGCGCGAAAACTTTTTGATGTGAGTGACCCGCTGGGGCGCAGTGTTGCGGAAGTTGTGCGCAATCATCAGCTCATCGAGGCGTGGCGCAGATGCCAGCAGACGCGCGAGTTGCAAACCGAATCCGTTGAGTTACCCGCGCGCAGACAATTTTTGCAGTTGATCGTCATCCCCGATGAACATGAAAGTGGCAGCCTTTTGGTCGTGCAGGATTTAACCCGCGTGCGCCGGCTCGAATCTGTGCGGCGTGATTTCATCTCGAATGTCTCGCATGAGCTGCGGACTCCGCTGGCTTCGCTCAAGGCATTGACCGAGACTCTGCAAAGCGGCGCGCTGAATGACCCCGATGCGGGCCCGCGCTTTTTGGGGAGAATCTCCATCGAAGTGGATGCGCTCACACAAATGGCGCAGGAATTATTGGATCTTTCGCGCATTGAGTCAGGGCAGGTTGAATTAAATTTCGCGTCAGTATCACCGCAGCAATTATTACTGACTGCAACGGAGAGAATGAAAATGCAAACCGAGCGCGCGGGATTAAAGTTATCTGTTGTGTGCGGTGAGTTGCCCAACATCCGCGCGGATAGGATGCGCCTGGAGCAGGTGCTGGTGAATCTGATTCACAATGCGGTCAAGTTCACAAAACCGGGGGGCGAGATTAATCTCGAAGCGGAATTAAATTCGAGTGTGGTGAAGTTCGCGGTGCGGGACACGGGGACGGGAATCCCATCCGAGAGTTTATCCCGAATCTTCGAGAGATTCTATCGCGCGGACGCGTCCCGCACTGGTTCCGGCACAGGGTTGGGATTGTCTATTTCAAAACATATCGTGGAAGCGCATGGCGGAAAAATTTGGGCGGAGAGTCGAGAAGGACGGGGCAGCGTGTTTTATTTTGAAATCCCCATTATATAAAAACATCACGGGGGAATTATTAACTCACCTTACGCAGTGTCTTTCTGAGCGTAGCGAAGAATCTCTGCGATTGCCTTAGAGACCCTTCGCTAACGCTCAGGGAATCACGCTTGGGCGCGTAATCTGAGTTATTAACTCATCAAATGTTCCTGTATGTCGATCAAACCTTTTGCGTCATTCTGCGCGCGGCTATATGAATTTTTTGAGTCGAGCATGTAGGCGCGGATGTTGTCTTTGAGATAGGTATCCAAAACATTTTTGCGCAAATGATGAATTTGTTTTTTATCCTCAACCGGGAAGACAACTTCCACGCGATGGTTGAGGTTGCGCGGCATCAGGTCTGCGCTGCCGAGATAAATCTCTTCATTGCCGTCGTTTTGAAAATAATACAAACGGCTGTGCTCAAGGTAACGGCCAACCACACTGATCACGCGGATATTTTCACTGACGCCTTTAATGCCCGGGCGCAGGCAGCAAATTCCGCGCACGAGCAGATCCACTTTTACGCCCGCTTGCGAAGCCCTGTATAAAAGTTGAATTATTTCTGGGTCGGCGACCGAATTGGCTTTGAAGATCAAATGCGCTTTGCGTCCCGCCTGCGCGTGTTCGATCTCGCGCGTGACCAAGCCTTCAAGTTTTCTGCGCAGGTTTACAGGCGCGACAAGCAGTTTGCGATAATCATGTTTGGTGGAATATCCGGTCAGATAGTTGAACAAGTCTGTCGCATCCGCGCCCATGTCTTCATCGCAGGTGAACATGCCGAAATCTTCATAGATGCGCGAAGTGACCGCGTTGTAATTACCCGTTGCCAGATGCAAATAGCGGCGGATGCCTTCGCCTTCCTTGCGGACGACCATCGTGATTTTGCAATGCGTTTTCAAACCGACGAGACCGTAAACCACGTGGACTCCTGCCTCTTCCAGTTTTTGCGCCCAGCCAATATTAGACTCCTCATCGAAACGCGCTTTTAATTCGACCAGCACCGCCACCTGCTTGCCGCGTTCGGCGGCTTCGAGCAATGCCTCAACGACAGGCGCGTTGGAGCCGACGCGATACAAAGTTTGTTTGATCGCCAACACATTCGGGTCAAGCGCGGCCGCATGGAGAAAATCCACAACGGGGTTGAATGAATCATAGGGGTGATGCAGCAGGATATTCTCCGCGCGAATGGCTTCGAAAATATCGCGCGACCCCGCAATATTCTTCAGCGCCTTTGGGGTGCGCGGTTTGTAGATGGGAGATTTCAGATCATGCCGTTCGACGTTGTTATAGACCTGCCACAAACTACTTAACCCAAGCGGATTGGCAAGCGTGTACATGTCGTTTGGATTGATCTCAAGATTATCAATGAGCAATTCGCGGATATTCGCGGGCATGGATTCGTTGACCATCACCTGCACCACCGATCCGAATTTGCGTTTGCGAATACTTTGCTGCATCGACTCGAGCAGGTCATCCGCTTCGAGTTCCTGAATTTCAATATCGGCATCGCGCACCACGCGGAACGGATATGCCGCTTCCACTTGTAAGCCGGGGAAGAGATTTTGCAGGTTTGAAGAGATGACTTCTTCCAGCCAGACAAAATAATGATGATGCGGGATGGTGCCGTCTTTTCGCACGCCGCCCGAGGATCGCTTAATCGGGATGAGGCTCGGAAGCGTATCCGGCACTTTCAAACGCGCAAATTTTTCATTCCCCTTTTTATCGCGGATTACGATGGCGAGATTAAGGCTGAGATTTGAAATGTGCGGGAAGGGATGCCCGGGGTCGAGCGCAAGCGGCGTGAGCACGGGATAGACCACATCGTGGAAATATGAATCCGCGCGTTCTTTTTGAGGTTTGCTCAACTTTTGATAATCCAAAATGTGGATGCCTTCCTTATCCAGTTTTGGGAGCAGTTTTTTGTGGAGGCAATGCTGCGCTTCGTTCATCAACTCCAGCGATAGTTTGCGGATCGCGGCAAATTCATCGGGCGGAGTCATGCCGTTAAGCGAGACCTCCATAATGCGCGCTTCCACCTGCTTGCAAATGCCCGAAACGCGCACCATGAAAAACTCGTCCATGTTGGAGCCGAAGATGGTGAGAAATTTCAAACGCTCCAGCAGCGGAAGATTTTCATCCAATGCTTCTGCGAGTACGCGGCGTTGAAATTCAAGCAAACTCAATTCGCGGTTAAGATAAAGGTGGGGGTTGGCTAAGTTTATCGTTTCAGGGGTCATGGCTTATTCCATCGTAGGTGATTGTTACTTCTCAGAAAGTTCAACTAAAATTTTAGGGGTCAATAACCACTCCAGGGTTGCGCTGCGCGAGTGATGCAAGTCGGCGGCTGTGAGTTTGCACACGCCGCCTTTTTTGTAGGTCATGTCCATCTTCGCATTTTTGGCAATAAGCAAACCCGTCAATGCACTGAGGCTGGGTTCGTGTCCTACAATGACAAGATTATCCACTGAATACTTTTCGTTGATCTCCGCAATCAAAAGATCGGGGTCGCCTGACGGCGCAAGATTTTCGCTGAAGGCGATTTCCTGTTTTACCTTGAACACATCCGCAAGTGTGTCTGATGTTTCGCGCGCGCGGACATACGGGCTGGATACGATCAGGTCTACCTTGATGCCAAGCGCCATCAAACCTTTCGCGATCTGGAACATCTTCTTGCGCCCGGAGTCGGTCAACGGGCGTTCGGAGTCCTTGTATCCCTCTGTACCCTCATCTACTGCGATTGCGTGACGTATAAAATATAAATTCATTGGATATCCTTTGTGACCTGCGCGCTCATTATAAACTGTCCATGCTCAGTGAAGCGGATTTTACTTCCGCGGTGCGGGCGCGTCATTTTCAACGCTTGCAGGTGAAATGTTGTCTGACAAGCAGCCTTTACAAGTTGTTAACTGTTTCTTAAGTCCAAAACAATAACTCTGTTGTATCATGTGTTTATGGAAACGATTATAGCCTCAATCCTTTTTCTCTCATTCGCGACCGTCGTGTCAGTTGACGCAACTCGCAAGCGCCGCGAGTTTCTGCGCAAGCAGAATCGAGCGTAGTTTTTATTTTTTTCCCCCCATTTTTTTCGCCCGCCTTGATACAAGGCGGGCGAAACTTTTAACAAAACCCCTACAATACCTTAAAGCAATCTTCACAAGTCCTTAACAATGCCGCGCTACACTAAACTCATAATAAACAAGGAGAAATACTATGGGACTTGCAGACTTGCACATTCACACAAATTATAGTTACGACGGAACAGCCACTGTTCCGGACGTGTTGCGCAGAGCAAAGCAAATCGGGTTGAGCGTGATCGCCATCACCGACCACGATGAAATCGCAGGCGCGCTGGAAGCCATGAGTCTCGCGTCACACTACGGGATCGAAATCATCCCCGGCATCGAGATCACAACCGCCGAGGGCGATCTGCTCGCGTTTTTCATCACCCAAAAAGTAGATGCGGGCCTTTCGATGATCGACACAGTTTTGAAAGTCCGCGCGCTGGGCGGCGTGTGCGTGGTAGCGCATCCCATGGCAGGCGGTATGGGCATGAATAGCGCCAGCGCGGATACGATCTTAAATGCGTTGAAAAACCCCGAAGTCGCCGAAACACTGATCGGCATCGAAGCCTACAATGGCACATCCATTGACCGTATGAGCAATCACTACGCGCGCATCCTCGCAATGGGTTTGAAGATCGCCGCCACCGGCAGCAGCGACGCGCACATCATCGACACCATCGGCTTCGGTGCCACCGAGTTTGAAGGCAGCAGCGTAGAAGACTTGCTCACCGCATTGAAGAACCGCACCACCAAAGTCAGAAAATTAAAAGAGTGGAGTGCCTTCCGCATCTTAAGCAGTTGGGGAATGAGATATGTTGGCAGCACGCTTTCAAAATGGGCGTTGACAACTGGATGAGGTATTGAAGTTTATTGTTAGGTTACCAACCAAAGTATTGATAAAACACAAGGATGATATCCTTGTGTGGCAAATTCGTGCTTTGCAAACTCTGGCTGGATACCTGAAAGAAAAGGCGCTAATAATATGAATAATACGAAAAACTTTCACCCGACATTTGAAGACTGCCTAATAAGACTCTCAAATGGCACTGCCAGTATTGACGAATGCCAGGCACATTACCCTGAATATGCAGAGGAGCTAAACCTGCTCCTGCAGACTACGCTTTTTCTAAATCGTGGAAACGATGTAATGCATTCAGACACATTCAATGCATACACTCGTTTCGTTATGGTTCAACACATACGATCTCAAGCGCGCCGTCAATCGCGCAGTGTTGGATTCTCATGGCGAATGGCGCTGACTTTTGCCATGTTGATTGGCGCTCTTATTGTTACAGGGACAGTTCATGCCCAGTCTGTATTGCCCGGTGACTTTTATTATAGATGGAAGTTGACAAGTGAATCCGCTTGGCGAGCTCTCACGCCAGACCCGGTTGCTGCAGATATTGCTCTTGCTAATCGCCGCCTCAATGAGTGGATTGCTGTTGCAAATAACCCCGAGCTCAGTCCTGGTGCAGCAAATAGTTATCAGCAGGCGCTGTCCAAATTGGAGTTTGCGGATGACGCGAAGACTCTTTCTCTCATTGAGCCTGTGCTCCGATCACATCAACAATTATTGCGTGATGTCAACTTACCTATATCTGGAGTGGATATTAACGGCGGCAGCAACGGTCATTGAACCTCTATTCTGATTCTGATCCCCGTCGTGTCTGTATCGACGAATAACGTTCTTACTGGATGAAGTAAACAACTTTTACACGCTTGCTTTGAGCAGGCGTGATCTTTTTAATGGCTCAATGTGATACGCGCCGCAGATGGCGGGAATTAAAATCGTTTCAAATTTATTCAGGATAAACGCTTCATCCTCAACTCGAATTTGACTCTGCCCCTCGATCACCGTCAGCGCGTGGAAAGATTCTCCGCCCGTGTCCAGCGTCGCGGATTTTTCTTCCACCGCTATTGTCTCCAGTTTGAAATATTCGCACTGCGTCAAAATTTTTGCTTCGCCATCATCCATCTGTGGCGCGGAGACAACAGCCGCAAGCGCATTGGGGTCTGAAACCGCAAGGGCCTTATCAATATGCAATTTACGCGTCTCCGTTTGCGGACGTCCCCAATCATAAACGCGATAGGTCAAGTCCGACGTTTGCTGAACTTCATAAATGAGCAAGCCATCTCCCAGCGCATGGATCGTGCCCGGGTTGATGAATAATGTGTCCCCGGCTTTTACTTCCACAGATTCAACCAGATCAATAATCGTTCCATTCCTGATCGCATCAGCCAGCGCTGCAGCTGTGATGTTGGGTTTCATGCCTGCAATTAATTTTGCATTGGGATTATTTTCCAATACATGCCATGCTTCTGTTTTGCCGAAAAACTCCGCGCCCTCAAGTCTTTTTGCCTGCTCATCATTCGGGTGGACTTGTAATGAAAGCCACTGCGCGGCATCAAGGATTTTTACCAGTAATGGAAAACGCTTCCCGGTTAATTCCACTGCGCGCGTGCCGAGCAACTCCGCGCCGAATTCTTGCGCCAAATCCGATAGAACACGGCCGGCGTAAATTCCAGAAGAGACGCGGTTACCCGCGAAGACGATCCACGCTTCGGCGGTGGGAACAATTTCGGGGCGAAGTTTCGCTCCGCCCCAGACATAGTCGCGGTATTCGGGTGTGAGGGTAAAGGGAGTTTTATTCATGGGGATATTTTACCCGTCATTGCGAGGGCAGTGTTCTTCTGCCAGACACTTGCACCGCGCTGCCGCGAAACGTGCAGTGCAGTTGAGCAATCTCCAGGCGGTGGCGCGGATTTTTATTTAGCCAACAAAACTGCTTCTGCGGATTCAAGTTGTGAATAGATGGGGATGATGGCGGGAATACCTGTGATTTCTAAAACATTTAAAACATCGGCGGATGGATTCAAGATCACCATTTTACCGTTGCGGCTGGCAATCGATTTTGCATTAATGACTAATAGGCGGATGCCAATGGACGCGAGAAAACTCACGCCCC
Source organism: Anaerolineaceae bacterium (assembly GCA_009885525.1). GTDB lineage: Bacteria > Chloroflexota > Anaerolineae > Anaerolineales > Villigracilaceae > Villigracilis. Next base: position 7,069 of record VFKN01000205.1, on the reverse strand, counting down.
ACATATCCACAATCACGCGGACATTGTCTCCCGAACAATAACCCGCGAACTTCGTTTCGATTTGCCCCATGCCGATAATATCCAGTTCGCCGGTTAGTTTGATCAGGCTGATGCTGTTATTTAATTCACTAAATTCGAGTTCCATAATAATTCACCTATGTTTTTAAGATTGGGCAATTATATGGAAGTAGATGAAAACATTGTTAACAACAGGTTATGGTTTTGGCAGGGAAAACATTTACCAATTGTTAACCGGCTCTTAAATAGAGAATAACAACCCCGTTGTATGATGAAGGCATGGAAACGATCATTACATCAATCCTTATGTTCTCATTTATAACAGTCGTGTCTATGGATGCGACTCGCAAACGCCGCGAGTATTTGCGAAAGCAAAACCGCGCATAGGTTTTATTCTTCCTCCTTTTTAACACTGCCCGCTTTATTTAGAGCGGGCAGTAAAATAAAAAATACAAACAGGTAAAAAATGACAATACAAATTTTAGTTACAAACGATGACGGCGTGCTTGCGCCGGGACTCTTGGCGCTTACGAAAGAGATGCGAAAACTCGGCGACGTGACCATCCTCGCGCCAGATCGGAACTGGTCGGGCGGCGGGCATGTGAAGACATTGGATCGCGCTTTACGCCTGCGCGAGTTTCATCTGGAAGATGGAACGCAGGCATTCGCCAGTGATGGCGCGCCGTCCGATTGCGTTTCACTGGCCATGCTCGGATATTTCAAACAGAAATTCGATTTGGTCGTTTCGGGCATTAACGTCGGCGCGAATTTGGGGCATGATGTGACTTACTCTGGTACGGTCACCGCCGCGATGGAAGCGGTCATCGCGGGAATTCCCGGCGTGGCGGTTTCGCTCGAAGTTCCCGAAGGACACGTCGGTCAGATTGATTATTGTCCCGCAGCGCGCGCGGCAAGCATCGCCGTGCAAAACGTCATCACACACGGGCTGCCCGCTGATACCTTGCTCAATGTCAACGTGCCGTTTTTGAAGACAGAAGAGATCAAAGGTTTTCGCATTACCCGCCAGGGATTGCGCGTGTATCACAGCCGCCTCGATGAACGCATTGATCCGCGCGGACGTCCCTATTACTGGATCGGCGGCGATGCGCCCACCGGACTGCCCGAATCGGGTTCCGATATTGGCGCGCTGTCTGAAGGTTATGTTTCTGTTACGCCGCTTCACCTTGACCTGACCGCATACCGCGCGATCTCTGATCTCAACACATGGGAATGGCGCGAAAGACTTCCTTCTGAAATGTCTTTGTTCTCGCTGCCCGCGATGGTTAGAGAGCCGTAACACAGGCTTAAGCCTGCGTTACGCAGAAAAACCTTTAACAAGATGTTAACCTATCCTTCCATTGACATTAAGCACTGTTGTATAAAATCACCATCGTAATATAAATCATAGGAGAAAAAGAAATGTCCAAAACAATTCGTTCGTTATTTTTTGTCGTAATGGCAATCAGCCTCATGCTCGCCGCGTGCGGCGCCCCTGCCGCCCAGACCGAAGCTGCTGCTCCGGAAACTGTTGCTACCGAAGCCCCCGCCACGGAAGCCCCTACTGCTACCGAAGCCACTGACGCCCCCGCTGATGACACGATGGCAATGTATGCCCCCGACGCGGTTACCGGCGATATCGCCACCGCTGGCTCCTCCACCGTCTTCCCGCTTTCCGAGCGCATGGCTGAACTCTTCCAACAGGAAGGTTTCGCTGGCAATGTGACCGTGGACAGCATCGGCACTGGCGCGGGTTTCGAGCGTTTCTGCAAGACCGGCGAGACCGATGTCTCCAATGCTTCACGCGCCATCAAGGACAGCGAAGTGGAAGCCTGCAAAGCCCTCGCCGCTCCCCGCGAGCCGATTGGCTTCCGCGTTGGTACCGATGCTTTGACCGTAGTTGTCAGCGCTGAAAATGATTTCATCACCGCGCTCACCAAGGAACAACTCGGCAAGATCTTCACCGCTCAAGTTACCAAGTGGAATGAAGTTGACCCCGCCTTCCCAGCCGAAGACATCAAGGTTTATGGTCCCGGCGCAGACAGCGGCACCTTCGATTATTTCAACGAAGCAGTTGTTGCTCCGCTCTATCTCAACGCAGATGGCAAGCCTGATATCGCTGCTGGCAAAGCCGCTTTGCTTGGCGCTGCCGGCGCTCAGTTCTCTGAAGACGACAACGTGCTCGTTCAAGGCGTGGAAGGCTCCAAGTACGCCATTGGTTACTTCGGCTTTGCTTATTTCTCCGAGAATTCCGGCGCGTTGAAAGCCGTAGCCGTGGAAGGTGTTGAACCCTCCGAAGCCACCGTCAACGATGGCTCTTATCCCATCTCACGCCCGATCTTCATCTACTCGGATGCAAACATTCTCAAAGAGAAACCTCAGGTCGCCGCGTTCATTTATTTCTACTTGAATAATGTCAACGACAACATCACCGACATTGGTTACTTCCCCGCTCCCGAAGCAGACTTGAAAGCCTCCATGGATGCATGGACTGCCGCAGTAGCAAAGTAATATAAATCAAAAGTGACAGTCACCCATAAGGTGACTGTCACTTCATAATTTGTTGGAAAGTTAGTATGAATCAATCACGATCCTTTGACCTCACTAAAAAACCGCGCCCCGGTGAAAGCATCATTCAAAGCCTGCTATTTTTAGCGGGCGTTTTGTCTATCTTCACCACACTCGCTATTGTGTACGAACTCGGCAAGGAAGCCTGGCTCTTCTTCGGAAATCCAGATGTGACCTTTGCAAAATTTTTCGGAACCACAACGTGGCAGCCAGGAATTGGACATTTCGGAATTTGGCCGCTTGTGACTTCGACTCTCATCACGAGTTTGATCGCGATGTTCGTATCACTTCCACTCGGACTCAGCGCGGCGATTTACTTAAGCGAATATGCTTCCCCGCGCGCGCGATCCGCGTTAAAACCCGTCCTCGAAATCCTTGCTGGAATCCCCACGGTGGTCTACGGCTATTTCGCGCTGCTGTTCATGACCCCGCTTTTGCAATCCATCTTCGGTGAAAAAGTGGAAGTGTATAACATGGCCTCCGCGGGAATCGTCATGGGCATCATGATCCTGCCGCTGATCTCATCCATGAGCGAAGACGCGCTCAGCGCAGTTCCGCGCGTATTACGCGAAGGCGCATACGCGATGGGCGCAACCAAATTCGAGACCAGCGTTCAAATTGTTTTGCCCGCCGCGTTATCCGGCATCGGTGCGGCATTCATCATCGGAATTTCCCGCGCGGTCGGCGAGACGATGATCGTTGCCATCGCGGCGGGTTCGGGACCCAACTTCACATTCAACCCATTCAAAGCCGCAGAAACGATGACTGGACACATCGCGAGAATCAGCGGCGGCGATCTTTCCTACAACTCAATTGATTACAACTCGCTTTTTGCGATTGCGCTCATGTTATTTTTGGTGACACTGGTTTTGAATCTCGTCAGCCAATGGGTTGTGAATCGATTTAGGGAGAGGTATGAGTAGGTACAGAGGTAGGCAGGTAGACAAGTACACACGGAAACATGTTTACCTGTCTACCTGTATACGTGTCTACTATTTACACACACTATGAACACAAACAACCATTATCCCCAGGACGAATCTTTTCGCGCTTCGCTTAACACTCGTTATCGCACTGCCAATATCTGGCAGGCAATTTTCATGTCCGCGCTGCTGGTCGCGCTGATCAGTTTGATGGCGTTGATCTACACCGTGATTGACGGCGCGTTTGGCTATGTTGCTTTTGAATATAAAAAAGACCCCGCCACGTTCACATCCACGCCATTGGAAAAATTATCAAAAGAAGAATTGCTGACCATTCTTAAATCCAAACTTTCTTCCGGCGCATACAAAAAACTGGATGGCGAACAACCCATGCAGGCGCGCTCCCAGGCGGATTTGTATTCTCTTTTTCTTGAGCGTCTTGTTCAACTGGATACCAAACAAATTTGGTCAATGACCGATTCGATTTTACATGGCGCGGAGATCAAGGCCGAAACCGCGAAAAAATATCCCAAAGCAAAGGTGGAATTCCGCTCGTGGGTTTCACCGCAGTTTTTATCTTCGCCCATGTCATCGAAGGCAGAGTTCGCCGGAGTCCGCACCGCGATTTTAGGTTCGTTATGGCTGGTGGGAATCGCGCTGCTCTTTGCTTTGCCGATTGGTACCGGCGCGGCGGTTTATTTGCAGGAATACGCGCCGAAGAACTGGTTCACGAATATTATTCAAATGAACATCAATAATCTCGCGGGCGTGCCGAGCATTGTCTACGGCATGTTGGGATTGGCAATCTTCGTGCGTGTGTTGGAACCGCTCACCAGCGGAAGTATTTTTGGCGTCACAGATTCAAACGGGCGCACGGTTTTTTCTGCGGGGTTGACGATGGGCGTGCTGGTTCTGCCGCTGATCATCATCAACGCGCAGGAAGCGATCAAAGCCGTGCCTGATTCTCTGCGCCAAGCTGCGTACGGAGTCGGCGCTACGAAATGGCAGACGGTCTGGTATCACGTTCTGCCGAATTCCATCGCGGGCATTTTGACGGGCAGCATTCTCGCGCTTTCGCGCGCGCTGGGCGAAACCGCTCCGCTGATCATTGTCGGCGCGTCCACATTCATCAGCGTTGACCCGAGCGGACCGTTCTCCAAATTCACCGCACTGCCAATCCAAATTTATCAATGGACAACACGCGCACAGCCTGAATTCCACGCGATCGCTGCGGGCGCGATCCTTATCCTCATGGTCTTGTTATTGACCTTGAACGCAACCGCCATTTTGTTGCGTAATCGTTTTCAGAGAAAATATTAACCCTCATCCCCAACCCTTCCCCCGATGGGGAAGGGAGTCTTTTTCCCTCTCTCTTTGGGAGAGGGCTAGGGTGAGGGTCTCTTTGACAGGAAGTAAAAAATGCAAAATAATCAAACACCAGAATACGCCATCGAAACCAAAGACCTTTCAATTCATTACGGTTCATTTGTTGCCGTGAGCAATGTCAACATTAAGGTTGAAAGACTAAAGATCACCGCCATCATCGGGCCATCGGGCTGCGGGAAGTCTACGTTGCTGCGCGCGTTTAACCGCATGAATGATTTTGTGCCGAGCAGTCATGTCACGGGTGAAATCCTTTTGCACGGACAAAATCTTTACGGCAAAAATGTTGACCCCGTGCAGGTGCGCCGCAAGATCGGCATGGTCTTTCAAAAGCCGAACCCGTTCCCAAAATCTATTTATGAAAATATTTCGTGGGGCGCGAAGATCAACGGATTCAAAGGGAATATGGATGATCTCGTTGAGCAGTCTTTACGCAGCGCGGCGCTTTGGGATGAAGTGAAGGATAAACTCAAGAAGAGCGCCTATGAACTTTCCGGCGGACAGCAGCAGCGTTTGTGCATTGCGCGCACGATTGCGATTCAACCTGATATCATTCTGATGGATGAACCCGCTTCGGCGCTTGATCCTATTTCAACTTTACGCATCGAGGAACTGATGCAGGAGTTGAAGAAAAATTACACGATTATCATCGTCACGCACAACATGCAGCAAGCCGCGCGCGTTTCGGATTACACTGCCATGATGATGATCGATGATAAACGCTCCGGCGGCGTGATCGAATTTGACGATACGAAGAAAATATTCACACGTCCCAAAGACAAGCGCACCGAAGATTATGTGACGGGAAGATTTGGGTAGGAAGGTAGACAAGTAGACAGGTAGACAGGTAAACATGTTTACTTGTCTACTTGTTTACCTATTTACCTAAAACGGAGAAACCATGAACAAATCAAAAGTTATTTTCCTTTGCACCGGCAACTCCGCCCGCAGTCAACTGGCGGAAGGATTGCTTCGTGCGCTGGCAGATTCCCACTTCGAGGTTTTTAGCGCGGGGACAGATCCGAAGGGCAGAATCCTGCCCGAGGTTGAGGAAGCGCTGCGCGAGGTTGGAATCGACATCGCGGGTCAGTATTCAAAATCCGTGATGGAATATCTTGGCAGGCAGGTCTTCGCGCATGTCATCACCGTTTGCGCGGATGCAGAAGAAAATTGTCCCGTTATGTTTTTGGGCATGGGTGAACATCATCACTGGTCTTTTGACGATCCCGCTAAATTTGAGGTTTCTACGCGGCTTGAATCCACCCGCCGTGTGCGCGACCAGATCGAAGCGCGTCTGCGCCTTTGGCTGGCGGAGCAGGGTATTATGCCAAAAGGGATTCGTTGGTAGTAAAATAATCAAAGTCGCGTTGTTATTAATTCATGTGAGGTTTTATTATGATCCGAAAAACATTTGAGAACGAAATTCAACAAGTAAAAGACGAAGTGCTTCTGCTCGGCAGTATGGTGGAACATGCCATTATCGGCGCAGTGGAGGCGTTGAAGAAGCGTGACCTCAAGGCTTCTGAAAAAATAATCATTGAAGATAAAGAGGTCAATAAGAAACGCTTTGCCATTGAAAACCAATTAATGATTCTGATCGCCACGCAGCAGCCGATGGCGCATGACCTGCGCCTGCTGGCTTCGACGATGGAAATTATTTCAGAGTTGGAGCGTATGGGTGATTACGCAAAGGGAATCGCCAATATCAATCTTCTTATGGGCGAGGAGAAACTGCTCAAGCCGCTGATTGATGTTCCACGCATGGCGGAAAAAGGCGTGAGTATGCTCCACCGCGCGCTGACAGCCTTTGTCAACGAGGATGTGGAAGCCGCGCATGCGATCCCTCTCGAAGACGATGAGGTCGACGAACTTTATACCCAGGTTTATCATGAGTTGATGATGTTCGTTATTCAGGATCCAAAATCCATCGAGCGCGCGAATTGGCTCTTGTGGGTGGCGCATAATTTGGAGCGCGTCGCCGACCGCGTAACGAATATTTGCGAGCGCACGATCTTTATCGCCACGGGTGAATTTAGCGAGATCGGTTCAAGTGATGGGTAAAATTTCAAACTAAGGGTTCGTAAAAATATAAATTCCCTCACCCTTAACTAAATCATGTCGTTGCGAGGGCGCACTTGGTTTTCGCCCGAAGCAATCTCCTCATAAATACCGAGATTGCT
>VFKN01000139.1 GCA_009885525.1 Anaerolineaceae bacterium | reverse complement strand
TCCCTCAGCCAAACTAAAACATGTCTTTGCGAGGGCGCTCTTGTTCTTCGCCCAAAGCAATCTCCTCATGAATACCGAGATTGCTTCGCCGCCAAAGAGCAAGAGCGGCGGCTCGCAATGACATGACACTATGGGAAGTTATTTATTTACAGACGCTTAGTTCAAAACAGGGATGTTATTTATACACAAATATTTAGGCTTGAGTGATTCAAGGGATTTTTTCAGGGAAGCCTGCGGGGTGTTTGCGTAAGATGAGTTAAATCAGATGTTTCCGGAGATAAGGCAATTAACCCCGTACCACTGCCACTAATTCAACTGGCTTCATAACGTTGAATTGCTGGCGCTCGTAACCATTTCTGGCAACAACCTGCTTCGGCAACATGTAGACATCGATCACGTTGCTGCTGAGCCGTGTGACAATAATGCGCAAGTTAGCCAGGTCTGGTCGTGCAAAGAGCAGCTTGAAAATGTACGCCGGATTCAGCGGGGTGGTTTCGTTCAACAGGACCACATCCGGACGGTTCTGGGCAACTTCATCCAGGAACGCGAGTTCATTTGTATACTTCGCGCACGATACCTGCAAATTGAGTCCCTGAGTGAGCAAGTGCGCGATACCCTCTTCAAAGATTGAAGACCCAAAGATAAGAATTCGTTGCGGGGCAAGGTCTGAGTGCAGCATGGCCAATTTACCTCTAATAATAAAATGGAGTTTGAACTTCTCTTATTCATTAATCGCTCAATCTTGTAAAAAGTTACTGGTAAAACAGAAAATCGTGAAGTGACAGACTCATTCAGTCCATGCTTATGGGAAAAAGAAGGCCGCCCAACTTTGCGCAAACATTGGGCGGCCTCTTTAATTATTGATTACCGATTTGGTGACTGTGGGGACGGACTAGACGCCGCCCCACAGTTGGTAATGTTACGTTTTACAGCCTCACAGTTCCAAAGACAGTCACAGTCGTTGGGCTATTGACCGGGTTGTTCAATGAAGGTCAACATCCTGCTGGCTGCACAGCACCTGGGGTTGGATTGAAATTTCCTACCTCGGCGCCACATTACCTGATCGCGCCGATCCATGCACAACGAGATCGGTGCCGACAATGGCAAGAATCAGCACCGAATTGTGCAGTATCAGATTGACCTTGCCATACATAACATGAGATAGCTGTTTGCACTGTTATATGCACCTATAATATCAACATAGCCCGTATTTCCCATACGGGCTATTGTAGACAATACGCATGGACTAAAGTAGGTAATATTTACCGACCATAGTAGACAGCATTTATCGACTTTAGGGTAAGAAAAGAGAGATTTGGATTAAATTGACTGGCGGAACTTTCCGGCTATTTTAGATCTTACGCTTGATAAGCCCCTGCTTTAAGCCAAATTCAGCCGCCTGATGGCGGGATTTGGCTTGTAGCTTGGTTAAAATATTGCTGACGTGGCTTTTGACCGTCTGCAGGCTGATCCCTAATTGATCGGCAATTTCCTGATTTGAAGCGCCGCTGGCCATAACATCCAGGATTTCACGTTCCCGGTTGGTAAGGACGGGAGTTGTATCCTCGCTGGCTAAATTACCCGGCTGCTTCGATATCTTCGAAAATTCAGCCAAAAACTGCCGGGCAAGTTTGCGTGGTATGGAGGATTCCCCATCCAAAGCGCCGCGAATCCCACCGAGCAAACCCGCCGGACTGCTCGACTTTAAAATATAGCCCTGTGCCCCGGCCTTGATGGCATCAAAAAGTTTCTCTTCCTCTTCATAAGCAGTCAGCATGATGATAATGCTTTCCGGTACGCTGGCATGGATTAAGGCGGTGGCTTCCAGACCGTTACTGAGCGGCATGTTAATATCCATAATGATCAGGTCGGGGCGTAGCTCATGAGCCAGGGTCAGGGCTTCCAATCCATCTTCAGCCTGCCCGACCACTTCCATATCCGGCTGGTTTTTGATCACCTTTGCCACGCCTTCACGGAATAGCTCATGGTCGTCCACAAGAAGAATACGCGCACGCGTCATATTATTTGACCTCATTCGAAATAGCCGGCGCAACCGCCAAAATGGGAATATTCGCAATCACTCTTGTCCCGGCGCCGGGCGCTGTTTCGATGGAGAGTGTACCACCGACTCTTTCCGTGCGGGCCTGCATCACCGCCAACCCGAGATGGTGCTCGCTTTTGGAAAGATTGGGATCGAAGCCGCGGCCGTCATCGCTAACCATGAGTTGAATCCCGCCGTTCACCTTTTCCAGTTGTACCTGCACTTTTTTGGCATTTGCATAACGGCGCACGTTGGTCAACGCTTCGCGATAGATATACATAGCTTGTTTCTGGATTAGGACAGGGATGGTCAGGGCAGACAGATCGTCAATAATCAGCTCAACAGGAATCCCGTTTGCACTACTGAATTCCGTAACACAGTCGGTCAACTCCTTGCGAATATCATGATTATTTTCGGCAACGAAAGTATTCATGCCGCTAAAAGCCATGCGCATTTGCGCCTGCGCCCTTCCAGCCAATTGCTTGAACTGTTCCAGCTCTGCGGAGACCGTCTCTTTTTCGCTGTCTGAAAGCAGATCATCCAACGCGCCGATTTTCAAATTTAGCAGTCCCATTGTTTGGGCGGCTTCATCATGCAGTTCAGAGGTCAGGCGCTGGCGTTCATTTAATGTGGCATTCAACTCAGCTTGTTTTCGGGAATCTTCTCCCAGCCAAATATTTGCAATTGTGACCGCCGCCGAGTTGGCCAGCAACTTGAGCGTATGATTTTCAATGTCTGTGAAGGGCAGGCTCTTATCACGCGTAACGCAAATAGCGCCGATAATGCGGTCTCCGTTGTACAACGGAGCCGACAAACAACCTTCGGAGATCTGCATTTGATGATTTACACAAATACTACCCACTTCAGCGGCGGTGTCTATAATCCCAGTTAGAATGCCTATCGGCAATTCGTTTCGGAGAGGCTGATCAGACTCATCGGCAGCGAAGGAATTCCCTTTCTGCGATGTCAGTTTAAGTTGCTTCATATCCTGAGTTAACATGCAAAGGTTTGCAGATTTTGCATGCATTAAGTTTTTTGCGCGCGCCGTAACCGAATCAACCAGATTAATGAAATCCGGCTGGCTGACAATTTCCTGACTGAACTCAAAGGCATCCGCCAGGATGGTGGTGCGTTCTTCGACGCGTTGCTCGAGCAGCTTCTCACTCTTCTGGAGAGCTTCTTCCGCTTTTTTAAGTTCGGCCAGTTGTTGTTTGGTCTCTTCATATAATCGCTCATTCTCGCTGTTACTACGCGCCAATTGGCGCGACACCCCGAACACGAGGATAACCAGCGCCCCATATAGGAGCGAGAATCCCAAGGTGATACTGACCCAGACGAAACTTCGCGTTGCGGCGATGCGCGGCCCAACAACCACCATATCATGATAAATCTCATAGGAGCCTAATATCTGGGGTGAGTTATGAATACGCAAGGGAACATATATTTCCAGCAGTTGCGCGCCAAAGCGCCCCTTCTCGAGGACGTTTTCCGCTTTATCCAAAGAAGAAACGGCCATCGTCGTCCCGCCGTCCAAGGCCTCCTGAAGGTCCTCTTGCATCGGGAAGTAACGCCCAACCAACTCTTTTTCGTCTGAATAGATCAGCAGCCCATCCCGGTTCCAGATTTTGACGCGCACAATATGTTGATCATTGAGGATTTTCTCCATCAGGGCCGCGATTTCCTGGTAGCGAGCCGGGGTAAGAGGGCCGGCCAAATCCGCGGTTTCCAAGTTTGGATTAAGGAAGAGCTCGACTTGCTCAGCAGCGCTTTCGGCAGCCTGACGAAGCGCAAGCTGTTCCAGCTCCTGCTGGATATAGACCGCTAAAACGCCAGCGATCATCACGGTGACCAGCAAGCTGACGATGGAAAATGTAACCACAGGAGTGGGCTTCCGGTATCGGGGGTGTTTCATAATATTTTCCTTCATGGCAAGACCATCTTTTAAAAAATAAATTTTATTGGAAATAATTGTATTGGTCAGGAATAACCCGAACATTTTTTGAGACACAGAGAAAAAAAAGGATAAAACTCTGCGCCTCTGTGACTCCGTGGCAAAAGGGTTTGTTCGCCCTTTTGCTGATGAATACATTTACTGGAAATATTCCACATATTCCTATTTGGTTATCATCCGACAATGAATACGACCATTTTCAGGTTTCAAGCGAAATCTTGCAACTACTCAGCCATCCGTTACACACGCGATTATGTCGCTGCGAGGCGCTCCCTTCGACAGGCTCAGGGCGACGCTTGGTTTTAGCCGAAGCAGTCTCCTGATGGCAGAGATTGCTCACTTGCACCGCACTGCGTTTGGCGCAGTGCAGGTGTCGACGGGAAGAACAAAAGCCCGCCTCGCAATGACATGACTGAGCAGTTACAAAAAAAGACCCTAAAGGTTTTCAAAACCTTTAGGGTCTTTGCATTTTTATTCTTTTGTATGTTCCAGGACGCTGAGCAGGGCTTCGTATTCGTCACAGCAATCGGGACACATGTCAATATGTTCCTGGATGAGCGGCATGATCTTTTTCGCATCATTTGAATTAACTTCCCTTTCAACGAATTCATCAATGTGCGCATACATTTCACTGCAAGACATTTCCTCTTCGCGGATACTTTCGAGGACTTGCAGGAATTTGACCACCACTTCGTCTTGAAGTTCTTCTTGCGGGTTAAAGGTATTTTGAATACGTTGAAGGAGACTTTTTATGTTCATACTAATTGTTTGATGATTAATATAATGTTAATCTTACTTGCTTTCAAATGCGGTCAGCAAATCTTGCGGGGTGAGATCTTCCATGGCGAGGCGTCTTTTTAATCGCAGGCGGGCATCGTGTAGAAGTTTGTAAAGCGCGTTGCGGTTGGTCTTCATCCGTTTGGCGGCTTCGTCCATGGGCATATCCTGCAAGCCGAGCAGGGTCAGTGCCTCGCGTTGTTTGGGGGTGAGTTCCTCTTCCAAAATTCGGCGGACGCGCACGAACATATCGGAGCGCTCTGCGGAAGTTTCGGGTGATGCCTGTGAATCAGCCAGCAGACCAGGAGGAGGAGGCGCGTCCTCGTTTTCGGTGAGCTCATCGAGCGAGGCATCCCGCCAGCGCTTGCGGCGCAGTTCGGTCAGCGCAATGCGGATCGCGATCTTGTGTACCCAGGTGGTGAACAGGCTGCGTCCCTCAAAAGTGTCGAGCTGATCCAATACGCGCAGAAGCGTCTCCTGCGTCACCTCTTCGACCAGCGGCTGAAAGAGCGGGTTGTCTGATGAAAGCCAGCGGGTGAGCGCGTAGGGTAATCCCTTTTGGATGATATCGCGCAGATCCTGGAGCGCCGATTCGTGCGTCTCGCCGGTGCTGCGTAGATCTGCAAGCCAGAATTCATTGGTACGTGTGGTCATATTTTTTGATTATAAGATAAAAAATGCGGGGAAAAATGAACTCTTATAAAACTATGACATTATGAATTTGCCTGCAAAAGGATGTAGAATCCTGTTCAAAGGAGAGAAAAAAATATGGCAAAACTGATTCCCGCCGCGGAACGTATTATCCGCGCCCGTAAATTTATTCAACAAGCACGTGAAGTTCCAGTCCCGCTTGAAGGTGGGCGTAACGATTTTTCGTATATTGCAAATGTAAAAAATATCTTGCGCCAGGCGCGTGACATGATTAAGTTTATTTCGATGACTCCCAGCGCATCCACTGAGATCAAAGAGGAAGTAAAAAAAATCTATCAGGAGATTGAGCAAGCGGATCGTGCGATATTGGGATAGGCGGCGCGCTCCAAAGTCGGGGAGACTTTGGAGTCCATGTGCGGTCAAAACGTTGTAAAATATAGATAGGTAAAATATTCCTTCATATCAAAGAGAGGTATCCATGGACGATCAAAAACTTAATCAACTGCTTGAACAATTACATAAGGAGATCGAAGGAATTGAAAGTGTGGATGAAAAGGAACAGGAACTTTTGCGCGATCTCTCCACAGATATCACCGAATTATTGGAGCGCGCCGAAGCGAAGAAGCCTGTATCCTCAGTCCTGCAGCGCATTGAACGTTCTATTGAGTATTTTGAAGTCACGCATCCGGACCTTACCGCGGCTCTTTCGAATTTATCCGCGATCTTGAGCAACGCGGGAATTTAGATAACTGCTAGGGCAAGACCCTAAAGGTTTCTTCCGTTAACCTTGGTCACATCTGGCAGGAGAGTCTTACACATCACGACAGTTGATAGCCGAGAAAACCTTTAGGGTCTGTATTTGCAAGAAGAAAAACGAACAAGTTGTGTAGTTACGAATTTAGTTGAAATCAAAAAGCGGATGAGAAAATCTCATCCGCTTTTTGATTTAATTTTTCTGATGCTTATGGTGTGGCGGTGACTGTAATTGTCGCTGTCGGGCTGTTAGGGTCTTCCACGATGATGTTGACCGTAAGCGGGTCGCCAAAATACATGTCGGGTTCGTAAGCCATGCTCCACGTGCTTTGGATGAGGCCATATATACCGCTGGGAACAACCATCTCAATTGAAATTTCATATTTCAATCCGACAGGGATTGGTTTGTTGAGTACTACTACTTTGGCGTTCATCGGGTTGCCGCCGACATTACTGAACGTGAAACCAGGCGCCCAGGCACACCCGCCATTGTTTTGCACCAACCACGTTTTTGTGAAAACTTCGTTCGATTTCATCACCGTTCCATCAGAGATGGTGAGGTCTTTAATCCATAACAATTCATAGCATGGATTTTTTGTTGGCGTTGGCGAGGACTCGCCGGTGGCGGTGGGTGTGAACGTGAATGTCGGCTCGATCGTCGGGGTGGGGGAAATTGTCGGAATCGCAACTGCAGTCTCGGTCAGGGATGAGGCGTAAGTGGAAACCGCCGCGGTGCGCAGCGCATCCGTATCAATAGCACCGGTTTGCTCATTGTTCGTTCCGCATGAAAATAGCAAAGCAACTACGACCAAAATGATCGCGATGGAGAAGATTTTTGTTTTCATGCTATTAAGTATACAACAATCTTGTTTATAAATTTATCCGATTTAATGTTGGTTAAAGAATTAAAGATACGCTGGAAACAGCAATTCTCAGTATGGTTTTTTTCATCCACGGATTTAGCAGATTGAAAGGAAAAAATCTGCTAAATCTGTGCAATCTGTGGATATAGGTTTTTCATAATCAGTACTTCACGAAAAGACTTCGTAGTTGCGACCTTAGTCGCTTTTTAGCCGAACGACTGAAGTCGTTACTACGTTTTCGTGATCTACTGATAATGAGAATTGCTGCGCTGGAAACCATATAAACTTTACATGATAAAATACAATTCTTATGGCGAAACACTTAATTTTAGTGGCTGGGAATATTGGCGCGGGCAAGACTGCCCTCACCGAGCGGATTGGCGCGCGCCTCGGCTGGTGGACCGGATTTGAATCCGTAGCGGATAATCCCTACCTCCCCGATTTTTACGCGGATATGCGCGCATGGTCCTTCCATTTGCAGATATTCTTCCTCGGTCATCGCGCTGACCAATATCTTGCAGCTGCGCGTGACGCACGCTCCGCTATTTTGGATAGAAGCATTTACGAAGATACGCATATCTTTGCGCGCGCCCTGCATCACATGGGAAATTTGGGTGAACGCGATTATCATGCCTACCGCCAATTATTTGACGTGGTTGTCAATGGATTGCCGCGCCCCGATTTGTTAATTTACCTCAAAGCGCCTGTGCCTGTGCTGATGGATCGCATCCGTAAGCGCGCGCGCAATATTGAAACAGGCATCTCCGCCGAGTATCTGGCGTTGCTTGATTCTTTTTATGATGAATGGCTCAACGTATTCGACCTTTGCCCTGTCCTCACCATTCAAACTGACGACCTTGATTACGTTAACCAGCCGAATCATTTAGACCTTGTTGCACAGCGCATTCAAGATAAGCTCGCTGGCAAAGAAGTGATGGATCTGACCACAGGTAAAGCATGACAGATAACCTCCTCTCCAAAGTTCCCCTTTTTTCCAGCCTTAGCCAACAGGAATTGGATGAAATTTTATCTACGTTGGAAGTGAAGTCATTGGCTCCCAATGAGATCCTTTTTCGTGAGGGCGAAGTTGGCGAACATTTTTGTATAGTGACAGACGGAATCATTGAAGTCTTGATGGGGGGAGGGCTGACAGGAGAAATGATGCTTAACCTTGTGCAGGCGGGTGAGTATCTTGGAGAGATGAGTCTCATCCTGCCGGGCGGTCATCGCACAGCAACAGCACGCGCGCGTGACCAGGTCACTTTGCTTTCGATGAGCCGCGTCCAATTTTTTGACCTAACTAAAAAGCATCCCGAACTTTTGTCTGCAATGGTGAATGTTTTAAGTCAGCGTTTGGACGCCGCCAATACACAATCCTTTCTCGATCTTACGAAAAAGAACAAGCAGCTTCAAACTGCGTATGATGAGCTCAAAGCCGCGCAGGCGCAATTGATCGAAAAAGAGCGCCTCGAACGTGAGTTGCAGGTTGCTGCTGAAATTCAATTAAGTATTCTGCCCGATGAATTGCCCAGTCTGGATGAGTTTGATTTCGGCGCGTGCATCCTGCCTGCCCGTCAGGTGGGCGGTGATTTTTACGATGTCTTCGTGCTTAAAGATAATCAGATTGGCGTTGTGATCGGTGATGTTGCCGATAAAGGCGTGCCGTCTGCCATCTTTATGGCGCGCGCTCATGCGCTCATCATGGCTGAAGCGGATATCAGCATGTCTGCGGGTGAAGTCATGCAGGCGGTGAATCGTCATATCACCCGTTTGCAAAAATCAACACAGTTTGTGACGGTACTGTACGGAATTCTTGATCTAAAAACACGCATGTTCAGTTATGCCCGCGCCGGACATGAACCGCCGTTGTTGCTGCACGCGGATGGAACAGTGGAACGCATACCTCACAGTCCCGGTATGGCGCTTGGCTTATGGGATAAAGTCACACTTGATGAGCGTGACATCATGTTGCCGCACGGTTCAACTTTGCTGCTCTTCACAGACGGTATGACAGACTGCCGCAATCCTGAAGGCGAAGTCTTTGGTCTTGAACGCATCAAACAGAAATTGAGTGAACTAAACCATAATAATGCACAACAGATTTGTGATCATTTGTTTGAGACCTTGAAGAAATATCAGGAAGGTTCAAAGCAGGATGATGATGTTACACTGGTTGCCATTCATGCGTTAAGTAGTGAATCTACCGTAAAGATTAAAAGACAAAAATAAAATTTCATATTGATAAGAATCAAAAACAGGAGTTTCTGCAACTCCTGTTTTTTGTTTTACGAAAGATAACAATCTATGCGTGTTCTACGTGTGCGCCAGCCATCCATAAGCCAAGTTGTTCGCGGCTGGTCTTTTTCGTTTCTATGATGGTCACGATATTACCACGATACATCACCGCGATGCGGTCTGAGAGCGCCATGATCTCATCCAACTCTGCAGAGATGAGCAGCACGGCGATGCCGCGGTCGCGCATCTTGATGATCTCGCTGTGGATGTATTCGATCGAGCCGACATCCAATCCGCGTGTGGGTTGGTTGGCAATGACGAGTTTTACATTTTCGCGGCTGAGTTCGCGTGCCACGATCACTTTTTGTTGATTGCCGCCGGAGAGTTTGCCCGCATTGACAAAAGGAGAAGGCGTGCGCACATCGTATTCGCTGATGAGTTTGCGCGCATTTTCATCCAATGCTTTGGGCTGCATGACACCGCGTTGACTAAATGGCGGATAGTAATAATCGCAAAGCGCCATGTTATCGGCAATACTATAAGACAGCACCAATCCGTGACGCTGGCGATCTTCGGGGATGTGGGCAAGTCCCGCTTGCGTAATGATGCGCGGCGATTTGCTTGTCAGGTCGCGCCCGGCGATGGTGACTTTTCCGCCGGTGGGGAAGCGCAGCCCCGTCAGCGCTTCGGAGAGCTCAGTCTGACCGTTGCCTTGCACGCCGGCGATGCCGAGCACTTCCCCGGCGCGCACAGTGAATGAAACATTATGAACGGTTTCAAGATCGCGCTGATCGCGGACAGTTAATCCTTCCACTTTGAGGATTTCATTTTCGGCTTTGTGGTCTTGCTTATCTACTGTGAGAATAACTTGACGCCCGACCATCATGTTGGCTAATTGTGCCGAATCAGTTTCGGCTGGTGTAACGGTGTTGATCACGCGTCCCGCGCGCATGACGGTGATGCGGTCTGCGACGGCGAGCACTTCTTTTAGTTTGTGTGTGATGAAAATAATAGAAACGCCGCGCGCGGTTAGATCGCGCATAATGCGAAAGAGGTCTTCCGCTTCCTGCGGAGTTAACACCGCCGTTGGTTCGTCGAGGATGACGATTTCGGCATTGCGATATAAAGTCTTAACAATCTCGACGCGCTGTTGGATTCCTACGGGCAGAGAGCCGACCAGCGCATTTGGATCCACATCAAGACCGTATTGCGCGGAGATTTCTTTGATGCGATCCGCGACAAATTTGTGGTCGAGCGATCCGCGTTTGGTGGTTTCATCTCCGAGCATGACGTTTTCCGCAACGTCGAAAACCGGTATGAGCATGAAGTGTTGATGCACCATTCCGATTCCGAGTGCGATTGAATCTTTGGGGGAGTGAATAACCACTGCTTTTCCGTTGACGAATATCTCGCCTTTGTCGGGGTTATGCAATCCATAAATGAGATTCATTAACGTGCTTTTGCCCGCGCCGTTCTCTCCCAGCAGGGCATGGATCTCGCCTTTGCGCAAGTCGAAATTGACGTTATCGCTGGCAAGCACGCCGGGAAATTGTTTGGTGATGCCTTTGGCTTCAAGGACGATATTATTTTCAGTCATAGTAGATTCCTAAAAAACCTTAAACACGAAGGACACAAAGTACACGAAGTTGTACGAATAAGGACTAAAGGTTCTTCCTTTGTGACCTTAGTGTCCTTTGTGTTAAAAATATTTTTATTTTTCATAAGGAACGCCATCTGCGGCGGGCGGCGTGGTTTTGCCGATGATGCCGGTGAGGATGAGCATGGTGAGGATGTAGGGCGTCAGACCGACCACATAAGATTGTTGCAGGAACGACCACTCTGGAGGAATAGCATCTCTGTATAGTTGCATGTTGATCTGCAATGCCTGAGATGAACCGAAGACCAGCGCGGCTGCCCACGCTCCGATGGGAGTCCAATTCCCGAAGATCATCGCAGCGAGAGAGATAAACCCGCGTCCGTTGGTCATCAAGGGTTCAAATGAGGGAATGGATTCGATTGTGAAGTATGCGCCTGCCAAGCCTGCCATCATGCCGCCGATAATCACATTGGCGTAACGCATTCCTTCAACGTTGATTCCAACCGTATCTGCGGCGCGTGGATGTTCGCCGACGGCGCGGGTGCGCAATCCCCAGCGCGTATGGAACAGAACATAATGTGAAACAAACACGAGGATAATCGCAGCCCATGCAATCGGCTTTTGATCAAAAACGCGATTAATAGCGTTGATATTTTCAAGGCAAATATTTCCGCCTTTGCACAGCGGCGCGAATATTTCAGTGATGGGGAGGTGGATCGCGGAGAATACGCCGGGGGAGCTGGGCACTGTGCCGCCGAAGAGACTGGTCTTTCCGAAGAATAACTGGCGGTTGAGAAAGCCCGTCAGACCGACTGCCAAAATGTTGATGACCGTTCCGCCGATGATCTGATCTACTTTGAAGGTGACAGAGAGCCATGCCAGCAGCAACCCCATCAATGCGCCGGTGAGGATTGCAACAACCGTACCAGTGAGAATACTTGGCATTAAAGTCCAATGGTAGACATTGGATAGATACATGCCGGTGAACCAGCCGAAGAACGCGGCCGAGAGCATCATGCCTTCAATACCGATGTTAACCACGCCGGAGCGTTCACAGTAAACGCCCGCAAGCGCGCCAAGTGTAAGCGGTGTGGCTACGGCAATTGTCGTTGCCAGCATACTGGTGATGATCAGCAACGGACGTTGTTGCGATTGACCCACCAACACCACCGCGCCGAAAAGAATTGTAATGATCAGGGCAATAAAACCAAAACGTTTCCAGTCCATAGTTTCTCCTAGCCTCCCCAACCGCGGGTGAGTACAACCCGTTCGCCTTTTACTTTGATGCGATAGATGTAGCGCACGATCGCATCGGCTGCGACGAAGAGCAGGATCAGCGCCTGTATCATGGAGATTAGGTCAACTGGTAATTGGGTCATGAATTGCATCCGCGTTGCGCCGTTGCGCATGGCCGCAAAAAGAAAAGATGCCAGCACTACGCCCAGCGGATGGGATTTCCCAAGTAGTGCAATTGCAATCGCATCATAGCCATAGCCCGATGAGAAGCCCAATTCGTGGCGATAGTTTAAACCAGTCACTTCCACAGACCCTGCCAGCCCCGCCAGAATACCGGAAAATAGCATGGTGATGATAATGATACGCTTCACGTTAATCCCGGCATATTTAGCAGCGTCGGGATTCAACCCCACAGTGCGGATCTCAAACCCAAGCGTGGTTTTGTTAAGCAGCCACCAAACAGCGAAAGCCATTACCAGCGCGAGGACAAACCCCCAGTGAATACGCAGCCCGTCAAAGATTGGCGCGATACGCGCGCTTTCCGCGATGAGCGGCGTACGTGAGATCACGTTGAGCGGATTCTTATCCTTCATTATGCCGCCAACCAAAAACGAGGTCATGTTCAACGCAATGTAGTTCATCATGATCGTATTGATAACTTCATGCCCGCCTGTATATGCTTTGAGCGCGCCTACAATTGCTGCCCAAGTACCGCCTGCCAGCGCGCCTGCCAAAATGGTCAGCGGCAGGTGGATGTAAAATGGCAGGTCAAAGCCGAGCCAGCCGGGCAGCGCATACCCGATCAACGCCGAAAAAACAGCGCCAAAGGCAAGTTGTCCTTCCGCGCCGATGTTGAACAATCCGCCCCTGAAAGCAAGGGCAACTGCCAGTCCTGCAAAAATATAAGGAGTTGCCCAAATTGCAGTTTCGCTTAGGGCTTTCTTGGAGCCAAATGCGCCTTGCAGCAAGGCTTTATATGCTACAAACGGGTCGCCCCCAACAATCTTAATGATCAACCCGCCGATCAATACAGCAGTGAAGATCGCCAGAAATGGAACCAGAGTGGCGTCCAAAATGGCTTGCAGAACTTGTCTGACTAACGATTTTTCTTGTTTTTCTGGTTGCATACTTGCTCCAGTTGAAATGTGATAGCTTTCATTTTTAGAACTTACGCAAGACGGCTTGCGCGATGCACCCTCACCCTAGCCCTCTCCCGTTGGAGAGGGGACTCCCTTCCCCCGAAGGGGAAGGGTTGGGGATGAGGGCGTGTCTTGCGTAAGTCCCAATTATATCAAACAAGACCGCGCTATAAATAAAAAATGGGAAAGAAGCCGGAGCCTCTTTCCCATTTACTTATGAGAACTAAAACCTTACGGCTTTACAGGAGCAACGTTGGTCTTGATGGAACCATCAAGCAAACCAGCGGCGATCTCTTCCATCTTGGCTTTGATTTCAGCGGAAACGTCGCCATCCAAATCGTGGAAGGGAGCGTAGCCAGCCTGACCGAAGAAGTTGCCATCTGCGATTGAACCATCTTTGGCAGCTGCGGCCAATTCAGCAACGCCGGGGACGATCAACTTCATGGCGCTGGAGAGAATGCGGGGAGCAGCTTCGGGCAGGGTGAAGTATTGGTCAGTGTCAACGCCGATTGCATAGATTTCGCGTTGAGCAGCCGCAACGACAGCGCCGTTACCGGTCTTGCCGCCACCAGCGAAGATCACATCCACGCCACCGTCAACCATTGCATTGGCTGCATTGGCTGCCCATTCGGGATCTGTGAAAGTCTTGTCGAAGCCCACATCGTTGTGATACACAACGTCGATTTTGATATCAGGGTTGATGTAGAGAGCGCCCGCGCGATAGCCTTCACCAAAGCGCCAAACGGGGGGAACCAAGTCTGTAGCGAACACACCACCGATATGAGCGCTCTTGCTCATCTGCGCGGCGAGCGCGCCAACGAGGAAGCCAGCATTATCTTCGGGGAAGTTCAAACCGGTCACGCCAGCGGTGTCAGCAGCCTGGAACTGATCCACGCCAATGAAGCGCACATCAGGATAAGTTGCAGCAGCGGCAACGGTTGCTTCGCCGAGAGCGAAACCAACGGTCACAATCACATCATAGCCGGCATCGCCGAACTGGGAGATGTTCTTGGCGTAATCCTTGGCATCGGTGGTTTCGAGGTATTGAACAACATCAGCCACGCCATCTTCCTTGGACTTTTGAACGCCTTCCCAAGCAGATTGGTTGAAAGACTTGTCATCAACTTTACCTACATCGGTCACGAGACCTACGCAGAATACTTCTTCTGCCGCGCAGTCTTCAGTGCCAGCAGGGGCTTCAGTTGCGGCAGGAGCTTCAGTGCCAGCAGGGGCTTCAGTAGCAGCGGGAGCAGCAGCGCCACCGCAGGCGGTGAGAACCATCGAGGCGATGATTACTAACGCCATAACAAAATACAGTTTTTTCATTTTTTCTTCTCCTCAGAAGAGTAAATTTTTGAAGGTTCGCTTTTTAGCATAACCTTACGACAAAACAAGTATAAAGCCACTCAAATGATTGTGCAAGCCTGTGCATTTATGGCTTCGTTGTTGTGACAAACGTTTTGATCTTCCCGTTCCATAACTTCGTTAATATCCCATTAATTTCCTGTGTTAAGTTTTCGGGGATTTTCGGCCCAAAAGGCACAAATTTAATTCGGCTTGGACTCAGCCCGCTGATATTCCCGCCCTTCAATAAGCGCGTAATATTCTCCACCTCGGCTTGAGCATCCCCATACACCGATGTGATCACCCACGAATTGGATTCTTCCAACACCGCCGCCTGATCCCGCTCCGCGCCAATCGCCTTGATTTTTGATTCAATCGCCGCGCGCAATGCGCCTTGCCCCGTCACTCCGCCCGCCGCAAAGATCACATCCGTGCCGCGTTTGATTAAATCCTGCGCAGTGTCATGTCCCCAGGTTTCATCTATGAATAATTTTTCACTGTCACCGCTATCGTGATAGATGATAGCCAGCTTTACAGCCTTATCTGCACGCGCAGCGTTCACACCCGCGCGGAATCCCTCACAAGTTCGCCACATCGCATCAATGCCTGAGGTTTCACAAATCGCAGCCACGCTGCCTGTTTTTGTAACGCGCACCGCCATTACTCCGGCGATGTATCCCATTTGGTCTTCAGCGAATGTAACGGGGATGAGATTCGGGCGGGTTTCTTTTTGAGGTTGGTTAATACCGACAAAAACGACATCCGCATAAAGGTCAGCGCCGCGCAGCGTTTCGTCGCGTTGACCAACACCGCTGGTAATGATCACATCGTATCCGCGTTCCGCAAAGTAGGCGACATTCTTTTCATAGTCGCGCGTATCTACAGATTCAATATATGCGATCTGGTCAACGCTCCCATTTGCTTTGGCATTTTGCAAGCCTGCCCACGCATCTTGATTAATGCCGTGATCTTCAATGCCGAGTGTATCTGTCACCAACCCCGCGCAGAAGACATCCTCGCGGGAACAATCTGATGATCGCAGACAAGCGGTCAGGCTTGAAAATACAATCGCCAGAATAAATCCAAAACGTATACCTCGCAACTTGAACTCCCTACTTTTGACTTTCAAGAAACTTCAAATCTGCTTTGCTCAATTCCGTTTTTTCCAACATGTCGGGGCGCTTCTTTAAAGTTCGCAGTAATGCCTGTTCGCGGCGCCATTTATCTATTTTGGCATGATCGCCTGAGAGCAAAATATCGGGCGTCTTCCAGCCGCGAAATTCGGGTGGACGGGTGTAATGGGGATATTCGAGGAGTCCCATGGCGTGGGAGTCGTCTTGCGCGCCGGTCGGGTCGCCGAGTACTTCGGGGAGCAGGCGCGCAATCGCGTCGATGAGAATCAGCGCGGGCAATTCTCCGCCGGTGAGAACATAATCGCCGATGGAGATTTCATCTGTGACGAGATGCTCGCGGATGCGTTCATCGAAGCCTTCATATCTTCCACAGATGATGGCAAGGCGCGGATGCTGCGATAATTCCTGCGCGACGTTTTGATCGAAGACGCGTCCCTGCGGAGTCAGGAGAATAATAGGGAGGTTCGGTTCTGCACCCAAAACGGTTTCAATCGCTTCGAAGATGGGCTCGGGTTTCATCACCATTCCGCCGCCGCCGCCGTAGGGAGTGTCGTCGGTCATGTGATGTTTGTCGTGCGTATAATCGCGGATATTATGCACGCGCACGTTGATCAAGTTCCGCTCGCGGGCGCGTTTGATGATGCTGGTTTCAAGATAGGAGGGGAATACTTCGGGCAGTAGTGTAAATACGTCAAATTCCATGAAGGGATTTTAGCATAGAGTGAATATCTTTTTGGGGCTAAATGGGTTTTATGTTAGCATGTGACCCTTACCTATAAAACTTCAGGAGATCAACTTGAATAACTACATCGCCCTCATTATCACTTTTACACTTTCGCTTGTCTTTTTGCGCTTGATGGATTTCATCGCGCATCGCGGCTGGCTGGATAGCAAACTTAGCCGCAAGTATATTCACATCGGCACGGGACCGCTGTTCGTGTTGTGTTGGTTCCTTTTTGATAATTCGCCCTCTGCGCGCTGGCTGGCTGCGCTTGTGCCGTTTGCCATTACGGTGCAGTTTGCCTTGATCGGTTTTGGCGTAATGAAAGATGATGCTTCCGTCAAAGCCATGTCGCGCACGGGCGATGCAAAAGAAATTTTGCGCGGACCTTTGTATTATGGAATCATGTTTGTGGTGTTGACCATTTTATTCTGGAAAGATTCCCCGGTTGGCATTGTCGCGTTGATGATGATGTGCGGCGGTGACGGTATCGCGGATGTAGTCGGACGGCGAATTGCATCTCCAAAACTTCCGTGGAGTCAGGAAAAATCGGTGGCGGGTTCGTTGGGCGTTTTTGTAGGCGGGTGGATACTCTCCGCTTTGATTCTTTTTGTGTATGTGACTTTTGGCGTTTTCCCTGCTCCGTTCACAGGTTATCTTGTGCCGATTACTTTAATTGCTTTGGTTTCAACGTTGATCGAGTCTCTGCATTATAAGGATATTGATAATGTTACGATGACGCTCGCTGCTGCGTTGATGGGCTGGTTAATGTTTTGATGATTACGGATATTAAAACTGGAAGTAGATAAAATCCGGCGAGGATGAGTTTATAAATACGATGGTCATCAACGTGATGCCGACATAATAGAGCGCGTATAGATTCGTATAGTTTGAAGCATAACGATCCAACAGTGATTTGATGATCAGCAGTAACGCATAGAACCCGATCATGACCAACAGGACAAAACTCGCGATCAACTCGTTGGTGTTGCGGTAGAGCGGTGAGTGGATAAGCACATTCCAAAGCCAATCCAGTGAAACAGCGCGGAAGATCAGCCAGCCGAAGACGATCAGCGAAAACATAATCAGCCACGCGAAGAATTGTTTGATCGCGCCCTGCGGCTTCCAATCTCCGCGCACGCCGAGCAGCTGATAGACGACAATTAATATTCCGTAATACAACCCCCAAACGATGAACTTCCAACCTACGCCATGCCACAGTCCGCTGACGAACATGGTCACCAGCGGCGGGATGGATTGAATCAGAATATCGGGTATGGCTTTTTTTTGTTTAAGCAGCACGCGGCGAATTGGGAAGAAAATATAATCGCGCAGCCAGGATGAAAGCGAAATATGCCAGCGGTTCCAGAATTCGCCGGGTGTAAGCGATAAATAGGGTTTATTGAAATTCTCTGTGGTTTCAAGCCCAAGGAGGAAGGCAAGTCCGCGCGAAAGATCGGTGTAGGATGAAAAATCCGCGAGGATCTGAAGCGCGAAGCCGAGTCCGCCCACGATGAGAATTATCTTTGAAGGTTCGGCAAGTTCAAAGATTTGCTCGACGATCACTTGAACGGTATTGGCGATGACGAGTTTTTTGAAGAACCCCATCACAAGCAATGGCCAGGCGTTGTACAGGTTTTCAGATTTCCATGCGCGCGGTTCATAAAGTTGCGTCAGGAGTTTTTGCGGGCGGTCAATCGGGCCGGATAAAACCTGCGGGAAGAATGAAACATACGCAGCGTATGCAATGAAATCGCTGGTGGGTTTGAATGTTCCGCGCTGCACATCCAGCAGGTAGCCGATCTTTTTCAGGATGTAGAACGAAAGTCCCAACGGCAGGATAATGCGCATGAGAAAAATATCGCCGCCTAATCCAGTTTGACTTAACCAGCCTGCCAAAGATGTGTTGAAGAAAAAATAATATTTTGCAAACAGCAGCAGACCGAGATTCAGGATCACGCCGATCCACATCAACAGGCGGGCTTTAGGTTTCCAGCGCTGCATGCCAAGCGCGAGGAAGTAATCCATCAACGTTGAAAGAAAAATGATCGCAACGTGCCACGAAGCAATCCAGCCGTAAAAAATATAGCTGGCAGTCAACAAAAGTAGATTTTTCCAATTGCGGTTTTTCCCAAGCCAATATAGTGCCAGGAAAACCGGGAAGAAAACCAGAAACTCGTATGTCGTAAATCCCATGCTATCTAGTCACCTTAAAAGTTTTTGCCACAGAGACACAAAGCGCACGTAACTACTCAGTCTCCTCGCCAAGATTGCTTCGTCGGGAAGAGCAAGAGCCCTCCTCGCAATGACATGGCTGGGTAGTTATAAGCGCACAGAGAAAACCTTTTAAAACCTCAGTCGACTCTGTGCGCTTTGTGGCAAAAGTTTTACTTATTTTTTATCCTCTTCTTTTTGCAGGATCATCACTTTATAGTTCTCGGCAAAGGCAAGTCCCTTTTCTTTGCCCGCCTCTTTTGCCCAATCGAGCATCCATGAATCTACATCATGTGTATCCACCTGGCTGATGTGTTTTTTCAGCGCTTCGATTTTGGTGTCGATTGTTTCGCTGATATCCACCCATGTATCGGGTTTTTCCGCGCCGTGAATATATAAGCGTTTGACGTTGTGCGGTTCATATCCCGCTTCAAGCAGATCGGTGAACATGAGTCTGGTTCCCGCAGATGGAAACACCGCGTACAAAGCAGATTCAGCGGCGGCGCGATGATCGGGGTGATTGATATATTCGTTGCCGTAGAACCAGCCCGTCGGGTCACCGGATACGACCACGTCCGGTTTGTAGATTCGAATCAGGCGGGTGAGGTCCTTGCGGAGTTTAATATCCGCGACCAGTTCTCCATCGGGATAATGCAGGAAAACAGTCTCCTGAATTCCAAGCACGGCATTCGCGGCGAGTTGTTCCGCTTCGCGCAGTTTTGCGAGCACGGGTTTATATTCCGCGCCCTTGGTGACATCGTTCGAGCCAGAGTCTCCGCTGGTGATCAGCACGGAAATAATTTTGGAGCCTGCTTTTGCCCATTTGGCAAGCGTACCTGAAACGCCAAAATCCTGATCATCAGGATGGGCAACGATGGACATTGCGATCTTTGGGAAATATTCTTTTTCGTTTGACATGGGATTCATTTTATCAGACCTCTAAAAATTTATTTTATCAGCGGTTTTAATTCTTCCGCGAATATTTTCGTGAACGCGGCTTTTCCTTCCGCGTTGAAATGCAGCGTATCGGAGAAATACTCCGCCTTGATTCTTTCATCGTGCGCGAGATCCAAAAATAATACCTGCTGCTGTGATAGATAATTGCCCAGCGATTGAATGTAATTGCGTAATGCCAATGGCTCCGAAGCATACTCAGGGTAGGTGAGTGTCTTCGTGCGTACAAAAATCAACTGGATGTTGTTCTCCTGCGCTTTTTGAATGGTAGCGGGCAGGAAGGATCGATCAATTTTATTTTCGAAATTCAAAGCAGCGGATGTATACAAACTTTGTTGCGAATCTTCCACCGCGCGGTTGAGCGCCACAATATCCACGCCTTGTTTACCGAAGATTGAATTTAGCGCATCATCGGTGCATGGCTGGGGACAATCCAGCAGCGCGGATGAGGTTCCATAACGCAAACGCGCATCCAATCGGTTGCGGATTTCCCAGCGCGCGCTATAAAGCGGAAAATATTTCTCCGCTATTTTTTCAAGCGGTGACATTTGATTGATGAAAGCCAAATCTGTCACCAGCGGTTCGCGCGGACCGGAAAAATCATCGAGCAGTTCAAAGTATCGCCCCGTGGTGCGGAACGATGGGAGTGTCAACATCGTATCGCGGAAAAAGATGACCACATATTTTGGCGGAACATCCACATCTAGGATCATGTTCTTCAGGGTCAAATACCACACCGCCGATGCAGAGCCCGGAACGCCAATGCTGTATGTTTCGATATTTAATTGTGATGTCAGTTGTTTTTGATCTATGCCAAAATAAAGCACCGAATCGCCAACCAGCACGACCTTGGGTTTGCTCTTCGCCATCACATTGATGTATCCTTTTTTTACAATTGAATCAAATTTAGGTCCCAACACTTGTGGGAATGGAATATCGTAAAATTTAGGGAAGGTCAAACTGCTGAACAACAAAGCGGCAGCCAGGAACCAAAGATAACGTGAAAGGATTGTTTTATTCATGAAACTGCGATTTTACTCGAAAGACTTTATATCCGTATTAATAACTCATCTTACGCAGAAGCCCTTTTTCGCCGCCAGCGCTCATTTTTGCCAATGCCGCCCTGACGTAAACGTCGGGGCTATTTTTACGAAGCCGCCTTCGGCGGCTCAGCCTGCGAAGCAGGCTTCGTAATAGTAGCACGGAGGTTTATCTCCGTGCGGGATGGACGGAGTGATTCTTCTGCGTAAGGTGAGTTAACAAGATTTTTTATTCCTTGCACTTTTTAAACAAATTGGTGTATACTCTGGGCGTCGTCGTTAGGATGCCCCCCTCATCCTAGCGGCGACATTTTTTAATCCATTCCCCTACGGTATAATTCATTCCATGCTGGAACTCGTCTCCCTTCAACCCGTGGATTATCTCGCCGTTGGTCATTTAGCGGTGGATATTACCCCGCAAGGAAATCAACTTGGCGGGACGGTTGCCTACTCCGCGCTGACTGCGCGCGCGTTGGGACTCCGTGTGGGGATTGTCACCTCGACGGGAAATGACGCGCCTCTCAGCGCGCTGGATGGAATCCCGCTTGTAAATGTCCCATCAGAACACAGCACAACCTTTGAAAATATAAAAACGGAAAACGGACGCACGCAGACACTTTATCACCAAGCCGCGCCGATTTTGCTGGATCACATCCCGCAGGTTTGGCGTAGCGCGCCGATCATTCATCTCGCGCCTATTGCCCGCGAATTGGACGCGTCGCTCGCTGAGAATTTATCCGGCTCGCTGTTGGGAATCACCCCGCAAGGCTGGATGCGCTCGTGGGATGAATCAGGCCGCGTATCTCCATCCAAATGGGAAAATAGCGCGCAGATTTTAAATCGCGCGGGCGCAGTGGTGATGAGCGTGGAAGATATTAACCGCGACTTGTCCGCAGAGGATTCTGCCGAACTCGTCGAAGAGATGGCGCATAACACGCGGATTCTCTGCCTCACAGAAGGCGCGGCGGGTGTGGTGCTGTATTGGAACGGTGACCGCCGCCGCTTTCGTCCGCCTGTGATGGATGAAGTTGATTCAACCGGCGCAGGTGATATTTTTGCCGCGGCGTTTTTCTCGCGTTTGTATAATACCCGCGACCCGTGGGAGGCTGCGCGTTTCGCCACTCAACTTGCCGCGCGTTCGGTCATGCGTATTGGGCTAAATGGAATTCCTACTTTGCAGGAAGTCGAAGAATGTTTGATGGAGGTACTACTGTGACGCGTATTTATACGCTTGTGAATCAAAAAGGCGGCGTGGGGAAAACTACGACCACTATTAATCTCGGCGCGTATTTGGCGCAGCTCGGTCAGCGCGTGCTGGTGGTTGACCTTGACCCGCAAGCCAATGCCACATCCTGTTTGGGCGTGGATAAGTTGAGCGTGCAGGGCGGAACATACGAAGCACTGCTTGGCGAAGAAAACATTGCCACTTATATTTTGCTGAACGAACGCTTGAACTTATCCATTCTGCCATCTTCGCCTTCATTGGCCGGCGCAGAAGTGGAGTTGGTGGATGAACTCGCGCGCGAAATGCGTTTGCGCAAAGCGCTGGCGCAAGTTTCCAATCGTTATGATTACATCCTGATCGATTGCCCGCCTTCACTTGGACTCTTAACTGTGAATGGTTTAATGGCGGCGATGAACGGCGTGATCGTTCCGGTTCAATGCGAATATCTCGCGCTCGAAGGCTTGGGTCAACTCACGCAGACGATTGAACGCGTGCGCCAATTACTCTTCCCAGAGTTGATCGTGCGCGGCGTGGTACTGACCATGTTCGATAGCCGCACCAATCTCTCCACTGATGTGGTCGCGGAAGTGAATCGTCATTTCCCCGAACAGGTATTCAAGAGCATCATACCGCGCAGCATTCGCCTCGCCGAAGCGCCTTCGTATGGATTGCCGATCTCTGTGTATGCGCCCACGTCTGTTGGCGCGGTGGCATATGGGGCATTGGCAAAAGAATTATTGAAGAGTGATGGCGTGAAAGTGTAACGCGATACACTTCGCGTGTCGCATTTAGATGATAAACTTTGTTGTTGAGGTAATAAAATGATGACAACGAATCTTACTGAAAGAATTACGGTTAACCCAAACCAATGCGGAGGACGTCCGTGTATTCGTGGAATGCGAATACGCGTTATTGATATTTTGGAATTGCAGGCAGCTGGGCTTAGTCCTGTTGAAATTCTGGAAGAGTTGCCGGATTTGCAAATGGAAGATATTCAAGCAGTGACGCTTTATGCCATTTAAATCTGGTGAAGTATTAGTAGAAATCACAGGATAGCAAGGGGATAAATATAATTCGGTAGTAAAAGGAAACAACTATGGCTCAACGAACAGGACTTGGCAAAGGATTGGAATCGCTCATTCCCACCGGCGGGAAGACGCCGTCTACACCCGTGCAAAATACGGGCGGGGGCGGTGTGCAGCAAGTATCCGTGGATGCGATCAAACCGAATCCGCGTCAGCCGCGCATCCATTTCAAGGAAGATGATTTGGTCGATTTAGCCGCGTCCATCCGCGAGCATGGAGTCATCCAGCCGCTGATCGTCACTGCTTCCAAAGATGGGACGTTTGTTCTCATCGCGGGGGAACGCCGCTGGCAGGCTTCTCAGCGCGCGGGATTAAAAACTGTCCCCGTGATTCTTCGGCAGGCGAATAATCAGGAAATGCTCGAAGTCGCGTTGATCGAAAATGTACAGCGCGCAGACTTGAACGCAATGGAAGAAGCCGAAGCCTATCGCCAACTTGTCGAAGAGTTTGGACTCTCGCATGAAGCCGTCGCAAAACGCGTCGGAAAGAATCGCGTGACTGTGACAAATACTTTGCGGCTGCTCGGCGTTGCAGATGTGGTCAAGCAGGCTTTGGTGGATGGGCTAATTACTGAAGGTCACGCGCGCGCGTTGCTGGCATTATCCACGCAAAAGGCGCAAGCCTCCGCGCTGCAAACGATCATCAATCTCTCGTTGAATGTGCGCCAATCTGAAGAACTGATTCGCAAACTCGCGGGGCAGAAACCGATCAAAGCCAAGAAGCCCGGCAAAAACGCGGATGTTAATGATGTTGAAAAGCGTTTGCAAAATAGCCTCGGCACCAAGGTCGCGTTGAAGCACGGCAAAAAAGGCGGCACGGTCACCATCTATTATTACTCCGGTGAAGAACTGGATGCATTGATTGAGAAGTTAACTTAACTTGGAGCAGATCGGACTCCGCAGATCAAACTATGAAACTCATTTACAACGCCAACATCTACACCCTCAACGAATCTCAACCCAAAGCCTCCGCCATTTTGATCGCGGGCGGGCGTATCATCGCGGCAGGGGAGAAGGATCAACTCGAATCCCTCGCGCATGGCAAAGTGGAAAAAATCGATATGAAAGGCAAAACCATTTTGCCGGGACTCACCGACGCGCATCTGCACATCAAATATTATGCGCTATTCCTCGAGAAGATTGACTGCGAAACAAAAACAAAAGCGGAGTGTTTACGCCGAGTCGCGGAACGCGCTAAAAGTGCAAAACCTGGTGAATGGATTCTCGGTCACGGCTGGAATCATAATGAATGGTCTGACTCGAATGATTTACCCTCTTTCCGCGAACTTGACACCATTGCGCCAAATAACCCCATTTATTTGACTGCTAAATCATTACACGCGGCGTGGGCAAACTCAGCCGCGTTGAATCTCGCAAACATCACCAATGACACACCTGATCCAAAAGACGGAGTCATCCAACGCGATGGCAGCGGACGCGCAACAGGCGCGCTGCTCGAAAGCGCCATGGCGCTGGTTGAAGATATTCTGCCCGTTCCTTCAATGGAACATCTCGCAAAAGCCATTGAAAAAGCCCAGCCTATTTTTTGGAAGATGGGATTAACCGGCGTGCATGATTTCGACCGCCGCGATTCATTCATGGCATTGCAATACCTACATTCACAGGGCAGGTTAAAATTACGTGTAAATAAAAATATCCCCGTGGACAGTGTTGAGCAGGCGAATCAACTCGGCTTACGCACCGGCTTCGGTGATGACATGCTTTGGATCGGTTCGGTCAAAGCCTTTATGGATGGCGCGCTCGGCCCGCATACTGCCGCCATGTTCCAACCGTATGAAGGCGAAGCCAACAACAAAGGTATTCTCAACATGGATGGCGAAGAACTCTTCGAGCATTGCCGCAAAGCCGCCGATGTCGGCTTGAGCATGACCGTCCACGCCATTGGTGATCGCGCCAATCATGAAGTCCTCAACGCTTACGAACAACTTCGCAAATATGAAACACAAAAAGGATTGCCGCATTTGCGTCATCGCATCGAGCATGTGCAACTCCTGCATCCCGATGATGCGCCGCGCCTCGCCCAACTCAACGTGATCGCGTCTATGCAGCCAATCCACGCGCCATCTGATATGTACGCTGCTGAGCGCTTCTGGGGAGAAAGATCCGCGCTGGCGTATGCGTGGCGGACTCAATTGGATCACGGCGCGCCGCTCGCATTTGGATCGGACGCCCCGGTTGAATCTCCCAACCCATTTTTGGGATTACACGCCGCGATTACGCGCCGCCGCGCCGATTCCTCCCCCGATGATGCGGGCTGGTACCCCGAACAGAAATTGACTCTCCACGAAGCATTATCCGCTTACACCAAAGGCGCAGCCTACGCCGCCAATGCGGAGCATCGCCTCGGTCAGCTTGCCGAAAATTATCTTGCCGATCTGATCGTTCTGGATGAAGATATTTTTTCCATTAATCCCAATGACTTGTTGAAAATAAACGCATCATCAACAATGATAAATGGAGAATGGGTATTACAATAGATTTAAAATAAATAACCTATGACACAAACTCTTCCTAAACTCACTCCTGAAATGCTCATCCCTCGCATGGGCGAATATATCATCCAAAAAGGGCTGATCTCTGAAAACGATCTGCAAAAGGCGCTTGCATATCAATACGAGCAAACCTTGTTAGGCAGGCAATGTTTGCTGGGGCAGGCATTGATGGAACTCAAGTTGCTTGACCGCGAGATACTCGACCAGGTGATTACCGAGCAGCTGATCCAATTGCGTTCTGCGGTGCAGTCAGCCAACCGTAATCTGGAGCAGCGTGTCAAAGAGCGCACCGCTGAATTGGATGAAGCCTTGCACAAACTTTCAGAGTTAAGTCAAATGAAAGCAAACTTTGTCGCAAATATTTCCCATGAATT
>VFKN01000104.1 GCA_009885525.1 Anaerolineaceae bacterium | reverse complement strand
CTTTGTTATAAGCGCCGTCTTTTTGTTTGCTGATGGCCTATGATTTACTTGTCAGTCTTAGCAAATTGTCCACTGGTGAATGGACATTATGCGCTTGCAGCAAGTCTTCATCTATCATCTGCGCATAATGCTGTACCATGTTCAACGTGGAGTGTCTCAGCAATGCCTGAAGATGCAGCACGTCCATGCCGGAACGAAGTGACAGAATAACAAAGGTGCGTCGTAAACTATGTGGCGTGATATGGATGCCGATTTTAGCGCGAATTCGCCTGAATATCTGTGTGAAACCGTCACCCGTAAAACGTGTGCCATCTTGCGATTGTATAAGTGGCGCATTTTCTGTGAATTTGGTAAGTGTCCTGCGATAAGCAAGTAAAGCGCGACGTGATGTCGCTCCGATAACTACCGAACGCGCTTTACCGCCCTTGCCGCGCTTCACTAATGCCAGTCCGGTAGTGAAGTCTATATCAGTCCAGTTTAGTGCAATAACTTCGCTGCGGCGCAAGCCAGTATCTACCATAAGAAGGATGATAGATTTATCGCGCGCCGACCTGCAAGCTTTTAGCACAGTCCCTACTTCATTTGCAGTAAGAACTGGCAAACGTTTTTTTTCTATCTTTGGCATATCGAATTTCACAGCGTTATCCATATATTTTTCAATGTGCCAAAACTTTAGCAATGTACGAATAGCTCTGGCGTGTCCGTTCAATGTCCAGTCGGATAGATCACGCGCGATCAATTCTGCGAGATAGGCGCGAACGTGGCGCGCGGTTATTTCTTGTGGCGTAGCAATTGACTGGAGTTCAAGCCACGTTACAAAGAAGCCGGCTGTATATTTATAGAATGTGATGGTGGTGGGTGAGACACGCATGGCCTGACGCGACAAGGTGAAGTCAGCATAAGCATCATGCAAAGCAAACGAGAACGAGGTAAGTGGTTGCTTTTTATCAGTGGGTATTGTAGACATGAAAAACTACCTCCATATATAGATTGTGCCAGTCACAAGTGACAGTACATCCTGTATATGGGGGTAGTTTTACTTTCAGTGCCCTCGGCGCGACTCGAACGCGCGACCTATTGCTCCGCAAGCAAGCGCTCTAATCCACTGAGCTACGAAGGCATTGTTTGAGCGGGCGTGATTTTACTGTATAGTTATACACCGGTCAAGGGGCAGTGTAATTCCAAATCTAAAACAGGTGTATCCAAAAAGTGAAAAGATGTTAAGTTGGAAAACGATTTTTTTAAATCTTGTAGAGTGCGGGGATGGGGTTGGGGTTGCTTATTTTTAATCAGAGAAAATCTCCTGTCCAAAGTGCCTGAAGCGTCAGGGTTGGCAGTGAGAGTGTTTTTATCACAGCGCCATCGCGCAAAATGAGCCGGTTTTAGATTTGGAATTACAGTACGTCGCGTTATATTTACCAATCACGATGCTGGTAATCATTTAGATCACAATCTCCATCGTGGTCAACATCGCAATGGTTGCCGTCCAATGTTGCCATGTAGTCAATTTCGGTTTGCGGCGCGCCGATATGTTTTAATACTTCCAGTTGATAGGTATTGCAAAAACGCTCAATGGTTATGCCGCCGAATATATCTTCCGGTACAGGCTCTCCCGGATGCGCGAGCTGATATTGGGTGTATAACTCGGAATGTGTGGCATCGTGCGCGATGGTGGATGCGTACCAGGTGACGCTAAAAAATGCAGTAGTGTCGCCTACTTCATAACGCGGCGGAGATTCCCAGACCCACATGCCGCTGTGCTTACCCTGCTCGATGATGCCAATATAAGTTTGAACTCTGGTATACGCCTCGGTATCATTTCGCTCCAACAACGTCAGCGCTGCGTGGGTTTGCACAACAAACTGCGGACTTCCGACAATGGTAATTCTGTTATAGATTGTTGGGTCTGTTGCAGCGGGTTGAATAAACCTGGCACACGCCAAGTTGAAAACCAGTAGAGCGAGCCAAAAATAAATGAGGCAAAACCTTTTCATAACATCTCCTCGGGCCGAAAAACATAAATGATTATTATCCTTTTCACCTCACTTTGATATGACAAGTTTATGTCAAATTTATGTCTGCGTTTTCAGAGCGTGTAAAGTAAAATCCTTTTGGAGGTACCCCCATGAGCGAATTAACATATCAATCTGTACAGGACTATTTGGCATCGATTGTCCCTGCCCGTGAAAATGAAATGCAGGAAATGGAAGCATACGCGGAGAAACATGACTTCCCCATTATTGGTCCAGCCGCTGGATATTACTGCTATCAGCTGGCGCGGATGATCAACGCAAAGTCGGTTTTTGAACTTGGATCCGGGTATGGATATTCCACCGCATGGTTTGCAAAAGCGGTAAAAGAATCCAGTGGCGGCGTGGTGCATCACACTGTTTGGGATGCGGATCTATCGAGGATGGCGAATCAACATCTGACAAAATTGGGCTTCGCGGATCTTGTCCAGTATCATATTGCGGAGGCGGTTGAAACTCTGCGCGGAGAATCCGGTCCGTTTGATCTTATCTTTAATGACATTGATAAACAGGCGTATCCAGATTCATTGCCGGTCATCAAAGAGAAATTGCGCAGCGGCGGGCTGCTCATCATTGATAACATGCTGTGGAGCGGACGTATCTTCGATAAAAAAGACATCTCCCCCGCAACCGAAGGCGTGCGCGAATTTACGCGGCGCATCACCACTGACCTCGATTGGATCGTCTCGCTTGCGCCCGTGCGCGACGGTATGATCGTAGCCTATAAAAAATAAAGGAATCTACAGTGACCAACTTTGATCTTGTTCCAAACCGTCGCAACACCAACGCGTTCAAGTGGCTAAATTATCCAAAGGATGTGCTTCCAATGTGGGTAGCGGATACGGAATTCCCCGCGCCGAAACCGATCCTGGCTGCGTTACAAAAAACCGTAGATCATGGCGTGTTTGGGTACGAACTTCCAACGCCTGCATTGAAAGAAACTGTTGCCGCCCGTATGGATAAACTCTATAAGTGGAAAGTAAAACCCGAATCCGTTGTCGCCACGACCGGCATTGTCAGCGGATTCAATATTGCGGCACGTATTGCCTGCTCGCCAAAAAAAGGTGTACTCATGCAAACACCCGTATATAATGAATTTCATGAAATTAAAAACAATGCCGGCGTTGCGCAACTTAACGCGCCGCTTATAAAACGTGTGGTTGGAAACATTATCAGCTACGAGATCGATTGGGACATTTTTGAAAAACAGGTTAAGAAAGTGGGCATGTTCCTGTTGTGCAATCCGCATAATCCGCTGGGAATTGTGTTCTCGCGCAAAGACTTATTGAAGATGGCGGAACTTTGCATCAAGAACAATGTCCTGATCGTATCAGATGAAATACACTCTGAGGTCTTGCTCGCTGATAATTCTTTCACCCCATTAGCGAAACTATCCGCTGAGATCGCGAAACATACCATCACGCTGGTTTCCCCATCCAAAACTTTTAACATCGCCGGTCTATTCTGCGGATTTGCGATCATCCCAAATGAAGAATTACGCAAGCGCTTTGAATTGGAAGTCAGTCATTTAACCATGTACGTCAGCAGCATGGGATTAATTGCATCCCAGGCCGCCTTCTCAGGTAAATGTGATGGCTGGTTGAAAGAAATGAATCGCTACCTGACCGGCAACCGCGATTTTATGGTGGACTATATTACGAAATATATGCCCAATGTCCGCACGACGATTCCCGTTGCCACCTATCTCGGCTGGCTCGATTTCACCCAAACAGCCGTTAAAGATGACCCATTTAATTTTTTCTTAAACAACGCAAAAGTGGCATTTAGCGATGGCAAGATTTTCGGCAAGGAAGGCGAAGGACATGTCCGCATCAACTTCGGCACCTCGCGTGCACTGCTTAAACAGGGATTGGATAAAATAAGGAATACACTTGATTCTCAGTAGATCACGAAAACGTAGTAACGACTTCAGTCGTTCGGCTAAAAAGCGACTAAAGTCGCAACTACGAAGTCTTTTCGTGAAGTACTGATTCTATATAAACAATAAACGATAAAGGATTTGAATCCTTTATCGTTTATTAACTCACCTTACGCAGAACCAACTCCGAAGGCGATGTGTTGAGCCTGCCGAAACAAGTGAAATGATTATAGACTTGTGCGCGATTACCACGATAAACCCCGAAGGCGGTGTATTGAGCCTGTCGAAATAAGTGTCATGTTTTTGTGAAGCGAACCATGTCATCCCTTCGGGATTTGAACATCTGCGTGCGACTTTCTTTCTACAATCGTTTCATCCCTTCGGGATTGTAAACTGCGTAAGGGAGTTAATAAAAAAGACGGATGGAGATTATCCATCCGTCAGACTTTCAATATATTAGAGAAGGAACGAATTAGCAACCTTTATTTCGTCAGGAAAACGTCTGGTTATTCAAGCAAGGCTTGAATCAGATTCAGTGCGTCACGTCCTTCCCCATTTTATGGTATTCAGGTGGTGTATTTATCGCAACCTCCTTTCCTTTATCTACCTTTAGCATACAACAAAACAAAGCGGCTTACATTAAAAAATCCTGATAGTTTTGCAAGTGGTCGTCTATTCAAATTTACTTGCCGGCTAATGTCATCATAATTACTTTAATGACTTATCAATTAGATCACGCAAAAAAATTACCAAAGATTCAAAACCTGATTCAGGCAGCGTAACGTCATCAAATTGCACACCGGGATTTTTTCCGCTGCCCTGGATTTGCAGTGCATACACAAAACAATCTGCGCAGCCAGATTGTTTTGGAGTCGCGACAGGGATGGATGCTACGGACGCAATTAAATTATTTAACGCGGATAATTCCTGCGCGGATAACTCTCCACGAATGGATTGCTTCGCGCGATCATCACTGACCACGAATTTTCCATCGTGGGAGATTTCAATCGAGCGCGATAATCCGATGAATCCACCGGAGTGATTCAGCGTGATCGTGGTCCACTGGCTTATGGCTGGCGCAGGCGTAAATGTTGCGCACCCCGTAAAAAAAACAAGCAGCACAAATATAATAATGATCCGTGACATTTTTATCTCCTTTTTGGATAGTTCCTGATAGCGCAATGAGGTAGAATTTAAGACATGAGAAAAGTAGCCATTCTTGGAATTGGTCAAACAAAAATAGATGAACACTGGGAAAAATCTCTGCGCGAGATCGGAGGCGCCGCCGCTTTTGCCGCCATGCAGGATGCGGGCATCGAAAAAGTGGACACGCTTTTTGTCGGCAATATGCTCGCGCCTATTGTAAACGGTCAGAATCAACTCGGGACATTTTTTGCAGATTGGATCGGGCTGTGGAAACAGGAAGCAGTCAAAATCGAAGCGGCATGCGCGTCGGGTGCGGCGGCTTTTCGCGCGGCGCTGAT
The DNA here is from genome assembly GCA_009885525.1 of Anaerolineaceae bacterium. Lineage (GTDB taxonomy): Bacteria > Chloroflexota > Anaerolineae > Anaerolineales > Villigracilaceae > Villigracilis. Next base: position 11,615 of record VFKN01000104.1, on the reverse strand, counting down.
GGCGGTTGCCTCAGGTGAGATCGACTCCGCGCTGGTAATCGGCGTTGAAAAAATGACCGACAAAGCCGGGCGCGATGTGACCGCCGCGCTGGCCACTGCTGCCGATGCGGATTATGAGGTGGAACACGGCATCTCGTTTGTGGGAATCAATGCGCTGGTGATGCGCCGCTATATGTATGAATTCGGCTGGAAGCATGAAGACTTCGCGCAGTTTTCAATCAACGCACATGCAAATGCCATGCACAACCCGTATGCGCGCTTGCATGAAAAAATCACGGTTGAGAAATTCGAGAAGTCGTCGATGGTGGCAACGCCGATTAATTTGCTGGATGCTTCTCCCACCGGTGACGGCGCGGCCGCGATCGTAATCGTCCCGGCGGAGAAAGTGCAGCGCAAGCCGCGAATCATTGTTGCCGCTTCTGCCGCGTCCACGGATACGATCGCGGTGCATTCGCGCAAAGATCCGATGTTTTTGCAGGCCGCATACACTTCGTCAAAACGAGCTTATGAGATGGCAGGCGTCACGCCAAAAGATATTGATCTCTTTGAATTGCACGACGCGTTTTCAATTATGGCGGCGCTTTCACTCGAAGCCAGCGGATTCGCAGAGAGGGGTCAGGGGGTGAGACTCGCTTTGGAAAACAAGATCGGCATCGGGGGCGAGATTCCCGTTTGTACGCGTGGCGGACTCAAAGCGCGGGGGCATCCTGTCGGCGCGACAGGAATGTATCAGTTGGTGGAAGTCATCCAGCAGTTGCGCGGTGAGTGCGGAAAGACCCAGGTGGACGGGGCGAAGATCGGCATGGCGCAAAACATCGGCGGCTCGGGTGCGACTATCCTGACTCATATTTTGAAAATTGACGATTAATGTAATTACTCAGCCTGTTCGTTTTTCTTCTTGCAAACACAGATGCAGGGTTGTTGCCAGAACGCCAGAAGAAAAAGGTCGGCAATTGGGTGCTTCCTTTAGCCATGAAGCGCGTGGGCAGTCAGGAAAATAAAGAAATGGTCGGAGCGCAACAAGTCGCCGCGATCATGATCGCGGTATTTTTATTTCAACTGCTCAACCAAACAATTTAAGTTCGATATCATCCTCGGATAGTTTGATCATCCGCTCAAAACGCAATCCAAGTTTTTCCAGCACACGCATCGAGCCTTGATTGTCAGGTGTAGCGATGCCTACGACGCGCTGTATGTCCAAAATATTTTTTGCGTACCCCATCACAGCGGATGCGGATTCAAACGCATAACCTTGTAACCAGTATTGCGGCAAAAAGGCAAAGCCGACATCCACATCCTTAAGCGTGTCCCTTTTGACCAGTCCGCAAATACCGATTGGAATTTCATTTTCTTTGAGCGAAGTCAAATATAAACCAAAGCCGAATTTTTCATAACTTGCGATAAAGCGCGCGGAAATATATTCACGTGCATCATCCAAAGTCCGCACGCCGCGATCGCCGATAAATTGAATGAAGGATGGTTGATTCAACAGATCGAGGATGAACGCATCATCGTCAACGGTAATCTTGCGCAGGGTTAAGCGGTCAGTTTCGAGTAGGGTCATAAGTGCCGTAGCATACTTGCAAATCCCTGCTTGGGGAAGGGTATTTACAAAAAATACTCCCGCCGATTTAAATGTCTCGGCGGGAGTATCTTATTATTGAAAATCTATCCGTGCCGCGCCATGAATCTTTCCATGCGGCGCAAGGCTTCTTCGATCTTGCCGTACTCGGTTGCATAACAAGCGCGGACAAAACCTTCTCCGCCGGGGCCGAAGGCATTGCCCGGAACAACTGCCACGCCTTCTTCTTTCAGCAAAGTTTCGGCGAAAGTTTCATCATCCATACCGGAGGCTTTGATGTTGGGGAATGTATAAAAAGCGCCGCGCGGCTCAAAAGTTGTCAGTCCAAGTTTATTGAGTCCCGCAACCAATAATCTGCGGCGGCGATCATACTCGGCCACCATTTCCTGCACATGCGGTTCGCCTGATTTCAAGGCTTCAATCGCGGCGTCCTGCGCTGTGGTCGGCGCGGACATGATCGTATATTGATGAATGCGTACCATGCCTTGAATAATATCTTCAGGCCCGCAAGCATAGCCGATGCGCCAGCCGGTCATGGCATACGCTTTGGAAAAGCCGCCGAGTAAAATCGTGCGGCGCCGCAGGCTTTCATCCAGAGCAGGGAAACATACGTGGTCAAAATCATACACAAGGCGATCATAAATTTCATCGGAGACAACGAGTAGATCGTGCTCTTCCGCGATCTTCCCGATCTCGATCATTACTTCACGCGGAGCAACCGCGCCCGTCGGGTTGGATGGATAACCGATAAAAATAACCCTTGTGCGTGGTGTAATCGCTTTGCGAATATCATCGGGATCGATACAGAATTGATTTTCAAGGCGTGCGGGAATTTCGATCGGCACGCCGCCCGCGAGAATGACTTCCGCTTGATAGGAAACAAAACACGGGGTCGGAATAATCACTTCATCGCCGGGTTCCAGGATTGCCATAAATGTCAGGTATAACGCTTCTGAAACGCCCACTGTCGCAACCACTTCACGTGTGGCATCATATTTTACGTTATATAATTTTTGTAAATTATCTGCGATCCCCTGGCGCAATTCCACCTTTCCGTGGTTGGATGTGTAATGCGTCTCGCCGTTTTGAAGCGAGCGAATACCCGCATCGAGAATTGGCTTGGGCGTGGTGAAATCCGGTTCGCCGATACCGAGCGAGATCACATCCTTCATGGTCGCGACAATATCAAAAAATTTACGGATGCCGCTGGGCTTTAATTCCGCCACACGTTTTGAGAGTCTATGTACTTCACTTACTTCCTGCATTGAGCCTCCTATATGGGTTGAACGTACCAATCATCTGAAAATTCATGATACGTTATTTCAAAAACAAAACCGTTTGTTGTTTTCACGCGGAACCCTTTATCGCCGGGGCCGCGCCAGCGTGCCAGAATTTCCGCGATCTCATACCGACATCCCTTCCATACCAATGAAAGCGGACGTTCCGCATATTCTGTGCGATCCATAGGATCGGAACGACATTCCACGTTTTCCATAGTTGCAAAATAATAGGACAAGGTTCCCCTTGTCCTATGGATTAACAACGCTGCTATCATCACCAAGATTCAGTATTGACGCTTCCTCTTTAGGCGCCTGTCCTTCGACATAACAATTCTTTCCGATCAACGAATGTATGATCGCTATTCGGATAATTTGCGTGCCCTCTTCGATGATGCTGTCGGAGATGACCGCCCCACGGATATTGCAATTCGCCCCAATGGACGCATACGGACCGATGACCGAGTCACTTACTTCCGCGCTTGGATGAATAAACGAAGGTTCGATCACCTTCACTTCTTTCCTTGAGCGCTTGTAAATTAGTGTGCCTGAGGTATCTATTTTTCCTTGAGTTTTCTCCAGCAGCGCCTTATTCGTCTCCAACGTCGCTTCGATCGTGCCGGTATCGAGCCAGGTGGATATTCGATTCGTGCGGACTTTCGCGCCGCCTTCGATCATAATGGAGATGGCATCGGTTAAGAAATATTCATTCTTCAACATCACGCCACGCTCTATTTGACCGTCAATGGCGGCGAGCAATCTTTCCGCGCTTTTCAAATAGTAGCAGCCAACAACCACAAGATTATTATCCATGCTTTGCGGCTTCTCGATGAAGCGCTTCACCCAGCCATCCGCGCCTTCCTCTGCCACGCCGAAGCGCCGCGGATCTTCGACGGGCATCACCCACGCTACACCGTCAGATTCTTCTTGCGCGAGGAAGGAGAAATCCGTTTCCATTAACGTATCCGAAAAGCAGATAATCATGGGGCCGCGTAAATATTCGCGTGATAATGCCAGCGCGTGCGATTGTCCCTTCATTTCCTGCTGCACAACAAAATGAGATTTGAGGTTTGGATAATGCTCTTGGATGAAAGGCGGAATTTGCATCTCGCCGAGATACGGACCGACGATGAAAATAAATTCAGCGTTTTCAGGGCCATTGGGCAAAGTTTTGAACATATCAAGCAAATGCTCGAGCGAAGTTTTTCCCGCTACGCTGACCAGCGGCTTGGGCTTGCTCCACGTATGCGGACGCATCCGCGTTCCCCAGCCTGCCATTGGAATTATGATTTTCAAAGTTTCTGTCAAAATATTTCTCCAACAAAAGATTTCAAATCTATTTTACCAATCTTTTAACACAAAGGTCACGAAGTACACAAAGGTTTTAAGAGGTTTTCCTTTGTGACCTTTGTGTACTTCGTGTTTAATTTTTTACTTGTAAACCACAAACCCAAAAATCGCCCCCGCAACGACCAGCCAGACAGGGTTGATCTCGGTCAATGTCAGCAGCGCAAATGCGATAATGGCAATCATAACCTTATCCCAGTTTTGTGCCAGTCCATTTCCCCAGCCTAATTTGCTGACGCTGAAAACGGAATATGCCATCACGTATGTCGTCCACAACAGCAAGCCGACGATGATCGGGCGCACGGCTTTGAGCATTGCTGTAACAATCGGGCTGTCTTTGACTCCAAAAAAGAAGACGACCATGACCAGCATCAAAACGGTTGTCGGCAGGATAGTACCGGATACCGCCGAGATTGCGCCCCATACGCCCGCCATTTTGTAGCCAATATACGCAGAGACTTGCGGCGCAATCGGACCCGGCAGCGCGTTACCGATGGCAAGCGCGTCGGCGAATTCCTCTGTTGTAACCCAGCCCATGCCAACAGACTCGCGCTGCATTAATCCCATCGAGGCGGGACCTCCGCCCCATGAAAATAACGCGACCCGCGAAAAGACAAGAAACAAACTCCATAGTATTTTCATGTTCATCCTTTACAAAAATCTTTTTTAACACAAAGGACACGAAGGTCACAAAGGATTTTTTCCGTTTTACTTCGTGTACTTTGTACCCTTCGTGGTTAAATCTTTTTAAGGTATTACCATTCTCCAAATTGCGGCACTGCCCCAGACTGATATTCCTGTAAACGCCGGCGGTGACCGGGCCATAGACCTTTGGGCAATTCGTTCAATGCAAAGGCGCGCAGTTCTGCAATTTCAGCATCGGGCTTGCCTTTGAATTCAAATTCATGACAGATGAAAACAACATTGTGATCTGTTTTCCATTCGGCGAGATTGGTGTACGCGCCGAGCAATTTTAATTCAGCCAACTCCGCGCCTGTTTCTTCTTTGGCTTCGCGGCGCGTGGCTTGTTCAAGCGTCTCGCCGCGTTTGACTCCGCCGCCGGGCATGAACCATCCGGGCATGTAGGTTTGACGAACCAGCCAGACTTTATCATCTTGAATCATCATCACTCTCACCCCCATGCGGATCGGGCGGAAAATGAAGCAATAGATTTGAAAGCCAAAATAAAGCAGGCGGAGGAACATTTACGAATGTCCCAAAATTGGATGTGGCTGATAGGATTCTTCGAGCCGCTTAATTTCTTCTTCCGATAGTTTAATGTCCAGCGCGGCAATTGCCTGATCGAGATGTTCGATCTTGCTCGACCCGATGATGGGCGCGCTGATATGAGGTTTGCTCAGCACCCATGCCAGCGCAATTTGCGAGCCGGTTGCGTTGTGTTCCTTTGCGATTTCCGCCGTGCGCTCGGCGATGATGAAATCTTCGTCGCGGAAATATAACTCACTAGCAAACGGATCGGTCTGCGCGCGGATGGTTTCTCCGCCTCCGCCGCGTTTGCGGTTGCCCGCGAAAAATCCGCGCGCCATGGGGCTCCACGGAATTAATCCAATACCCTGATCTTTGCACAGTGGAATCATCTCGCGCTCTTCTTCGCGATAGACAAGGTTGTAGTGATCCTGCATGGAGATGAATTTTGCCCAGCCATTCACTTCCGAAGTGTGCAGCGCCTTCATGAACTGCCACGCAAACATCGACGACGCGCCGATATATCTTGCCTTGCCCGCGCGAACGACATCATTCAACGCTTCCATGGTTTCTTCGATAGGTACGTTGTTATCCCAGCGATGGATTTGATACAAATCAACATAATCCATTTGCAGGCGTTTGAGCGACTTGTCAATTGAATCCATGATATGCTTGCGCGAGAGGCCACAGTCATTTGGATCATTGCTCATTTGACCATTTAGTTTGGTTGCGACGACAATATTTTCGCGCTTTATGTCTTTCAACAAATTGCCTGTAATGCGCTCGCTTTCCCCCAATGAATATACATCCGCTGTGTCAAAGAAGTTAATGCCCGCGTCCAATGCGCGGTTGACAAAAGGTTTCGCATCTTCTTCTTCCAACACCCACTCACGCCACTTCTTCGAGCCGTAGGTCATCATCCCCAAACACAAACGTGAGACTTTTAATCCAGACTTGCCGAGGTTTACGTATTGCATGAGAACTCCTTTTGATAATGAACGTTGTCATTCCTGATGATTGGTAAATAGTAATTGATAATAGATGAATTGGCGAGGCTCTTTGAAACGCGATGAAGCGCGGAAAATATTTATTGCCATTGTTAAACAATTGGACTTTTGACAAAATTTGCATAAAAAGTGAAACTGCGTACAATCAGTGTCAGTGAAAACAAACCAATTGAAGCAGTTCCGAAACGAAGTGTGCCAGAACTTTAACAACTGTAAACGAATGTCTTGACAGGCTCGACAACAGCCGACACATTGATGGATTTGGTGGACGCGCTGAGCAGCAACACCACGGCGGCAAGCGCAGTCGAATTAACTTTGAATTCGCATTTTCGGCGACACTACAGCGCGCTGAATAAAACCGTGCAAGTGAATTCGATCAGCGACGAACAACAATCACGCCTGGCGGCAAAAATGATGGGGCGCCCTGCGAGAGACAGTTTCATCTACCCGGCAATGGTCTTGCGTGACATGAGCCGAATAACGCGAAGCGGAACAGATTGAGACGCCTGCTCCCGCTCCCAAACGCCGAGGTAATTTCGCGGGCAGGCGTAAAGGCATGAAACTCATCCCAAGAAAACGTCAGCCTGTGCTGAAAAAGGGTACACCTTTGATGCCCTTACACTTTGTTTTTGGGACGCGGAAAACGCAGATGAACGCGGATTTTTTTGACGAAACGCCCGAAAAAACGCCGCCGAGGATGGCGGCTGGAGCATAGGTTAATGACAACCTTTGCGTGCACACGTACACCTCCTGTTTTTAATCTACCAAGACATTTGTTTATAGTTTTGTAAAGATGTTTAATACGTATGGCGTACAGAGAGATTCCAGTCAGAAAAACACAACTTCGATGTGGCGGTAGATCGTAGCAGGTCTATAAAGAGAGTTCCGTTTATTGGGCGGGACTTTCTTTTTTTTATTGCATAAAACCATGCCTTCGCATAAAATTTGGAATATGAAAAAATTCCTGTGCTGGCTTATTCATTTTGTAATTGACACAATCGCAAAGGTGGAAATAAATGGATACGAAAACCTGCCTGCCAAAGGCGGATTCGTGATCGCGGTAAATCATCTCGGCTTTTTGGATGTACCGCTGGCTTTATACGGGCTTGAAAAGTGGGATCTCTGTATCGTGGTTGCAGAAAAGTGGAAGAAATTTTTCTTGTGGCGTTGGCTCGGTAAACACTTCAATTTTGTGTATGTGGATCGTTACAACCCAGACCTAAAAGCCATGCGTGAAATAATGAAACGAATGGCAAGCGGACAGACACTGGTCATCGCGCCCGAAGGGACCCGCGCGCGCGATGAAAAAATGGCGCAAGGCAAACCCGGCGCGGCGTACCTCGCGTCTAAAATGGGATGGCAGATCGTTCCCGTGGGCGTCATCGGCACGGAGGATAAGATTCTGCTTGATAACCTGAAACATTTCCGCCGTACGCATATCAAGTTAATCACGGGTAAAGGTTTCGTACTTCCGCCTTTCCCCAAAGAGAATCGTGACGAAAAATTACAGGAATATACAGATGAGATCATGTGCCGTATTGGCGTCATGCTGCCTGAAAGAAATCTCGGCTATTATGCAAATCATCCGCGCTTGAAGGAATTATTAAAAGGGAAAAATGAAATTTAAAACGCTCCGCTCTGTTGTTCGTTTTATTATGAAGATCATCGCCGATGTGGAAGTGGTCGGTATGGATAAACTGCCGCAGGGGAATGTGATGGTTGCCGCCAATCATTTAGGCAGGCTGGATACGGCTGTTTTATTATGTCTGATCGACCGCGAAGACATCATCATGGCTGTAGCAGAAAAATACAAAAACCACCCAATCTATGGCGCAATCGGGCGCGCTGTGGATGCGATCTGGCTTAATCGATTTGAAACGGATTATGCCGCGCTGCGCGAAATTTTGACGAGAATGCAGAAAGGCGGAATATTTGTCATTGCGCCCGAAGGCACGCGTTCAAAAACCAAAGCCATGCAGGAAGCAAAAATGGGCGCGGCTTTCCTGGCCAGCAAAAGCGGATATCCCGTTCTGCCTGTTTCATTAATTGGAACGGAAGACAGCGGTATTGTGGCTAACCTCAAGCGTTTTCGCAGATCGAAGATCAAAGTCATTGCGAGTGAATTGCTCCACGTTGAAATTCCCAAAGGCAAAGGACGCGAGGAAGCCCTGAAACAAGCGACGGATGAGATCATGTGCAGGATCGGAGCAAACCTGCCAGAGTCGTATCGCGGGTTTTATGCAGCCTACCCGAGGTTGAAAGAGTTGGCTCAAAAGGAATAACGCGGACAAAATGGCTTCGGTTCAGACCCTGTTTCTAAAATGTAAAGTTGAAATTCGCATTGCATCATCTTTACGAGAGTGCTATAATACCGAAACTTCCCCCTGAATGTTTACAACATTTTTTATTCCACATGCACCATTTATTGCATGTGGAGAATGCAACGAGAACCTTGACCAAAACCCCTAATTTGTTCACAACTGTTTAAGGAAACCTGCCAGTCTATCCCAATGGAATACTGGCGATTTTTGATTTCATATTCCCAATCCCCCAAGAGAAAACACAACATGAAAATACTTGAACTAGAGAACGAGCCGCTGTCAAAATTACGCAGTATGGCAAAAACGCTTAATATTCCAAATTTCAACCGTATGAAGAAGGAATCCCTCGCGATGATGATCCGCGAGGCGGAAGCGCAAAAAGAAGGCATTGAACTGCGCGGTGGCATTTTGGAAATTATGAGCGAAGGGATTGGTTTTCTACGTGCCACCAACTACCGCATCAGCGACCAGGATGTTTACGTATCGCAGGCACAATTAAGGAAATATGACTTGCGCGCAGGCGACCTCGTCATTGGGCAGGTGCGTCCGCCGCGTGAAAGCGAAAGACACTTCGGGCTGCTCAAAGTGGAATCAATCAACGGCTTGGAACCAGAATCGGGACCCGCGCGTAGAGTTGTTTTCGAAGACCTCACCCCAATTTTCCCGGAAGTACGTTTTGATCTTGAAATTGAACATGATACCCTCGCCCCTCGTCTCATCAATTTAATTGCACCCATCGGCAGAGGTCAGCGCGGATTGATCGTTTCTCCTCCCAAGGCGGGTAAGACCACGATCCTAAAACAAATTGCAAATTCCATCTCAACTAAATATCCCGATGTGCATCTCATCATCGCATTGATCGGCGAACGCCCTGAAGAAGTGACCGATATGGATCGCTCCGTAGATGCGGAAGTGGTCGCTTCCACTTTTGACGAACCGGTTACCGCCCACGTCCGCACCGCGGAACTTGCTTTGGAGCGCGCCAAAAGATTGGTGGAAATCGGGCGCCACGTGGTCATCTTGATGGACTCGATCACGCGTCTCGCGCGCGCATATAACCTGGTGGTGAATCCTTCGGGGCGTACACTCTCCGGCGGTATGGATCCCTCCGCGCTTTATCCGCCCAAGCGATTTTTCGGCGCGGCGCGTAATGTGGAAGACGGCGGCTCGCTGACCATCATCGCCACCTGTTTGGTGGATACCGGCTCGCGTCTTGATGATGTCGTCTACGAAGAATTCAAGGGCACCGGCAACATGGAATTAATTCTCTCGCGTAAATTGCAGGAACGCCGCATCTTCCCCGCAGTGGATATCGAACGCTCATCCACGCGCCGCGAAGATTTGCTGCTCGGACCCGATCTGCTCCAGCGCGTTTGGCTCATGCGCCGCATGTTCATCCAGATGATCTCCGCTCCGCCGCAAGGCGCAGGCATGGATAATTCTGTCGCCACCGAAGCCATCATCACACGCATGGAACGTGCGAAGAACAACGTCGAATTCCTTGAGAACCTCACGAGGGATGCATAACGCAATTATCAATTTGCGCTATATTTAAAGAATGAAAAAAATTTTTGAAACTTTTCGATCCTTTTTAACTTCGCTCGGTGAAAAAATAAAACGCAAGCCGAAGGGTGTGGCGGCTGTCAATGAGCCGCCTACCGCGCCCCGCGCAAAACGCAAGATGGATCGCTTTACAATTATTAGTTGGGTTGTGACTGTTTTTGTTGTCGTTGCGTTATTGGGATCCACGATTCTTTATAAGAATTCGCGCCCAACAAAGTTCGTCCCTGTGCCTCAGCCGACCAGCGCGGCAGGTGTAGACCCTGTGCTGCCAGGCGACCCCGTTGCGGGCGCCAATAGCGGCGGTTTTTTATTCATCCCCCGTAAATTGCAATTGAAAACGAATATTCCGGAAAGGCCGCGTTATCAATCCACGATCTATCGTGTTTCGCGCGGCGATGCGATGCTACTTATCGCAGACGATTTCAAAGTTAAAACGGAAAGCATTCTATTCGCCAATCTGCAAATGGAAGATAACCCCCACAGTCTCAAACCCGGTATGGAGTTGAAGATACCGCCGGTAGATGGTTTGTATTACGAATGGAAAGACGGCGATACGTTTGAATCTGTCGCCGAAAAATTTGACGCGAAACTTGATGACATTATCGCCTTCCCCGGCAATAACATTGATCTTACCGATCCCAAAATTTCTCCCGGCGCAACGGTGATGATCCCCGGCGGCTCGCGTGAACTACGCAACTGGGCAGCTGACTTGCAAACAATGGGAAGAGGCGCAAACACCGGCACAGGCGGCGCGAGCGCCGGCAATGCCTGCGGCGGCGGCCCGGTGGCATCCAGTCTTGGATGGCCTGCGGATGACCATACGCTCTCCGGCAATCCTTATAGCCCAAGCCATCTCGGTATTGATATTTCAGCCCCCGAGGGTTCCAACGTTTACGCGGCAGGTTCAGGTGTGGTGACCATGGCAACAGGCGGCTGGAATTATGGTTACGGCAACGTAATCCAAATTGATCACGGCAACGGCGATGTAACGGTTTACGCCCACTTAAGTTCAATCATTGTCAGCGTGTGCCAGGCGGTTGGGCAGGGCGCCCTTATTGGCGCATCGGGCAACACGGGCAATTCCTTCGGCGTGCATCTGCATTTTGAGATTCGGCGCGGCGGCTCGAACATCAATCCCTATAATATTGTTCAGTGAGAAAGTAAATAGGTAAACAAGTACACAGGTAGACAAGTAAACAGGTACATATTGACTTTTGAAAAAAGTAAGTCCGTTAATCTAGCCAATCGAGTTTAGAATTACGCAAACAGGCAAACAAGCGTTTTTGAGAAATTCGGGTTCGAGAAATGCCAG
>VFKN01000077.1 GCA_009885525.1 Anaerolineaceae bacterium | reverse complement strand
TCATTAACCTATGCTCCAGCCGCCGTCCTCGGCGGCGGTTTGCGAGGAAACCCTGCGCCGGGGACGGCGCAGAGAGCAACCCCGGCCTGACATGTTTTGCGTGCACACTTTACCTGCCATGAATAACAAAGGGACTGTAAATAATTAACTTCCCACAATGTCGTTGCGAGCCGCCGCTTACTTCGACAGGCTCAGTACAACGCTTGTTCTTTGGCGGCGAAGCAATCTCGGTGTCCTTGAGGGGATTGCTTCGGGCGAAGAACAAGAGCGCCCTCGCAAAGACATCATTTCGTTAAGGAGCGGGGGAACTTATATTTTTACGAACCCCAAAGGGACAAAGATTATGGTATAGCGCTCCGTGGCCTTTGTGTTTAAAAAATCTCCCAAAATTTTGATGCGCATTCAGTGCGCGGCTCCGGCGATTGTCCTGTTGTGCCGGGTGTTATAATCGCTCAACGCATTATTGATGGCGTAATCGTTTCACTTATTGGTAACCTGCATGATTTTAAAGTCTTGAGATAAACGACGATGACAAATCCTCCCAGCCCGCCGCCTGTGATTCGTGAGCGCTACCAATTGGTCGCGTGGCTTGGCGAGGGCGGCATGGGCGTGGTGTATAAGGCGCACGATCTCATGCTGGATCGGGACGTGGCAGTCAAATTTTTATCGCCAAAATATTTTTCGGGCGCGGAAGCCGCGGCCCGGTTCATACGAGAGGCGCGCCTGGTGGCGCGTCTTTTGCATCCAAACATTATGTCCATCTTCGATGTGGGTGAGGATCAGGGCTGGCAGTATCTCGTTTTTGAATATATCCCCGGTAATGATTTGCACGCGCTGATGAGCACACGCACTGAACCATGGCCAGCGGCGGAGGCTTTGCTGATCTTAAAGTCAGCGCTTGAAGCGCTGGCGTATGCGCACGGACAGGGCGTGATTCACCGCGACATCAAGCCGGAAAATATCATGCTCACACCGCAGGGACAGGTGAAGGTCACGGATTTTGGACTCGCTTTTGCAAACGAGGAAGTTCGCCTGACGCAGACTGAAGCCATGGTCGGCACGATCCTCTACATGTCGCCGGAGATGATTCAGAGCAAGGAAATTGATCCGCGTGCGGATCTTTATTCGCTTGGGGTGGTGTTGTATGAGATGCTGGCGGGTGAAGCGCCATTCGCTGGGGAACAGGTCGCGCAGATCATTTCGAAAGTGATTTACACCAGTCCCATTCCGTTGCACGTGCGGCGGCCGGATATTCCGCCTGCGCTTGACAGTGTGATCGCACGTTTGATGATGAAAGAACCCGACCAGCGTTATGCCTCAGCGCAGGAGGCATTGAGCGCGCTAATGGGGGCATCAAGCGATGAGACGCAAAATTCAATCGTGGATGTTGCGCCGCTTAAAGCGCCCGCGTCTTCATTGGTCAAGAGTATTGTGCGCTCGTCCGCTGCCATGCGCCGCCCCGAAACAATCGAGCCGCCGAGTGATAATGAGAAACCGTTATTGTCGCTGGATGCGGATTCCGAACAGCGGACGCTCCTGCTCTATGCTTCAACCGAAGATGTGATCGCCGCGCTTGAAAGCGACCGCCGTCGCATGGCCGGCTTGTTAAAAAATGACGTGATCGAGCCTTTGAATTTATTGCTCTCGCAAGCAAGCACTTATGAAAAAACGCTCGGCGCGAATCAGATGGCGAAGATAGCGGTCTCGGTACTTTCAACGCTTGCGCGGCAGGTCTTGCAGCAGGTGCGCGACCTCGATGAAAACCTGCAGCCGAGGGCATTGGAGACGATGGGATTGGAAGCCGCGCTCGAAAATCTCGCCGGGCAGATTCGGCGCACGCGTGGATTGCAAGTCAACCTCGAGTTGGTGCGTTTGCCGGAGCGACTCGCGGCGCGCATGGAGCTGGCCCTGTTCCGCTTGTGCCAGGATTATTTCGACGCCATTCAAACGATCGGCGCGACCCGTGTGAATATCCGCTTGAAGCGGCAGGATGAAACCGCCGAGTTCGAGTTGACCAATGACGCGCGCGCAATTTTGGATGAACGCACATTGACCAGCGCGCGCGAGTGGCTCGATCAATTGGGCGGCGCGTGGAGCGCAGACTCAAAATCGAATTGCGTATCCATCCGCTTCGGGCTTGCAAAACCGGTGGAGTTAACTCCGCGCGAGTTGGATGTGATTCGACTCGTGGCCAAAGGCTTGAGCAACAAAGAGATCGGGCAATCACTCAGCATCAGCCCGCGCACAGTTAATTTTCACCTCGATCATTTATTTGCCAAATTGGGCGTGCGCTCACGCACCGAGGCAGCCATCCTCGCCCTGCGGCAAGGCTGGGTCGAACGTAAATGAACTGCTCAAGCCGCCGGGAGCACTGCAAAACCGATTAAACACAAAGGCACAAAGGGATACAAAGGAAAAGCCTTTTCATTAAAACCTTCGTGTACTTTGTGTCCTTCGTGTTTAAAGACCTTTTTCAGTGCAGTCATATGTGACCCTGTACAAATTAACAGGGTAAAAACCGGTCATTCGGACGTTTTGTAAAAAGCGCCCGACGCGTACAATGTGTTCATATTCAAAAAGGAGACCGATATGAAAACAAAAAAAGTAACAAAAGCAAAAAAGCAGCACAACCCGTTGGATGCCATCCGCCCGTTTCTGGAGGATCCGAAGAACACGGATATCCTGATCAATGGCCACGAGAATTTTCAAGTGGTCAAGCAGGGAAAGTTGATGGACGTGCCCAGTCCCTTCAAGACCGAAGCGCAGTTGATGGAATTAATTCAAGCCATTGCCGAGCCGATGGGGCAGCGCGCAGATGAATCTCATCCGATCCTTGATTTGCGTTTGCAGGATAGTTCGCGCGTGCATGTGGTGATCCCGCCCATCTCGTTGCGCGGTCCCGCAGTCACCATCCGCAAGGCAACGATTGGGCTCACGACCTCCAAAAACCTTGTCGAGTTTGGCTCTTGCTCGCAGGAAATGATTGATTTTCTCGAAGCCTGCGTAAAAGCGCGGCTTAATATCCTTGTGGCGGGCGGAACAAATTCTGGAAGAACCTCGCTGCTCGCCATCATCGCGAATATGATTTCAGATGAAGAGCGGATTATTCTATTGCAAAATGACGAGGTGCTGCTCAACAAGCCGCGTCTGCTGCAATTGGAAACGCGCCCCGCGAATCTCGAAGGACGCGGCGAGATCACCATGCGGCAATTGGTGAATAGCGCGGTCAGTTTGCATGTCGAACGCATCGTGACTCAGGAACTCACCGGCGCTGAAACGCTGGATATTCTCCAGGCGATGAATTCGGGTCACGATGGCTGTATTCAAGGCATCCACGCGACGAGTACTTTTGATGCGCTGGTGCGCTTGGAAGAGATGGTTGGGTATGCCAATCCATCCCTGCCGACCTTGAGCGTGCGCAGTTTGATCGCCTCCGCAGTTGATGTTATCGTTTTCGCGGAACGGCTGCGGAGCGGTGAACGCCGTATCATGAAAATCACGGAAGTCACCGGGCTGACTGATTCAGTCGTCACCATGCGCGACATATTTGAGTTTCGTCAATTGGATGTTAAGAATGGCCAAATTCTTGGCGACTTCCCTGCGACGGGAAATATTCCCAGATTCATGGATCGTATGCGCGATATGAATATAGACCTGCCGCTCTCGATCTTTACGCCGAAATAAAATAACCTGGTAATATGTAAAAGCAAACGCCGGAGTGAGTCACCTCACCCCGGCGTTTGCTTTACACAATGTGCAACCCTTTTGCCAAAATCATTTTGGGACGCTGACGCGAAGCGCGCAGAAAAACGCGAATCAGTTCGCTGATCGCGCCATTCAAAGCCTTGTCCACTGCGCCGGATGAAATCTCAGCGCCTTCAAATTGCCCCACAAGGATTGCGTCGGCGCTCGCGGTTTCGATTGATGTGTTGCTGACTTTTATGTCCATGTTCGCTCCTGTTGAAGATGTGATGCGGCAATCATATCACCAACAAGAGCGGGTGCATTTGAATTTGTTTCTCGCGGAGCTCGCGCTCGGAGAGATTAGAGAAAAGAGATTAGAGAGTAGTAAGGGAAAAGAGTTGGCGCGGAAGTATGCGCAGGAGGCGTTGCGGCTGGCGACTTGCGATGGCGGGGAGTATAAGTATAAGGTCGCGTATGATGAGGCGGTGGCGATGTTGGAGAAGTTAGGTACGTAGACACGTAAACACGTAAACACGGATCTACCTGTGTACTTGTTTACCTGCCTACCTGTGTACTTGTCTACCTGTGTACCTGTCTACCCGCCTACTCGAACCGATGTATAATGACGATTAAGCGTCCAAAAGTTTATCGTAAAGGAAGTGAAAAATGACGATCAGAGAATACGTGACACAAGTTGTAGAAAGCCTGAGCGAAGCGGAACTCCAACAGGTTGCCGAGTATCTGGCGTTTCTAAAATTCCGCGCGCGGGTTTATGCCGCGCCTCATCTCACCGCAGAACAAATGGGGACTCTCTACGCTGAATTCGCCGATGAAGACCGCAAACTGGCTGAAGCAGACATGACCGAATAATTCACCACCGGTCAAGGAAGAATCAATATGAGAAAAAGAAAAAAACCCAACAAAAAATTGACGCCGCAAGAGAACTTTCCCATCGGGGAATCGGTTGTGGTCAAGCCCGGCGTACTTGATCCCGATCATGGATTCGACATGAGCGGCTGGCAGGGGCGTGTCACCGAAAATCACTATGCCGACGAACAAGGCAATCCTTTGGTTACCCTTGCATGGGACAGTATTACGCTGAAACAAATGCCGGTTGAAGTAATCGAACTCTGTGAAGAAGGCGGCTTGGATTGGTCAAGCATGGGACTCTACGCCAGTGAAGTCACGTCCGCTTCGCTGAGGGATAAAGTCCATGAAGTACAAAAAGTCAAGGATGAAATTCAAGACGCGCACCAGATGGATCACCTGGGCGAACAGGGCAGGCGTATGCAACAAGTCCTAAACAGCGCGGTCAGGAAAAGTGAGATGGGCAGGTTCGAGGCATGGGAGAAATACTTGAGCGAAAAACTTAGATTCCCATTTGAAGCCGAAGTCGCGGAACATCAGGATCGCGGACCTGTAAGGATCGGCGAGCGCGTCAGCGTATTGGATATTGAAATCGTTGACGATTATTCCTATGGGATCATCGTGTCAATCAAAACAAAACATGGACACTATGATTTTCCCCTTTGTGATCTGGAAGCGTTTCCCGAAACATCCCCGAATTATCAGCCATTGAAAGACTATGTTGTCTGGTTTGCGAACAGGTGAGTGGGTGTTTGGGAAAAGGTTGAAGGTCTAAAGTCAAAAGTCGGTGGGCGTAACTTACAACCTTGAACCTGCAACCTTCAACTCACATTTGACATCCACCCCGTTTTTTGCTAAACTAGATTTGTCAGACAACTAGACCAATGTTGTCATTCTCCCGAAAAACATCGAGACGGCGTGAGCGCAGCGAAGAATCTCTGAGACAATTGTAGAGACCCTTCGTTTCACTCAGGGTGACACCGTCAACAGGTCACTGACAACTGATCACTGTTTACTAAAAGGTGCCTCATGTCCACTCTCCTTGTAAAGAACGCATATATCGTCACCATGGATGACCATCAACGGGAAATTCCCGAGGGTGGTCTTTTTATTCGGCGCGGTTTGATCGAAGAGGTGGGCGAAATGTCCGCGCTTCCATCCACTGCGGATGAAGTTATTGACCTCAAAGGGCATATCGTTTTGCCAGGGCTGGTCAACACGCATCATCATTTTTATCAGACGCTCACGCGCGCCGTCCCCGCCGCGCAGGATGCGAATCTTTTCAACTGGCTAAAAACTTTATATCCCATTTGGGCGAAATTAACGCCCGAAGATATTTTCATTTCGACTCAAACCGCGCTTTCAGAACTCGCGCTTTCGGGCTGCACCACCGCATCCGACCACTTGTATCTTTTCCCCAACGGTTCAAAACTGGATGATGAAATTCACGCGGCTGCGGAAGTAGGGCTGCGCCTGCACGCTTCGCGCGGCTCGATGAGTCTCGGCGAATCCCAAGGCGGACTTCCGCCTGATTCCGTTGTGGACACCGAAGAAAATATTTTAAAAGATTCCCAGCGTCTCATCGAAAAATATCACGACGCGAAACTTGGCGCGATGGTGCGCATCGTGCTCGCGCCCTGCTCGCCATTCAGCGTCACATCTGACTTGATGAAACAATCCGCAAAACTCGCGCGCGAGTATGGCGTGCATTTGCATACGCATCTCGCCGAGACCGAGGACGAAGAACAATTCTGCATGAAGATGTTCGGTCATCGTCCCGTCGGTTACATGCAGGAAGTGGATTGGGTCGGCAGCGATGTCTGGTTCGCGCACTCGGTTTGGGTTAATCAAGATGAAATTCAAGTCTTCGCGAAACACAACTGCGGAGTTGCTCACTGTCCCACCTCGAATATGCGCCTCGCCTCGGGCATTGCGCCCATCAAAGAATATCGCGCGGCTGGCGTCAATGTCGGCTTGGGCGTGGATGGCTCCGCTTCGAATGATGGTTCGCATCTGCTGGCAGAAGTCCGCAACGCGATGCTGCTCTCGCGCTTGAAGGAAGGCATTACGGGTTATTCTTTATCCGCTGACCCAAATCGCAAACTGATGACCGCGCGCGAAGCGCTCCATCTCGGCACACACGGCGGCGCGGCAGTGCTTGGAAGAAATGACATCGGCAGTTTAGAAGCAGGCAAGTGCGCCGACTTCTTCGCCGTGAATTTGAATAAACTCGGTTATGCCGGTATGCACGACCCCGTCGCCGCGGTTGTCTTTGGTCAATCCGCCAACGTGGATTACACCGTCGTCGGCGGAAAGTTCATTGTCAAAGAAGGTCAACTCGTCACAGTAGATCAAGGCAAGTTGATCGAGAAACATAATAAGGCTGCGAAGAGATTGCTGGAAAGTTAAAACGTTCCAACCTTCTAACTTTGAAAGGAGATCAAACATGTTTATTTCGGTAATGAAAACTTTATCAGAAGGCGGAGTCGGAGTAGTTGTCACGGGATTTGCTTTGATTTTTATGGCAGTGGCGTTGGTCAAAATGAGCAGTGGATGGATGATCGCTGCCGCCCTTTTGACCATTCCGTACACATATATGGCGGGATCTTGGTCGGGAATTCTGCTGCTCGTGCGTTTGTTGCCATTGACGCAACTTCTCGCCGCGTATGTATTAGATAAAGAAGAGACACTGCTCGCATGGGCTTTCGCTGCACCGACTTTTTTGGTGCTTGGATATTCCCTCTACGATATCACCATACACCAGGCCGTATTCCGCGCACTCATGAAATGATTTTTTTGCTGTGAAAAAAAAACTGACGCTTGAAAATCGTTATCCAAACTTATCCTGTTAAAACCTTCGTATCCTTTGTGTTGAAAAAAAATTATGACCGACTCCAATCCCGAAGACCGCAAGCGCCGACTTGCTGAACATTTTAACGCTGTCGTATCTACTTACGATAACCTGAATTTTCTACAAGTCACTGCAAGAAGATTTGTTCAACTCGCAAATCTCACCGCTGGCATGCGCGTATTGGATGTCGCTACGGGAACAGGAATAGTTCCTTTACTCTCTTCAGAAATTATTGGCGAAACAGGAAAGATCATCGGCGTTGATATTGCTTCAGACTTGCTTGCGCTCGCCCGTGAAAAAACATCCGCATATACCAATGTTGAATTTCAAACAGGCGACGCGGAGAATTTGGATTTTCCCGACCAAAATTTTGATGCGGTCTTATGCGCTTCATCTTTATTCTTTGTCCCTGATATGCTCAAAGCGTTGAAAGAAGCGCGGCGCGTGTTGAAGCCAAATGGATTTGTATTGTTCAATAGTTTCCAGCCAAATTTTCTGCAACCCTTGCGTGAGAAATGGGGTGCCTGCCTGACAAGAAACAATGCTCCACTCGGCTCTTTGCCTGTTCATCGTATTCCCGATGTTGAAATTTGCGAACAATTATTACGCGACGCAGGCTTTACGCAAATTGATGTAAGAGTTGAACAACTCGGCTATTACCATCCCACCGCCGAAGACCGCTGGCAAGAGATTTGTGCTGGATTGGAAGGCGTGCCGCTGATGAGCATGTCCCCCGAACAACGCGAGCAAATCCACGCCGAGCATGTGGCTGAGTTACAAAGTCTTATGACTTCAAAAGGAATCTGGGTGGACGTTCCGCCCATGTTTGCTTTTGGAAGATAACCAATAATTATGGAAGAGACACATCCAACCCTTGTGATTTTCTCCGGCTTGCCCGGCGTGGGCAAATCCACGCTGGCGAAGCAACTCGCCGGAAAATTGCGCTGGCCGTTATTATGCATTGACGATGTGATTGGCGACGTCCCTGAAAATGTCGGCATTGAGTTCTGGGACTCGAAAGTGGAGATTCTGCTTGGACTGGTCAATACACAGTTGGAACTTGGCCTCGATGTGATTGTCGACTCGGTGTTCATGAATATGGATCGCCAACACGCGCAGGCACTTGCCAGAAAATACGAAGCGCGTTTTTTACCGATATATGTATTCGTATCTGATGAAATCGTTTGGGAGCAGCGTGTTACAAAACGCTTCGCTGAATTGAATAATCCGGCTGTCGCCACTTGGGAAAATATTCAACACCAACGCGAACATTTTCAAAAGTGGATTCCAAATACCGCATTATTTATAGACTCACTACATTCGGTTGAACAAAACTTTGAGCGCGTGCTTGACTTTGTGCTGAACGCAAATATCATTTTAGAACCTTTACCTGAAACGCCGCTATCATCTGGACAGTATCACGGATGATGGATCTTTACGAACCACGCATTATCCCTGTCTACCTGTTTCCTTGTTTACCTGCCTACGGAGTTATATGACCTCTTCCACCAAACTCACCACCTCCCTCGTTGACGTTGCCATGGGGCGCAAACCCGCTGACCTTGTGATCCGCAAAGGCAAATGGGTCAGCGTGCAATCGGGCGAAATTATTCCTGATACCGACATTGCCATCGTGGATGGTCACATTGCGTATGTCGGCTCTGATGCCAGTCACACGATCGGCAAGCAAACAAAAGTCATCGAAGCCAAGGGACGTTATCTTGTGCCCGGTCTGCTCGACGGACACATGCATGTTGAGTCGGGCATGGTCACGGTCACAGAGTTTGTGCGCGCTGTTGCGGTGCGCGGCACGACCGGCATGTTCATCGATCCGCATGAGATCGCGAATGTCTTTGGGCTTAAGGGCGTCAAACTGATGGTGGATGAAGCCGCGAAGCAGCCCATCCATGTTTGGGTGCAGATGCCTTCGTGTGTTCCGTCCGCGCCGGGGCTGGAGACGACGGGCGCGTCAATTGGTCCGCGCGAAGTTGCGCAAGCGATGACATGGAAAGGTATTATCGGTCTCGGCGAGATGATGAATTTTCCCGGCGTATTTATGTCCGATAAAAAAATGCTGGATGAAATGTCCGCGACGCACGCGGCGGGAAAAACCATCGGCGGGCATTATCCTTCCCCCGATCTGGGACTTCCCTTCCACGGGTATGTCGCTGGCGGCGCGGAGGATGACCACGAAGGCACACGCGCCGAAGATTCAATTGCGCGTGTGCGCCAAGGAATGAAGGCGATGCTGCGCTATGGTTCTTCGTGGCACGACGTGTCGGCGCAAGTGAAAGCGATTACCGAAAATAAACTCGACTCACGCCGATTTATTCTCTGCACAGATGATTCTCACGCGCAGACTCTTGTGAACGAAGGTCACATGGATCGCGTGTTGAAACACGCAATTAGCGAAGGCTTGAATCCAATGACCGCGCTGCAAATGATGACGATCAACACCGCCGAACATTTTGGTCTGACAAAGGAGATGGGGATGATTGCGCCCGGGCGTTGGGCGGATGTATTATTAGTTGAAGACTTACTGAAATTCAAAGCGGAACTGGTCATCGCAAAAGGACAAACCATCTCGGAGCATGGCGAGTGGCAGGTTAAATTGCCTGTGGTGAAATATCCGAAGTGGGCGAGTAGATCGGTGCACGTGAAGCGAACGCTTCGGGCTGAGGATTTTATTCTGCGCACGCGCGCCAGCAACGGGGAAGAGATCGACGCGCATGTCATCGGGGTCATTGAAAATCAGGCGCCGACGAAACATCTCGTGCTGAAGGTTAAATCCGATAACGGCGAAATCAAATCAGAAATTTCACGTGACCTTGCGAAGATCGCCATCGTGGAACGTCACCGCGCAACGGGTAAAGTAACGGTTGGTTTGGTGAGCGGATTTGAGTTCACGCGCAAGTGCGCGGTGGCTTCGACGGTGGTGCATGACAGCCATCAAATGATCGTGGTGGGGACGAGTGATGAAGATATGGCAATCGCCGCGAATGAATTGGCGAAGTGCGGCGGCGGTCAGATCGTGGTGATCGATGGCAAGGTTGCCGGAAAAGTTGAGTTGCAGATCGCGGGGCTGATGTCTACTGAACACGCGGATGTGGTTGCAGAAAAAACCGCGACGGTCTTGCAAGGTTTTACAATGTGCGGCAGTGAATTGAATAACCCGAATATGCAGTTGAGTTTGTTGGGGCTGGTGGTCATTCCCGAATTGCGCATCTCGGACAAGGGCCTGGTGGATGTGACAAATTTCGATTTTATATCTGTGTTGGATGATTGAGGTGCTATGTCAAATTTTCCGTTTCAACGTTTGCAAACTGATCTGGCTGCACTGATCGCGAAAACACCCGCGGGGCAGCGGCTGCTTAATGAGCCTGACCTTGCAAAGCAGCTGGGCGTTTCGCGCGCCACTTTGCGCGAAGCCATGCGCATGTTCGAAACGCAGGGGCTCATCCGCCGCAGGCAGGGTTCGGGAACCTATGTGGTCGGAAAAGTCCAGGCATTAGACAGCGGCCTCGAAGTTTTGGAAAGTATAGAGACAGTCGCAACACGCTTGAACCTTGAAATTTCGGTCAGCGATCTGCATGTCGAACAACTAAAGGCAGATGAAGAACTCGCGAAAGAATTGAACGTCGCGGTAGGCACGCGTCTGTCGCGCGTCAGCCGCGTGATCCGCACCGACAGCCGCCCCGTTGCTTATCTCGTGGATACGCTACCGGAAGATGTTCTCTACCTTGATGACCTGCCCGCTGATTTTCACGGCTCGGTGCTCGACTTTTTGCTGGGACGCGGCGACGCATTGAAGACCTCGCGCGCCAATATCAGCGCCATCGGCGCGCGCGCGGATGTTGCCAAGGCGCTCGAGATCCAGCGCGGCGATGTGCTGCTGCATTTCTATTCGCAGCTCTTCAACGCCAGCGGCAGAATCGTGGATTATTCTTTGAGCTATTTTATTCCAGGGCATTTCCACTTCCATGTCGTGCGGCGCGTGGGAAATTAATTTCGTTGAAACGTTTACAGGTTTTAATGTTTCAACGTTTTAACCTGTAAACTTGTAAACATGTAACTTATTAAGGAGAAAACAATGACTGACAATATTAAAGAAATTCAAAAGCGCGTGCAGGATTCGCGTGAAGACATTATTAAATTCATGCGCGAGATTTGTGCTATTCCTTCAATGGAATCGCAGATCGGTCCCGTGGGCGAGCGTATTCAGGCTGAGATGAGAAAACTTGGCTATGATGAAGTCCGCTTCGACAAGATGGGCAATACCATCGGGCGCATCGGCAACGGCCCCAAAGTGATAGTCTTTGACTCGCACATCGACACCGTGGGCATCGGCGACCCAAGCGAATGGGAATGGGATCCGTTCGTCGGCAAGGTCGAAGATGGAATTCTATATGCGCGCGGCGCGTGCGATGAAAAGAACAGCACGCCCGGCATGATCTACGGTCTTGCCATTGCGCGCGACCTTGGTCTGCTCGACGGCTGGACAGCTTTCTATTTTGGTAATATGGAAGAATGGTGTGACGGTATCGCGCCGAATACCTTCGTCGAAGTTGACCCGAAGATCAAGCCCGATTTCGTCGTCATCGGTGAGCCTACAAAAATGAATGTCTATCGTGGACATAAAGGCCGCCTTGAGATGAAAGTCACCGCGAAGGGCAAATCCGCGCATGCTGCGAGCAATCATCTTGGCGACAATGCCATCTATAAATTGCTGCCCATCATTGCCGGCATCCGCGACCTTGAGCCCAAACTTGGCGATCATGAATTTTTAGGTCACGGCAAGATCACCGTTAGTGATATGCATGTCAAGACTCCCTCGCTCAATGCTGTGCCCGATGAAGCCATCATCTACATCGACCGGCGCATGACTTTCGGCGAAACGAAAGAAACTGTTAAACAACAAATTGAAGATTTAATCCCCGCTGAGTTTAAGTCCACTGTAAAGTTGGAAGAACTCTTCTACGACGAACCTTCCTACACGGGTTTTGTGTTCCCCGTGGATAAATATTTCCCCGCGTGGGCGCTGGAAGAATCACATCCGCTCGTGCAGGCGGGCGTGGAAGCGCGCAAGCAGATAGGTCTCACGGATATGCCTGCTGGCAAGTGGAATTTCTCCACCAATGGAATCTACTGGGCGGGTAAAGCGGGAATCCCCTCCATCGGATTTGGCCCCGGTGACGAAGAGACCGCGCACACCGTCCGCGATTCTGTCTCGCTCGACGATATGGTCAAGTCCACCGAGTTTTACGCGCTGGTCGCGAGTCTGATTAAGTAGATAAGTAGACAGGTACACAAGTACACAAGTACACAAGTGCACATGGAAGCGTGACCTTACCTGTATACCAAATAGCTTTACCGAGAACACTATGAAGAAAATTTTTATTGCTACAACAATTTTGGCGGTGCTTTTGCTCGCGGCCTGTGGAGGCGCCGCTAATCAGCCGAAGGTCGCGCTCATGCTTGCGCGCGGCGGACTCGGCGATAAGGCATTCAACGACAGCGCCAACGAAGGCCTGCAAAAAGCCGCAAGCGAGCTCGGCGTGGAGGTGATGACTTTCGATTATCAACAGGATACGCAGGAAGATAATGTCCGCAAAGCCGCGCAGGCTGGGTACGTTCTTATCATCGGGCTGGGCTCTGAAAATTCGGGAGCGATCGCAAATGTCGCGAAGGAATTTTCCGGGACAAAGTTCGCGGTGATTGACTCAACTGCCGAAGGCGCGAATGTAACCTCGGTCACATTCAGCGAACTGGAAGGTGATTTTCTCGCGGGCGCGCTGGCGGCGTTGATGAGCGAGAATGGCAAGGTCGCATATCTCGGCGGCGCGGATGTACTCGTGATTCGCCGCATCCAATTCGGCTTCGAGCAAGGCGCGAAATACGTCAAGCCGGATATTCAAATCGTCGCGCAAAATATCGGCGGCAAAGATGATTTCAGCGGATTTGCAAAACCCGATGACGCGAATCAAATCGCCGAGCAGATGTATTTTGACGGCGTGGATGTAATCTACGCGGCGGCGGGCGGATCTACTTTGGGGGCGATAGAATCCGCGCAAGCAGCCGGCAAGCCGATCATCACGACCGGCAGCGACCAGCGTTATCTCGCGCCGGAAGTTGTTGCAACCAGCCGCACGAAGAATATGAATGCAGCCGTGTTCATGCTCATTCAAAAATTCGTCAAAGGCGAATTGCAAAGCGGAGTCATTCAACTCGATTACAAATCCGGCGGCATCGGCATCGCGCCACTTTCGGATTTTGTGCCCGCGGGTATTTCAAGTCAATTCGATTCCATCCGCAAGGATTTGGAATCAGGCAAGATCGTGGTACAGTCATTTATAGGACAGTAGTGATATGAAGATCACAAAAGAAGCCGTCAAAGCCTGGAAGGCTGAATACGATCTGGACAACGAATGGGAACGCGAGGAGTTGAAAGCGCGTTTGGCAACAGAAACCGTTGAGCAGAGTATTCGCGCGTATTTTGCAATATGTCAATTGGCGACTTCTTTGGCTGGTTCAACCGATATTCCGCCGGAATTGGAAGAGCAAAGAGAACTGTTTTATCTTGATTTGGAAAACAAATGGAAACGACTTGCGGAGAGAATTGGAAATGTTTAATAGCCCTAGTTCAATGCAGGATGTGATTCGCTTTCTGGAACAGCATAAGATTCCATACATGCTGATCGGCGGACTTGCCATTTCCGTTTGGGGCGAGACGCGCGTCACTCACGATGTTGATTTCAAAGTTAGCATTGATATGCCGCTTGCGGATTTTCGCAATCTGGTTCTCGATTATTTTCCTGAACGCCCTTCAAATATTCCAGATCACAAAAAAAGCGCGCACGTAATACACATTTGGGCTTCCCCAGATGTGGCAGCGGATATTCTGGTAAGTGTATTCGACTATGAAAAACAGGCGATTCAACGCGCTGTTGTCGCTGAAATAATGGGAATTCCCACCCGTGTATGCACCGCAGAAGACTTCGTCATCCACAAGTCGATTGCAAACCGCGACAAGGATTGGCTGGACATTTCCTCCATTCTTCAACGTCAAAAAGGAAAGCTGGACGTCAAATATATCCGTAAGTGGCTGAAAGAATTTGCCGAAGGACTTGAAACCCCCGAACTACTTACTCGCTTTGAGAAGATTTACAAGGAAGTCAATTCATAAGAACGTAAATAAGTAGACAAGTAAACCCGTAGACGCGTTACCTGTATACCTGTATACCTGTGTACTTGTATACCTACATACCCAACTAAGGAGACTAATATTATGCAAACCAATTTTCGTGGACGTGATTTTATTGGGGATCTTGACTTCACCAAAGAGGAAGTCGAAACTGTGTTGGAAGTCGCATGGGATTTGAAACGCAAGCGCGCACTCGGCGAGCCGCATCCTTACTTGCGCGATAAAGTTCTGGCGATGCTGTTCTTCTTCTCATCCACCCGCACGCGCGGATCGTTCGAAGCGGGCATGGCGCAACTCGGCGGACATGGCGCATTCATCGACAGCAACACGACTCAAATCTCACACGGCGATACGCCCGTCGAGATCGGCGAAATCTACGGGCGCTATTTTGACGGCATTGCGATTCGCCATTGCGATTTTGGCGACGGCAATAAATACCTGAACGATGTCGCCTCATCCAGCCGCGCGCCCGTGCTCAACATGCAATGCGATATCTATCATCCCTTCCAATGCCTTGCGGATCTGATGACCATCATGGAGAAGAAAGGCAAAGACCTGCGCAAGAAAAAAATCGTGGTTTCGTGGGCGTACGCGGCTTCCTATCTCAAGCCGATTTCTGTTCCGCAATCACTCATTCTGCAAATGCCGCGCTTCGGCATGGATGTGACTCTCGCGTATCCGCCCGAATTCCCGCTTATGCCCGAGATCGTCGCGCAAGCGAAAGAGCAAGCCGCCATCGCTGGTACGAATTTCGAGATCATCGATACCAAAGACGGCATGACCGAAGCCTGCAAAGACGCGGATGTGATCTACGCAAAATCCTGGGGTCCCTTGCTGACCACCACCGATAAAGTGGAAGGGAAGAAACTTCAGGACATGTACAAGAACTGGCTGATGGACGACGCGAAGCTCAAAGTCGCCAAACCCGGTGCGATCTACATGCACCCGCTGCCCGCCGACCGTGAAGTTGAAGTCACCAACAGCGTGTTGGACGGTCCGCAATCCGTGGTATTCGACGAAGCCGAGAATCGCCTGCACGCGCAGAAAGCGGTCATGGCGTTGACGATGGCTTAAAGAAGTAAAGAAGTACACAGGTAAACAGGTAGACACGGAAACATGTCTACTTGTTTACCTGTCTACATATCTACCTGTTTACTTACCCGGAGCAACCATGACCGAACGTAAGTCCTTATACCTTTCCCCCGGCGAACCCGGAAAACGCGGATTTGAAGATTTGGAGTGTTACAAACTCGCGTTGGAAGTGATGGCGGAGATACATGCTTTTTCAAAGACATTGCCTGCCGATGAAAAAATTGATATGTATTCCCAAATCCGACGTTCCGCCAAAGGAATTACAGGAAATATCGGCGAAGGTTATGGGCGTTATCATTATCTCGATAGTCTGCGTTTTTACTCGATTGCGCGCGGCGAGTTGAACGAAACTTTGACGCATTTCTCTACCGTACATGCAAACCCTAAAGGTCTGCTTTACCTTCGTAAATTTCCAATTAACGAGAAAGACCTTTAGGGTTTTTTACGAGGGAAATGTACGGTAGAAAATGACGCATTTGATTAACGCAAAAGTTCTGGGCTATCTCGATCAAACGAAATTTGAAGAACTCTATAAATTGACCCGCTCTGCCGAACAAACTCTAAACGGCTACATGAGTTATGTCCGTCGCCAGAAATCAGGCTCTCAGGAGTTTGGCGACAAAGCCGTTCACGAAGATCAGGCTGAGTATGACGTTGATGAAGAAATAGGCAAGTAAAAACGCAGACCTGCGTACCTGTTTACTCGTTTACCTAACCCAAGGAGAACCTATGACCAAACTCGCAGTAATCGCCGTTGGCGGCAACTCACTCATCATTGATGATAAAAATGTCACCGTTGAAAGCCAATATCAAGCTGCCAAGCAGACCTGTATCCACATTGCCGATATGATCGAGCAAGGCTGGGATGTGGCTATCGGTCACGGTAACGGACCGCAAGTCGGATATATTCTGCGCCGCTCCGAGATCGCAGCCAAAACCGCGGGCATGCACGAAGTCCCGTTGGATGTCTGCGGCGCGGATAGTCAGGGCGCCATTGGATATTCCATCCAACAGAATTTACAAAATATTCTTTACCAGCGCGGCATCAAGAAAAAAGTCGTGACAGTGGTCACACAAACCCTTGTGGACAAGAACGATCCCGCCTTTGCCAAGCCATCCAAACCCATCGGCAGTTTCATGGATGAAGCCGAATCTGAACGCCGTCAGAAGGAGCAAGGCTGGAGCGTGATGGAAGATGCGGGACGCGGTTTTCGGCGCGTGGTTGCTTCACCGCAACCCAAAGAAATTGTCGAACTCGAAACCGTTCAAACTTTGCTTGAAAAAGGCATTGTCACCATCACAGTTGGCGGCGGCGGAATCCCCGTCATTGACCCGGGTGACGGCAACTATGAAGGCATCGCCGCTGTGATCGACAAGGATTTCGCGTCTTCATTGTTGGCGCGCGAGATCAAAGCGGATCTGTTCGTCATCTCCACCGCTGTTGAAAAAGTCGCGATCAACTTCGGCAAGCCCGAACAGAAATGGCTCGACCAGATCACACTCGCCGAAGCCAAAGCCTACCTCGAAGAAGGCATTCACTTTGCCAAAGGCTCGATGGCGCCGAAGATTCAAGCCATCATTGCGTATCTCGAAGCCATGCCCAACGGCAAAGCGCTCATCACCAACCCCGAAAACATCGGGCGCGCATTGAAGGGTGAAACTGGTACGTGGATCGTTCCGTAGTAGGATAGTTTAGATAGTTATGTAGTTTAATAGTTGGGTAGTTGTCGAGTTGAGAGGACAACTACCCAATTGTAAAAACAGGAATCCGATATGGCGAAGATTGAGCGATTTGAGGATTTGCAAAGTTGGCAAAAGGCTCGTTTGCTTACAAACAAGATTTATGACCTGACTGAACATCAGAAATTCACAAAAGATTTGGTTCTCTAGGAATTGCCGTGATTCACTCGTAAAAGTCCGTAGATATGGTGAAGTTATCCTGTATTGCCGCCATATATGGTGGTTTTCTGAAAAAAATCACGGCAATTCCCAATGAGCCAAAGATTTTCGATTATCTTCTCAAATTCAATCTGCAGCCAGTTCTGTCATGCACAACATTGCAGAAGGATTTGATTCAGGCTCAAACTCTGAATTTATCCGCTTTTTAAAAATAGCCAGACGCTCAGCCAGTGAAGTTCAATCTGAACTTTACCTTGCCTTAGACCGTAAATATATTGATGAGACTGAACTCAAATTTGCTTATACACTCGCGCTCGAATCAAAACGTTTAATAAACGGAATGATCGCTTATTTGCGAAAATCATCGCCGCCAAAAAACCTCCTCGAAAACCAACTACCTAAACTATATAACTACCAAACTACACAACTTAATGAAACGCATCTCCCCTCCCGTTCTTCTCCTCGTTACATCCATCATTGCATACGGACTTTTGATTCCCCAACTCGGCTTTTATTGGGACGACCTGCCCATGTCGTGGATTCGCTATCAACTCGGCGCCGACGCGATGACGCAATATTTCTCAACCAACCGCCCGATCTGGGCGTTGTTGTATCAGATCACCACGCGCATTTTTCCGCATGAGCCGATCTATTGGCAAATCTTCGCGCTCTTCTGGCGCTGGCTTGGCGCGGTCACATTATGGGCAATAGCTAAACAATTATTTCCTAAAAATGAAAAATTTGCGCTCACATTAAGTCTGGTGTTTTTGTTATATCCCGGCTTCAATCAACAGTGGGTTAGTTATCTTTACTCGCACTTCTTCATTGTTCTTTTCTTCTTTCTTCTTTCCTTTTACTTAATGCTACGCGGAAGAACGATCCCCGCGCTGATATTCTCCGCGCTCAATTTGTGGATGATGGAATATTTCTTCGTCCTCGAGTTGATGCGTCCTTTCGTAATTTTTGCATCCACTCGAAATGAATCTCTCCCGCTGAAAGCGCGTCTGCTTCGCACGCTCAAGTTGTGGATTCCATACGCGACTATTTTCGTCCTCGCAATTTTTTCACGGGTGTTCATCTTCAATAATCAAGTTTATAAAATCGGATTAAAAGAAAACCCGATTCCTCTAATGCAAAAGATTATTAATCTTCTGCAAAATATCTTCTCCAGTTTTTGGGTGACAACGGGCGCTGCATGGGTACAAATTTTCCAATTCCCGAATCCTGCTGACGGCGCGCGCACATTTGCGTTGTATGCGTTTGTCGTGGTGATCATCGCGGCGCTGACTTTATTCGCGCTGCGCAATCAAAATGAAATTAAAGAAAATCGCGCAGACATCGGGTGGATGATCGCATTGGGTTTCGTCATGCTTGCGCTCGCAGGTCCTCCATTCTGGTTGACCAATGTTCCCGTTTCGCTTGGCTTCCCCGCGAACCGCGCGACGCTATCTTTCATGCTCGGCGCGAGTTTTATCTTTGCTGGCTTGCTGGAATTTATTCCTAATAAATTTAAATACGTTGTCGTTATATTTATTGCATTGGCTGCGGGTCGTCAATTCCTGTGGTCAAATGATTTTCGCCGTGATTGGGC
Organism: Anaerolineaceae bacterium; assembly: GCA_009885525.1. Taxonomy (GTDB): domain Bacteria; phylum Chloroflexota; class Anaerolineae; order Anaerolineales; family Villigracilaceae; genus Villigracilis. The sequence continues at coordinate 57,595 of VFKN01000077.1, read as the reverse complement.
GGAGCATAAAAACCTTTTCTGGCAGATGACCTGGCGCGCGCCGGGTTTGAAAAAAAACACGATCGTTTTGATCAATGAAAATTTAATTTACTATGCCGATAACTCATTAGGCGCGGCATTGAATTGGATCTACGCACCCGATAATCACAGCAGCGTTGTGGATTATGTTTTGTTCTACCCGACCAATCGTGAGAGTTTATCTTTGCAGCCGAACACACCCGTGGAGTATGATTTTCTCGCAGGCAAATTTCATGGCAATACATCGCAAACCGTTATCTTTTATTACGCGCCGCCGAAATGTCTGCGCCTGCTCGACCCCGAAATTGATTCGATCAATAAGATGATTCCAGATGAAACCATGTTGCGCGACGCGGCGTTGTTATCTTCCACTGCGCCGATATTGAGCGAACCAATCGCGCAGATGCCGGGTGTGTATGGCGCAGAACCCGCGCACGGCTGGTGCTATTATTTCCAAAAAGCCGACCTCGCGCGCCAGACGGGAGGTTGGCAAGCGGTCGCGAAATTGGGCGATGTTGCCTTCAAGTTGGATGATTATCCCAATGACCCGGTTGAGCGGTTTGTGTTCATCGAAGGCTATGCTCATACCGGAGATTGGAAAAAAGCGGTAGAATTGTCAAAGTTGTCATACAAAGTTTCCAAGACCTATGTACGACCTCTTCTCTGTAAGTTATGGACTCGCATTGAGCGTGAGACGAAAAATTCATCCGCGCAAAATGTCACGCTCGATGAAGTACAAAAGGAATTTGGGTGTAACCCTTAAAGGTTTATAATCGTTGTAGATTTCTTCACAAGGTTGTCCATTTTTGGTGAAAGTGTTTGGATGACCTGAAAGGAGGTTTTTGGCACATTGCTACCTTTGTAAGTTTGTACGTCAAATCTAAGTTTGATTTTCATAAGGAGAAGAAGAATGCGTAAAAATATTTCCCGCCTCGCGATTATCGCGTTGGCAATCATGCTCGTCCTTTCCGCTTGTGGAGGCGCAAAACCCGCCGCGACGCAAGCCCCCGTGGCAACCGAAGCCTCTGTCGCAACAGCCGCGCCCGCTGCCGAAGGCGGCTTTCAAATCCCCGAAATTGCAGAAGGCAAATTCAATGTAGCCATGGTTTTGATCGGACCGCACGATGACGGCGGTTGGTCACAGGCGCATTATGAAGGTTTGGTCTACATTGAAAAGAATGTGCCAAATACACATATTGCTTATATTGAAAACGTCCCCGAAGGCGCTGATTCCGAACAGGTATTCCGCAGCCTTTCCCGCAAGGGCTTCAACCTGATCTTCGGCACATCCTTTGGCTTCGGCGATCCGATGGAAGTTGTGGCAGGCGAATTCCCTGATACGATGTTCATCCACTTAACCGGCATCAAATCCAACTTCACGAATTTTGGCAACTTGATGGGCGCGATGGAAAATATGAAGTACCTCGCGGGTATGCTCGCAGGCGCGCGCGCCAAGCAAGACGGCAACCCCAAGCTTGGTTACATGGCAACCTTCCCGATCCCCGAAGAAATTCGCTTGGGCAACGCCATCGCCTTGGGCATGCGCAAGACCTGCCCCGAATGCACCATGGATATCCGTTGGATTAATACTTGGCACGACCCCATCATTGAAAAAGAAGCCGCCGCTTCATTATTTGATGGCGGCGCGCAAGTTGTCTTCACCGGCGCGGATACTCCCGCTGTTGCGGATGTCGCGCAAGAAAAAGGCAAATGGGGCGTAACCTATGATTGGTACGGCTCCTGCAAAGTAGACGCCTGTCTCACCGCTCCTTACTGGGTCTGGGGACCCATCTATGCCGGCATCACCGAAAAAGTGATCGCGAAAACATATAAGCCCGGCTACGATTACTTTGATGCCGAGACTGGCGCTTTAGGTTTGTTTGGCTTTATGGAAGGTCAGACAATGCAGCCCGGCGTAAAAGATCTTGACCCCGAAGTGATCAAGATGGTGGAAGACACCCTCGCGCAAATGCTCGCTGGTAAATTCACCCGCTTTGACGTTTTCAAGGGACCCATCAATGACAACCAGGGCAATGTAGTTCTGCCCGCGGGTCAATCCCTTGAGCAGGTTGACCTCGACGCTTTCCCTGAATTCAAACTGCCCTGCACCGTCAAAGTTTGTATGAAGTGGTGGGCTGAAGGCATTACCGCTGAACTGCCGAAATAAACTTAATTTGATAATGGGCTAGGACTCCTTTGGGGTTCTAGCCCTTTTTGTAAAAGATATTTAAACACAAAGGACACAAAGTACACAAAGGCTAATAAGCGCTTGGTTCTTCCTTCGTGTTCCTTAGTGGACTTTGTGTTAAATTTTTTGAATTTACCGCAGGAGTAATTCAGTGACACAGCAAATCTCCTCAACAGAACAAAACCTTATTGTAGAAATGCGCGGCATTGTCAAACGCTTTCCGGGCACATTGGCAAATGACCACGTTGATTTTAAGTTGCTGCACGGCGAGATACACGGCTTGCTGGGCGAAAACGGCGCCGGCAAAAGCACGCTGATGAACGTGCTAGCTGGTTTGTACCGTCAGGAAGCTGGCACGATCTTTGTCAACGGCGAGCCGAAGGTTTTTTCCTCTCCGCGCGACGCGATCAAAGCCGGGATCGGCATGGTGCATCAGCATTTTATGCTGGTGCCATCGCAAACGGTCACTGAAAATATTTTGCTGGGATTGGACGAACCGCGCTTTTTTATGCGCCTGCCCGAATATGATTCCAAGATCGCGGAGTTGGGCGAAAGTTACGGGTTGAAGGTAGACCCGCGCGCGAAGATCTGGCAGCTCTCGGTGGGGGAACAACAGCGTGTTGAAATTCTTAAAATGCTTTATCGCGGCGTGAATGTGCTCATGATGGATGAGCCGACCGCCGTACTCGCGCCGCAGGAGATCGAAGGCCTATTCGTCACTTTACGCGCGATGATCGCCCAGGGGAAATCAGTTATTTTTATCAGCCATAAATTACAGGAAGTCAGCGAGATCGCAGACCGTGTCACCGTTCTTAGAAGCGGCAGAGTGACTGCCTCGGGTGTCGCCTCCAAAGGTGTCAGCCGACAGGAACTTGCGCGTTTGATGGTGGGACGCGAGATCGTCTTTTTTGTCGATAAGAAACCCGTCAACGCAGGTAAATTGGTGCTGGATGTAAAAGACGTGCATGCCGAAAACGATAAAGGCTTGCCCGCGTTGCGTGGACTTTCACTCAACGTACACGCCGGTGAGATCGTCGGTGTGGCGGGTATCGCCGGGAATGGGCAGAGCGAACTTTCACAGGTCATCTCCGGGATGCGTCAATGTAAACAGGGAGAAGTGCTATTGAACGGCGATAAGGTCAGCAATCGCAACACATTATTTGGAATTCAACATGGCATGGCGTATGTCCCCGAAGATCGTAATCATGTCGGCAGCGCGCCAAACCTCAGCATCACCGATAATGTCATCATGAAGAATTATCGCAAAGAGCCGATCTCACATAATGGGCTGCTGGATATGAAAGCCGCGACCAAACTTGCGAATGAATTACGAATCGCTTACGAGATTGTTGTTCCCAGCGTTTCCACGCCGGTTCGCTTGTTATCCGGAGGAAATTTGCAGCGCGTGATTCTCGCGCGCGAAATCTCCGGGCTGCCGGCATTCATGGTGGCGGTGCAACCTACTCGCGGGCTGGATGTCGGCGCGATCGAAGGCGTGCACAGGCTGCTGCTTGCACAGCGCGAAGCCGGCGCGGCAGTCTTGCTCGTTTCAGAAGAGTTGGAAGAGTTGCTTGCCTTGAGCGACCGGGTGTATGTGATCTATGAAGGCAAGATCATGGGCGAGGTAAAAATAGTAGATAAAATACCGAGTCACTCCTTGATCGAATCTATAGGAATGATGATGACCGGCACTCCGCTCGATCAAATCCTGAAAGAAGGAGCTGCTGCATAATGACTGAATCAACCTCTATTAAACAAAAGATGCCGATCCGAATTCGCGTTGAACCGCGCTTGAATGAAAACCCCGCGTGGTATCCCCCGCTGGTTTCTTTCGGCGCGCTGATCGTGGCCTTAATCCTCGGCGGCATTTTGATCACCCTGGCAGGCGGCGACGCGCTGCGTTCGTATCAGCATATTGCCAAGGCTTCGTTTGGCGATATCGGTGTGCTTTCAGATACCATCGTAAAAGCGACGCCGATTATTTTGGCGGCGCTGGCATGTTCGGTGGCGTTCCGCATGAAGTTGTGGAATATCGGCGCGGAGGGGCAATTCATCATGGGCGCGTGGGGCGCGAGCGCTGTTGTGCTGACATCTGTGTTGCCTGTGGATACTTCGCGCTGGGTTTTCATTCCCGTGATGATGTTGGCTGGTATGGCAATGGGCGCGGCTTGGGGATTTATCCCCGGTTATCTTAAAGCAAAATTTAACGTGAATGAGATCATCAGCACGTTGATGTTAAATTACGTGGCGGTGGCGTGGGTCAACTTTTGGATCTTCGGCGTGTGGACGGAAGGCGGTTTTCAAATGTCTCCCAAGTTTCCAGACGGCGCATCGCTGCCGCGTCTGCTGGAATTCGCCAAGATATTCCCAGCTGTTCGCGGGTTGACTACTCACCTCGGTTTGTTGATCGGCATCGTCGCGGCTGTCATCTTGTGGCTGATCGTTTTCCGCAGCCGCTGGGGATATGAGATTCGCTTGATCGGCGATAATCCACAGGCGGCGCAATACGCGGGCATTAACATCACACAGAATACAATTTGGGTGATGATGCTCTCCGGCGCGCTGGCGGGTTTGGGCGGCATGTCTGAAATTTCGGGCGTCGTGCATCGTTTGCAAACAGCGCCGATCGCGGCGGGCTACGGCTTTACGGGCATCATCGTGGCGTGGCTGGCGAAGTTAAATCCGCTGGTGATCATCTTCGTGTCGATATTATTTGGCGCGCTGATTCTCGCGGGGCGTGAAATTCAGCCTTCGGGCGTTCCCAAAATGATTCAGGGAATTATCCTCGTCTGTCTCATCGCCAGTGATTTCCTGTTGCGCTATCGCATCGTCATCTCGCGCGAGGAGGAATAATCATGGATTTTACGATCATCTTACAGGCAGGGATCGCCAGCGGAACTGTGCTGCTGTTCGCTACGCTGGGTGAATTATTCTCCGAGCGCGCCGGTGTGCTAAACCTCGGTGTGGAAGGCATGATGTTGATCGGCGCGATGACCGCATTCAGTACCACCATCGCAACGGGCAACCCGTGGATAGGGGTTTTGGCGGCGATGCTTTTTGCGGGTTTGATCAGTCAGATCCACGCGTTCATTGTCATCACGCTGCAAGCGGATCAAGTTGTTAGCGGGCTTTCACTGACCTTTCTCGGCACAGGCATCAGTTTGGTTTTGGGTGAAGGTTTGAGCAAGGCCGGTACGGTTTCTCTGCTGCCCAATTTCTCCATCCCGCTGCTGACCTTAATTCCAATCATCGGGAAAATATTTTTTACAGACCAAAGCATACTCGTTTATATTGGATACCTGCTCGTTCCTTTGTCGTGGTATTACATTAACCACACGCGCCCCGGTTTGCACTTGCGCGCCATCGGCGAATATCCATCCGCAGCGGATGCGCTCGGCATCAGCGTTTTTCGACAGCGTTATTTTTATGTTTTTGTCGGCGGCATGCTGGCTGGTTTGGCGGGCGCAACCATCAGTCTCGCGGTTTCGCCGGGATGGTTCAGCGAACTCACCACGGGCGGGCAGGGTTGGATCGCGATTGGATTGGTGATCTTCGCGCAGTGGGACCCGATCCGCGCGGCGGTGGGCGCGTATGCGTTCGGCGCGCTGCGCCGCCTTATCCTCGATATTCAAGGGCCAGTGCTTTTGCTTGGATTTGCGAATCCTTTTTACTACAATCCGTATCTCGGTTTCTTCCTGCAAATGCTGCCTTATCTTTTCACCGTGGTTGTGCTGGTGATCGGTTCGCGTGAAGCCATGCGCAAACGCATCGGCGCGCCGGCTGCCTTGGGCAATCCTTACGTTCGCGGTGAGCGCGGAAAATAGAATTTGATTTGAGAAACAGGGAGGTTTGCGCTTTACGCGTAAACCTCCCTGTAAAAAAGATTGATGTAACTTACCTTACGCACCGCGCATGATTCCCTGAGCGGAGCGAAGGGTCTCTGAGATAGTCGTAGAGACCCTTCGCTAGCGCTCAGGGTGACATGCCCTAAAATACGCAAAACTGCATAACGTGACTGACGTAAGAAAAACTTTATTGGTGTGGACGTCCTGGTATATATTGATCGAGAGCAATCTCGAAATAAAAACATCGGCGGTTCACTATGAAAAAATTTTTACAAAGCGAATGGATGTCTCGCTTAATTGATGCGCTTTTGCCCGTCTTTGCAACGCTGGCCGCATTGATCATTGGCGCGGTTATGCTGCTCTTTTTGGGAGTCAATCCCATTGTGGCATACAAGGCTCTTTGGGATGGCGCTTTTGGCAGCGGCAATGCCTTTGCTGAGACGCTGGTCAAAGCCACGCCTTTGCTGCTGGTGGGATTGGGCATCTGCATTTCGTTTCGCGGCGATGTGATCAACATCGGCGGCGAAGGGCAGATGATCATCGGCGGCATCCTCGCAACATGGATCGGGTTGACATTCACGGGGCTGCCCGGCTGGCTGGCGATCACATTGGCGCTGTTGGCGGGCTTTTTGGGCGGCGCAATTTGGGGCGGAATTCCAGGTTATCTTAAGGCATATTTCAACGTCAATGAAATCTTAAGCACCGTGATGATGAACGCCATCGCCGTGCAGATCATGAACTTCATGATGCGCGGACCGATGCTCGATCCCATACAGGCGGCAAAGGCTTCCAAGATTCCGCAAACAGCAAGGTTGATCGAAGCCTTTCGTTTGGCGCGCTGGTCGCCCACCCGTTTGCATCTCGGCGTGTTGATCGCGGTTATTCTCGCGATTCTTGTTTATATTTTATTGTGGCGCACCACACTCGGATATCGCATCCGCGCGGTGGGAATGAATCCGCTGGCTTCGCGTTATGCGGGGATTAAAGTTCCGCGTTACATCGTCATGTCGCTGCTGTTGAGCGGCGCATTCGCGGGGCTGGCTGGCGCAATTCAAGTGTATGGAGTCAACTACCGCATGATCACGGATGGCTCGGCTTCCGGCTTTACGGGCAACGCGGGATTCAATGGGATTGTTGCGGCGCTGTTCGGGCAGCTGCATCCGCTCTGGTCGATTCCCGCGTCGATATTATTTGGCGCGCTGCTCGTGGGCGCGAATCAAATGCAGCGCGTGGTGCAGGTTCCATCCGCGTTGATTACGGCGTTGAATGGGTTGGTGGTCGTCTTCGTGGTCAGCAGTGAATTTTTGCGCCGCAGAAGACAGCGTCAACGTTTGGCGCACGCAAAGATGGATGACGCTCCGCCTGATAAAACATCACAACCCGCGGAGGCAAGCGCATGATCTCAGAACTCTTTACCATGACCGTTTTGATCGGGATATTATCGTCGGGCGTTCGCCTGGCAACGCCGTATTTATATGCTTCCATCGGCGAAACTTTTGGACAGCGCAGCGGCGTGTTGAATCTCGGCGTGGAAGGGCAGATGCTGCTCGGCGCGTTCACTGCGTTTTATGTGGCTATGAACACCGGCAGCCTTTGGCTCGGCGTGCTTGCCGCCATGATCGTCGGCGCAGTGATGGGGTTGGCGATGGCATTCGTCACGGTCAACTTGCACGCGCAGCAGGGCATCAGCGGCATCGGCTTTTATCTTTTTGGTCTGGGGATGAGCGACCTGCTTTTTCAAAAGATGATGGGCACGGTGCGTACGGTTCAGGGATTTCCCAAAATAGGCATTCCCTTCTTAAGTGATATTCCGGGGATCGGGGATATATTTTTCAATCACAATATTCTTGTGTATGGCGCGTATCTTCTCGTTCTTGTGGCGTGGTTCGTGTTGAATAAAACAAACCTGGGATTGAAGATCCGCGCGGTGGGAGAAAACCCCGACGCGGCTGATTCGCTTGGGGTGAGTGTGGCGCGCGTGCGCTATTTCACCATCATCCTCGGTGGGACTCTCTCCGGGGTCGCGGGCGCGTCGCTTTCCATCGCGCTGTTGAATGTCTTCCAGCAGAACATGACCAGCGGGCTGGGATTTATCGCGGTGGCGCTGGTGTACTTCGGCGCGTGGCGTCCTTTCGGAGTTTTGATCGGCGCGTTGTTGTTCAGCATGGTCAACTCGCTGCAGTTGTGGATTCAAGTGCTCGGTGTTCCCATCCCCTCCGAGATCGCGGTGATGATGCCTTATGTTCTCACCATTCTTGTTTTGGTTGCTACCGTTTCAAAGGTTCGAGCTCCGTCGGCGTTGACGAAGCCCTTTGAGCGTGAAGAATAAATTTCAAAAAGGAGAAAGAAAAATGAAAAAATTTACCTGGTTCGTTACGTTTGTACTTGCCCTCGCGTTGATGCTCAGCGCGTGCGGCGGAGCGGCAGCTCCGGCGGGAGGCTCAACAGCCGCAGAGAAATTCCGCGTGGCAGTTATTTTGCCCAGCGCCAAAAATGATATGGCTTTCAGCCAGAGCATGTACGATGCCCTGGTCGCCGTTCAAAACGATATGGGCGCCGATAAGTTCGAGTTCGTATTTTCCGAAGGCATGTTCGTTGTAGATGATGCCGCCGCCGCCATCCGCGATTATGCTTCAAAGGGTTTCAACCTGATCATCGCGCACGGCTCGCAGTATGGTTCATCCCTGCAAGAGATCGCCCCCGATTTCCCCAAGACCAGTTTTGCATGGGGCACAACCGTGGATACATTTGGACAGCCCAATATCTTCGCTTATGAAGCCGCTTCTCATGAAGGTGGTTATGTGAATGGCGTGCTTGCGGCTGCTCTTTCCACAAGCAAGGTCATCGGTATCGTCGCTCCGATCGAAACCGGTGACGCGAAACTTTACGTGGAAGGTTTCAAGCAAGGCGTAGCAGCGACTGATGCCGCGGTTAAGGTCAACGTCAACTACATCGGCTCTTTCTCGGATGTAGCCCTCGCCTCTGAAGCCGCCAGCACTCACATCTCCAACGGCGCTGATGTTCTCTCCGGAACCGCGCAGATGGTGGTGGGCGCAATCGGTAAAGCCAAAGAGAGCAATGTTCTCTGGTTCGCCAGCGATGCCAATCAATCCTCTCTGGCGCCCTCGATCGTAGTCGTCAGCCAGGTCTATCACTGGGAAATTATTCTTAAGGAAATGATCGGACTCATCCAGGCCGGTACGTTAGGCGGAAAGTCCTTCTCCATCAACCTCAAGAATGGCGGCGAAGTGATGGAATTCAACCCCGACTATTCTCTTTCCGCAGATGCCAAAGCCTTGGGCGATGCTGCCATCAAAGGAATCATCGACGGAAGCATTAAGATCACAGTTGAGTAATTAGTACGCGCCCTCATCCCCAGCCCTTCCCCCAAAGGGGGAAGGGAGTCCGATTCCCCTCTCCCTTTGGGAGAGGGGTTAGGGGTGAGGGCGAGTCTAAACAGGATGATGCCATGCCCGAATCAAACATACTCCCCTCCGGTAAACCGCGTATCGACAGCCTCGAGCTGCGCGGAATCACCAAACGTTTCCCCGGCGTGCTTGCCAATGACCACGTCAACTTTGATGTGAAGGCCGGCGAAGTCCACGCTTTGCTGGGTGAAAATGGCGCGGGCAAAAGCACGTTGATGAAAACCGTCTACGGCTTGTATCATCCTGATGAAGGCGAGATTTTGCTGAACGGCAAACCCGTTCACATTTCATCGCCAACAGATTCGATCAACCTCGGCATCGGCATGATCCATCAGCATTTTATGCTCGTGCCATCACTCACCGTCGCGGAAAATGTCGCGTTGGGTTTACCCTCCTCGCGCGGACCGCTCACCGATCTCGACGCCGTCTCAAAACGGATTCTCGAACTCGCCGATATTTACGGCTTGCGGATCGATCCATCCGCGTATGTCTGGCAGCTCTCAGTGGGACAGCAGCAGCGTATTGAAATTATTAAGGCGCTTTATCGCGGCGCCGCTTTACTTATTTTGGATGAACCCACTGCGGTATTAACGCCGCAGGAAGTGGATGAATTATTTGTCATCATGCGCCAGATGACCAAAGACGGTCACGCGCTTATTTTTATTTCCCACAAATTACATGAAGTGGTCGAGATTTGCCAGCGCGTCAGCGTGCTGCGCGACGGCAGGATGATCGGCACGCGCCCGACATCCGAGACCACCAAGCAAGACCTCGCCAACTGGATGGTCGGACGCGAAGTTGGATTCACCCCCGATCGCGGAAATGTCCAGCGCGGAGAAGTTCGACTCAAACTGGAAAATGTCCAATGCGGAAGTGACCGCGGCACGCCCGGTCTGCGCGGCGTGAGCCTTGATATTCATTCGGGAGAAATTCTTGGCATCGCGGGCGTATCCGGCAACGGTCAGCGCGAATTGGCGGATGCAGTCACCGGCTTAAGAAAAATCACCGGCGGTAAAGTCACGCTTGAAAACGCGGATATCACCAATCTCCCGCCCGCAGAAATTACCGAGCGCATGTTATCTTATATTCCGGAAGAAAGAATGCGCGACGGCATGATCAAAGATTTTACGGTCGCCGAAAATATGATCCTGCGCGAACATCACAAGGAACCATACTCGCGCTATGGATTTTTGAATCTAAAAAATATTTCAAGCAATGCGGATATGCTCATCAAAAAATTCCATGTCAAGACTCCATCACAGGAAACGCTTGCCAAGAATCTTTCGGGCGGCAATATTCAGAAGATCGTACTCGCGCGCGAAATTTCGCGCAGCCCGCGCGTCATCATCGCCGCGCAGCCCACGCGCGGATTGGATATCGGCGCGACAGAATATGTCCGCGAGCAATTGCTTGAACAACGCAAACAAGGCACAGCGATTATACTTATCTCAGAAGACCTCGATGAAATTCTCGCGCTTTCAGATCGCATTGCAGTGATCTACGAAGGCAGCGTCATGGACATCGTTCCGCGCAGCGAAGCCACGCCGCAAAGGCTCGGCTTGTTGATGGCGGGCGTCCATCCCGAGTAGAAACAACAGACCTGACAGGTTTCATTGCAGCCTGAGTCAATCACAGCTCTTGTGAATTAGAATCGACTCGGTTAAACAGAACTCTGCGGAAACCTGTCAGGTCTTTATCTTTCAAAGGAATTAATATGAGCAACTGGCAAAATTATCTTCAACCTAAAAATTTATCGGAAGCAGTCGCAGCACTTTCCACCGCACCCAAACCGCTCGCGCCCATTGCAGGCGGCACGGATTTAATGCTCGACCTCGAACAAGGCAGACACGAAGCCGTGCAAACTTTAATTGATGTGACGGGAATCGCAGAGATGCTTGCCATCGAGATTCGCGGCGACAGATTATTCATCGGCGCCGGGATAGCGGTCAACCGCGTCGTTGCCGACCCGCAAGTGAATCAGCACGCGCAAGCCTTGATCGAAGCCGGAAACTTGATCGCCGGTCCGCAAGTCCGCAACGTGGCTACGCTCGGCGGCAACGTCGCCCACGCGCTCCCCGCCGCGGATGGAACCATTGCGCTCACCGCGCTCAACGCTGAAGCCGAGATCGCAGGCATTCACGGCACGCGCAGAATTCCGTTCAATGAGTTGTTTGTGGGCCCCGGAAAATCTTCCATCAAACAAGGCGAAGAAATACTCGTTGGCTTTTATCTGCCGCTAAAACAGGAACATCAAGGTTCATGCTTCAAGCGGATTATGCGTCCGCAGGGCGTTGCGCTGCCGATTATCAATGTTGCTATTTGGCTTGAACGTGAAGATGATTTGATCAAAGATATCCGCGTTGCCATTGGACCCGGCGCTCCAACCCCATGGCGCGCGCGCGATACTGAGAAAATATTAGTGGGCAGACCTATGAATGAAGAGACGATTAAAATCGCGCTGGAGTCGATTCTCGCGCATATTGGTTTCCGTTCCAGTCCACGCCGAGCCAGCGCGGATTATCGTCGTCATATCGTTGAGGGATTGTTTAAGGATGTGTTTCAAACGGCATGGGGAAGAGCAAACTAAATTCAAAACCCCGAGGTCTGGCAGAACTCGGAGTTTTTTTGATGCCAAGATACTGGTGCGTCATTATTTATTCAACAGCATTTCCAATAGTTTAATAGCCAGTCCACGCTGTAGATCATCGTGATAAAACTGGTTTCGGTAATTGCGAAGACAATTATAACAACTCGTATCTTCACCACATTCGCAGGTTGTGATTTTACTTAAGGCGGTTTCTACAACCAACGGCATTTTTCTGTTGATACACTCAACGTGCCCAGCTCCTCCCGGCACATTGTCGTACAGAATCATATGGGGCGGGCGTTGAAAATCTTTATAAAACATAGTGCCATCTATATCGTCGCGTCGAATACCCAGCGCCTCGCTTGCTCCATCAAGAAGCGCATACATTAATGACATCATGGAAAAATGATTGTGCAATAAATGCCCCTTTCCATCCAACTTTATCTCCAGAACATCGGTCATAAAGCGATGACCCAAATGGTATGTATTCGTGCTGCCTTTGCATTCTTTTCCCGTCAAAGGGTTTTTATGTGTTGACTTTAATTTTATTTGGAAATTTACAGGTTCAGACCAACCGCAATATCCGCAAACCCTAAATCCATTCCCAAAACCATTGTTAACCAATGTCAGCCAGCCGTGTTGGGAATATTTTTTATAGACCTTTAAATTAGACGATGTAAGTGCCTCGTCAACTTGAAATTCGCTTTTATCTCGTGTCTTATTTTGTAAAGCGCGATATTCAGTAAAATAAACCTGACTCGCGTATGTTTTTTGAGGCACATCTTCTCCAGGACTTTCTGTTTCATTGGCGGCTATAAAGCCCTGTTCTGGGATAATAAATTTTGCTTTTGTTTGAAATTCTTCGCCGCACGAAGAACAAACTGAGGGAATTTCAGATTCAGCATAACCCCAATGAAATCTGTTGCATGTGCTACTCTTGCACACTGCATAATAAATCTCTTCCCATGTTTTGTTCGGCAGCAAGCGGATGCCCTGACTTTTCCAAATTCGCTTTGCGGCTACGACTTCACTGCCCGGCGCAAATTCAGAGATAGCCATTCTAAGATCCCGCTCCAATTGGACTTTTGTTGCTTCCTCGATGGTTGAAAGGTGATTTGTCTTTAACTCAACAACATCGGTCGGAAAACCATATTTTGGTAAAATATTTCTTGTACCCAAAAAGCCAAGAAATTGCCTGCCGCGGATTTGATCAATGATTTTTCGCAATCTCAGAGATTCTCGGTCGCTTTGAGCGCTGTTCCGTTCGTGCGTTTCTTGAAGCAATTCTTCCAATTTTTGAATTTCGTCTATATAATCATTAACTGCAAGATCAAATGCTCTCGGTTGGTTGGAATTGGTTAATCCTTCAATCCATGTCCAATCTCTTACCCCAAGATCGTCCAGCAGTCCTTCAGGGACGACTCGTAAAAGGGCATCTCGAACACCTTTGGGCTTTTCATCTAAAAACTTTTTGAGCAGGTCTATCCCTTTTTCCTGTTCGCCATCCAACAAAAATTCAGACACTGTTTTGAATATTCTTTTCCCATAAGAATCATAGATCCAGCGAAAAAAAGCCGAAAAGACAACCGAATGTAAATGCCTTCGGATGATTTTTTCATTGGACAAAACAGCAATGGGCGGTTTGATCTTTCCAGAAACCATTGTTTCGGGCTTCATAAAATAATTCAGGTCATGGGAGCGGCGCTGTGCAAACGTAAGTACATAAGCAGCCGAGTCCGTGCGGCGACCAGCCCGCCCCGCGCGCTGGATGTAATTGGCTGTGGTAGGCGGCATATTTCGCATGAGAACAGCCTGCAAATCGCCCACGTCCACGCCTAATTCAAAGGTCGTGGAACAACTCAACACATTGATCTTCCCCTGTATGAATTGATTTTGAATGTTTGCAGCCTCACGAGCCGTCCATTGCGCGGTATGCTCATTGGCTATCAATACAATCGGTTTGCTTGTCAGGTATTCATCTTTATATAAATTATCCTTGAAGCCTGTGGATGTTTCAGTAAGATGATTTAGGGCGCCAGAGCAGGCGTAAGTCGCACACACATCATCAACAGACCCAAATGTGATGTTCTGGCATTTATCGCAAACCATCCAACCTGAATAGTTTTCTCCTGTTGGGATCACCTTCCACATTTTATGAGAAAGTCTTTTAACAGAACCTTCCCTGGGGATGTCACGGTTTTCAAAACAACTTACCCACGGACTTGACGGGGAATGTAGATAAGTCCATAGTTCATTCAGTAATTTTCTGACGGCTTCATCCGCGCTGAATTTATATTTTCTTTTGATAAGAATACGCTTCAGGTAATCGGAACGGGAGTTTGCATATGGCGCAGTGGACATCCAGCTCAATACGATTTCCTTGCCTTTTGCAGATTTCTCCAGCCTGAAACTGGATGTCGTTGGGCGGGGATGAAAAGAATTTTTATCCGTTTGGAATAAATCAATCTTATTGTTCAAAAGATACGTCATCGCGCCCTGGAAGCGAAGTGTGTTGAGCAAATTTGCAATTAAACGGAATGCCTGCTCGCGACTAAAATTCCAGGGATCGGCTTGGAGAAAATCAGGGACAATCCAGTTTGCGGGAATATCAGGCTCGAAGTGCAATAGCCCCAAACCTTCCAGGCTGATTCTGCGGTCTAATGGCGGAGAAAATTCTTGCATCATCCAGATTGCAACGCGCTTTTCTTTATCGGAAAGGGATTCGTTTACAGGGAATACATTTTCCTGATCAATGCGGAACATCAAGCGTTCCATGACTGTCTGTAACCGAAGTTGCCCTTGTGCTGCCTCGGGGTCTTTTTGCAATGACAGCATGATCAACCTTCGGCGTAGATTTCTCTCGTGGGCACGTTCCAAATATGGAGCGAAGAAAGCCGCGTTCTGGCGGCTATCCGTAAAATTCAGCATTTTGCGTCCATGACCGGGCAGCTCATCGCTGTTTTTTTCTTTTGAAGCAGGGATATGTTGGTAAAGCGCATCGGCAATCACGCTGACGGGGGCGTCCTGACCTGTGAGAAAACGATAAACAACCCCGCCGCTGGAACGGACAGAACAACTGACGCATCTTTGCAGATTTTTCTTTCTTCCCATTTCAACTTTGTTGATTTTTATAAACGAACCCTGACAATCACATTTTTCCGCATCGCCAGACCTAGTTCGTCCGCATGAACGGCATAACAATAATTCACTTGAATTCAAATTCTCATTTAAGTCGTCAGGAACGGAATCTGGGTCGGATACAAATTCATCTTCATCCATCTCGGAAAATTTTGCTTCGAGGGTGAAGTAATCCGTTTTTCTGGCGATTGGCGAACTATATAAAACGCTGTTTTGGATCAAATAAGTTCCGCTGCTTATGGGCTTGAAGCCTTCCTTCTCATCGTGAATGCTGGAGCCGGGTCTTTCCTCGCCTATCAAATACGCAGTTCCGCAGCGCGTGCAGGTTGCTAATTCAAAAACACGGCTTTTGCAATGTGGACAATATTTCTGCCTGCGCAGGAACAACCTTTCCTGTTTTTCAGGGGGGAGATTTTTATGCGCCTCTTCATTCAAGCAGACAAAAGCGCCTTCCAACGCGCGGGCGAAGACATGGTAACGAGCGGGCAGCAATGGCATGCTTTCCGAATCTGCGCGCGCAAAGACAGACAATGTGACAAGGTTGATCAACGCTTCGGAAGAGTCGATATCATTGGGGAATACATCTTTTGCCAAATCTTCCAGTTGACGCGCATTCTTTTCTTTGAGAGAGTTTAATACTGCATGAACATTCTTGTCTCCGCGCAGGATTTCATAAAGATAACGCTGTAATGCGGCGGGGATTTCTTTTTGGGCTTCATCATTGGCGCTTTGAAGCGGAGCAGGTAATTTGTATTTCTGAAATAGCGCGTCAAAACTGGCAAGATAGCCAATAGCCGCCGAGTCGTCCGATGGACGTTTCTCCACCAGTTCAACCATTTCTTTGTACAGTGCGGAATTGCCTGCTCCCCAAATGGTTCCAAGGCTTTCAATTGGCACGCGATCTGCTTCGACAATATCCTGTCGGTCAGATTCATCCTCAATCCACTCGAAAGATTTGCTGAAGAGGTTTTTCGCAAATTCAATGACTTCTGGAAAATCCTTCCTTCCCCCACCAAGAGTCGCGCTTGTGGCAATGACTTGTAACTTGCCCAATTCAGCGCCCACCACACGGTCTGCCAGACGACGCAAGAGCATTGCCATTTCTGTCGCATTCGCGCCATCGTAAACATGCGCCTCATCAAGGGCGATGAAACGCCAGTACTTGCCTGTTTCTCCATCGAATAATGTAGAGTCCGCGGGGCGCAGCAATAGGTATTCCAACATTGCATAGTTGGTCAATAAAATATGCGGTGGCGTCGCCTGCATTTCAGGGCGCGTGAATAACTCATTATTGAGGATTGGCTCTTGCGGATATATTTTCTTGAAACCCTCTATTGCTTTGTCCCTGGAAGCGGAATAATCTGTCTCGCCAATATAACGACCAAATGTGATTTTCGGGTAGAACTGTAAAAGGCGGCGCAGACGTTTCATCTGGTCGTTCGCCAGTGCGTTCATTGGATAAAGCAGCATGGCGCGGACGCCAGACTGATTCAATGTTCCCGCTTCTTCTTCTCGAAAGAGGTAATTCAAAATAGGAACCAAGAAGGTCTCAGTCTTACCTGAGCCTGTGCCTGTCGCAACAACCAGATTTCTTTCTTTGATCGCTTTCTTAATCGCCTTGACCTGATGGGCGTACAATGGGCGGTCATAAGGCAGGTCGGGCGAATTCAACTCGGCAAATTTGGCAGATAAAATGCCATCCGCGACAAGGTCTTTAATGCTCTTGTCCTTCTTGTATGGAAGCGCAATTTCAACCAGCGGACCTTTGACAAGCAAATTCGGCTCCTCCAACGCAGAAGCAAAAGCATTACGAAAACCTTCGTCTTGAAACGGCTTGATTGTTTTTAGGTAACGCAGGTAAGTTTGACGGATGTGTTTGGTGGTTTCAAGTGGATGAATTGGCATTTTAACCTTTATACCTACTTTTGCTTCTTGCCCAAAGATTTTTTATATTGCTTTTGGGCTGCGAGAACTTGTTTTTTAGATTCTGCAAATGCACGTTGCCGCGCAGTTATAATCGACATAGGATCTGTTGGAACTTTCCCAAAAGTGGTTTGTAAACCTTTATTCAATTTTTTAGGAAGCGCCATGCTAAACTGCAAACCTTCAAGAATCTTTATGTGTGAAGGGATTAACGTAACTGATCGACTTACTCCAGGATGTACTGTTTTATAATGAAAGTGCATTTTGGCGTCGGACAAAAATTCACAATGTTCACATTTGTAAATCTCCTTAGTATGAGGGAAACTCAGTTCCTGCTCTTCTGTGTTTATGACTGCCTTAACAGGATATTGAAAATCTAAATTAAAGTCTACGTAATAATATAGCACCTGACTTTCCTGCATAGAGGCTACCCGTGTGTTGTTTTTTCCCACTATTGACTTAATTTGTGCCCAGCCTATGGGCGTATTAACAAACATGCCTACGGACACCATCTCCGTTCCTAACGGGGCTTTTTGCGTTAACCTTTCCATCTGTACTGAATATGCATGAACATATGACGCCACCGATAAAGCCTGCATGGACAATCTTGGATTTTTTTCAAGTAATTCAGTTACCTCATCTTCTTGTAACCGTCCATTTTGGACAAATTCCATAGCAAGTTCAACGCCGCGAGAATCTCCTCGCTCGATAAGAACACCGAGATATTTTTGTGTCATATGCGGATTTAAATCTGCTTTTGCCAGAATGAACAACTTTTCTGTTGAAAGCAATTTTTCTATTGAAAGTCTGTTCAACCATTCATCTTTATCATTTAGCAAGCCTGATAACAATCGCAAATTGATCGGGCTAGGCTGAACCGCTACTAATTCCAAGAGAAAATATTCACCTTCTTTTTTAAGTAGATTCAATGCGTCTAAATCAGACAATTTTCCTGTTTCCAACATGCTTGCAAGAATTTCCAAGAGACGTTCATCTTTATATCTTACCAATTCTTCTAAAGCATGAAAAATAATAAAAGTATCTTTTTCTTTTTCAAGAAGCAAGACAACACTTTCAGGTTTGATATATGTTTGAGAAACATATCCTAGATATTTTTGACAAAACTCATCGTCAGATTTATAAGCAGCATACAAACGCTTAAGTTGTTCAGGATAGTACAGTTTGACACGAACCGCGCCTCTGGTGTTTAGATCATACTTTTGTAGCCATTCATGAAACATAAATATTTCTTTTGGTGTTGCCTGTTCAAGATGTGAATAACACAATCGAATTTCCTGTTCGCGTTTACTTGCGTTTTCTATGGCTACATATATGCAAGCACATTCGAAATGATTAATGAAGGATTGTTCAGGGTGTTTTTGGAAATTTTCTTCCAACCAAATAATTTGGTCTTCA
Organism: Anaerolineaceae bacterium; assembly: GCA_009885525.1. GTDB lineage: Bacteria > Chloroflexota > Anaerolineae > Anaerolineales > Villigracilaceae > Villigracilis. The sequence goes on along the minus strand of VFKN01000077.1, from coordinate 39,052 downwards.
GGTGAAATCGCGTTGACCATATCAGGTGAAATCGCCTTGACCACAAAGGTTGAATGTTCAGGTGCGGATGTAATATCTTTTTCCCACGATGGGGCAACATAGAAGTGGACTTCATACCAGGAAGGCATGAAATCCTTAACAACGGAAGGTAGGTTAAGTTTTCCTCGCGTGTCGTCAGGGATTTTGATATTCCACGCATCCTCCCAGACTTTCCACATAGAACGGATAAACACGCGCCTATTTCGCAGTGGAGAGGGTTCGTCCCACAACAGGAATAAACCTTCTCCAGTTTCCTCAATGCGAACATTCGATACATCTACCTTGCGCGTGAGCGATAACGGGCTAACAGGCTGATACAAGCCTTCTTTGTTGACAAGCAATAATTGAAATTCAAAAATAGAGACATCGCAATGGCTGTTGATTGTGTCTGTTGCGTTCAACAAAAAGCGGGCATAGTCGCTTCCCAAGACGCTGGCTTGAACTGGAAATTCTTGCAATATCTTCTTGGGGTTTTCAGGATCAATCAGGCGCAAAACCAATTGACTTGCATGTTCTTTGAGGCTTGGCATTTGGACAAATAGCGCTGCAGATTGATTGGATTGCAGGAAGGTGTCCACGGATTTGCAAATTGAACGGTTTGACCACTGAACTTGAGAGTCTTCTCCCAAAACCAAACGCCATTTAATGCGCGGAACGGGCAGCGAAAAAAGCACATGGATGACTGAAGTCTCCAGCTGCCAGGTCAGGTTCAAATTAAGTTGCAAAACGCTTTCATCCAGTTCAATGGCGTACTGTCCATGTTGACCTGTGATGTTGATTCCAGTCGCGCCTGCCTGCGCTTCAAGTGAAGCCAGAGCAGGCAGCACAAAATGCAAGGTGACTTTTTGATCTTTTGCAGGAAGGATAAATTCGGGTAAATCCTTTATCAGTAACGATGTCCAGACTCGAAATGGGATTTCAATATCCGTTTCGAGCGGACCGCGCACGCGTAGGTTGTACGTTCCTTTTGGTTCGTTGCCCAAGACAGCAGCCAGGTCCAATTTCAGCGCGGATTCATCTGCCGATAAAAAATGTAATTTTTCAATTTCAATTAACTTGAAGTCCTGATGAACAACTGGCTCGGCTTCCCACACGGAATTAATCTCGACGCGCCAGCGTTTGAGTTCATCGCCAATATCAACACCTGGGCGCAATGGGATTCGCAAAGTTGGAGCAGCGCCAATGTAAAGCAGCTTGGAATCAAGATTAGGAGTAAAGGCATCTCCAACCAATCGCGGAAGTTCCATCTGTTTTTGAATTGGAATGATCGCAAGCGTTTCGCCATTTCGGATCAATGAAAGTGTTCCGCCTGCAAGCGAGCGATACTCCGCCCTCCAGTTTTGCCAGCCTTCGGCGTAAATATCAGTGGAGTGAATGAGGCGCGCTTCCCCTTCAAATTTAAGAGAAATATCTTTCGGGTAAACCAGCAGCAGGTCAAGGGCAGGGAGCGCCTGAGGCCAGCGCAAGAGGCTTCCATCCTCGCTGCGAAATACCAAAAGATTGGGAGCATCCTGTGAGCGAAGTTCAAACGTCCATACACGGATTTGGACAAACTCACCATCTTGATTGGGCAGGCTGAATATGACTTGAAACGGCTCAATGAGAAAGCCAAGCACAAGTTTTTGCTCTTCGCTATGTATATCCCTGCCGCTACGAACGATACGCGCGGGCTGTTCTTGGAGCGGTTTTTGATTTTGAATCACCTGCCAGCGGACTTGATTCCCGCGCACATCCGCGCCGCTGATTGGCTCTTCGGGTAACTCCAGAAGCAAGCCATATCCTTCGGGGTCAAACTTAATTCTCGGGCGTCTAAGTCCGCGCGCTTCATCTTCCTGATATTCGAGGAAGTTGGTCAGTTTTTGAACAACGTAATTGGGAAGCCCATGCAAGACAGGAATCTGTTTGCTGGAGTTATAAGACTTTGCCACACTGCGACAGGATTCAAGATACTCCAAGCCGATTTCACCGCTATATTCAAAAAAGTTTCGGACAGTGGAATCTGTGAATATTTGAACCGCCGAGCGATTCAAAAGCGCGTCCAGTAACTCACTGCCTTTTAATTCAACATATTCGGGATTTTCGATGGAAGGCATCAGCATATTGGAAAAGAAATCCCGCAACGAGTAAGCAGGAATTCCGCCATGAATGCGCATGTTGGCAACATAGACAAAACTAATATCTTCAAAAGTGGGCTTTTTGTATTGCTTGAGAATATCAATGAAGTGATTGCGCCATTTCGCGTTGTTTAAATCACTTCCTGTAACTCCCAGCAATCTGGCGACCGCATCCCAGAATTCGCGCTCGGTGTTTTGGGCGGCAAATGCCGCCAGAAAAGCGACAAAGGTGCATGGGAATCTGCCAATCAGATGTCTGGTTGTTTGATGAATATTCGTTTGCTTGGCATTCTCCCCCTTGATTAGATTTGCGATCTCTAACATATCCTCGTAGTTGAGCCCGAGTTCGCTCAATAAGCGAACTCGCGGCATTGCGTTAGCGAGATATGCTTCCCATTGTTCAAGTGTTCGTGACATAAGAAAGCCCCTTTATAAAAGGTTGAGAGAACAGAATGCGATAATTTGTTATTATCAAATTATTTAGGGAGTAGAATGAGGTATTCAAAATTACTACACCTCCAACAGAGGTCTATGCCCGATTGTACAACATTTTGACCATTAATTTTGATACAATCCCCCAACTACTTAAACTATCCGACTAGAAGACTAGGAAACCAAAATGCCTCAAGCAACGTATCATTTTCCAAAAGGATTTTTATGGGGGACGGCAACTGCCTCCCATCAAGTGGAAGGCAATAACACGAATAACAATTGGTATCAGTGGGAAGAAACAGGACACATGATTCATAAATCGGGTCTCGCTGCCGATTGGTGGGGCGGACGCTGGCGCGAGGATTTTGACCGCGCCGCCGAAACCGGTCAGAACGCGCATCGGCTTTCTATCGAATGGAGTCGTATTCAGCCCACGCCCGATACCTGGGATGAAGAAGCCATCGAAAAATATCGCAACATGCTGCGCGGATTGCGCGAACGCAACATGACCGCGCTGGTCAGCCTGCATCATTTCACTGATCCGCTTTGGGTTACAGAAAAAGGCGGTTGGGAGAATCAAGATATTGTGCCGCTCTTTGAAAAATACACGCGCAAGATCGTGGACGCGTTGAAGGAATATGTCACACTGTGGTGCACGATCAACGAGCCGAATGTCTATGCTTTGAGTGGATATGTTTTGGGCGATTTCCCGCCCGGAAAGAAAAATATCAAACTCTCGATGCGCGTCTTAGGAAATATGATCCGCGGACATGCCGCCGCGTATCGCGCCATCCACGAGTTGCAGCCCGAAGCGCGGGTAGGATACGCGCTCCATTACCGTCCGATGGTTCCGCGCGTGAAATGGTCGCCGCTGGATATTCTCATGAAAAATATCCGCTACGAAGGACTCAACATGGGATTCCCGTCCGCGATTTCAACGGGTGTGATGCGATCTCCGGTGGGCAATCAAAATATTCCCGAAGCAAAAGGCACGCAGGATTATCTCGGCTTAAATTATTATTCCGTAGATACAGTCTGGTTCGATCTGATGCGCCCCGGCGAATTATTCTCCAACAGCGGATACCCCAAAGGCGCGGATATGAGCGACACAAATTTCCTCGCGAATATTCCTGAGGGAATTTTCAACTCCATCAAATGGATTGAGCGCACATATCCCAATTTACCGATCATCATCACCGAAAACGGCATGGTCAAGAGCATAGCGCAGAAATCTCCGGGAAAATCCCGGAGATTTTTTTAGGGGAGTACAATCATGCAGAAAAAAATTGGGAATTTTATCCCGCTGTTAAGTTCAACGGTCAGCAGCAAGGATTTGGGCGGAATATCCTTAATTTATCGTGAGTGAAAAATAAGTTACAACACGAAAATCACGGAGAAATTCATCCCGGCAGGAAAGTAATAAAATATGCGGGCGTAATAGAATGCATAAAAGCAAGCCTTATTCAAGACCTCCGCCAAATTGAGAGTAAAAAAGTATGGCTTTTCAGAAAGTGTGTTTGCAAAACAAACAAAACCGGAGAAGCCCATGATAGATATTCTAGCGCTTTTACAAAACCTTGCGCCAATCGTTTGAACGACAATTTTGCATCAGATGAGCCATGTGATTTACGGCGTTGATGGTTTGACATGAACGGAATTGACAAACGCGGAAGCGAAAAATAAAAAGATCGCACACGTCAAAGAAAATATCGTTTGCATTTTCAGAAAATACGTTCTATAATATCCGCACTTAAATTATCCGATTTCATCAAAGGAGATAATCTTATGAGCAGCCTTGAACAAGCCACCCAAACGCAGATCAATAATATTCAGAAGAAGACGGGGCAATCTTTGGAAGAGTTATCCGCAATCGTCAAGAAAAGCGGGCTGACCAAACACGGCGAGATCCGTGACATGCTCAAGGAAAAACTTGGGCTCGGTCATGGCGATGCAAACGCACTTGTCCACGCAGTCTTGCAATCAGATGGCACGCGTGCGGCTGAAAACAAAAGTCAAGTGGATGTGCTCGACGAAATTTATACGGGCGCAAAAGTAGCCATGCGCCCCATCCACGACGCGTTGATGAAAGAGATCGTTAAGTTCGGCGAATTTGAAGTGTTACCAAAAAAAGGATATGTTAGTTTGCGGCGCAAGAAACAATTTGCCATGATCGGACCAAAAACCAATACGCGTTTTGAAGTGGGGATTAACGCAAAAGATTTCAAGAAAAACGCACGCCTGCTGGAACAGCCCAAAGGCAGCATGTGCAACTACATTGTCAACGTGACTGATGCGAAGGAGGTAAACTCAGAACTGATCGCGTGGATCAAATCCGCTTTTGAAGACGCCGGATAACCTCATGGAAACAATCAAACACGAAGATTATGTAAACTCATTGTTCGCGCTGCTGGAAGAGACTTTTGAAAAGCCGCGCGGAATTTATTTGGATAAGGACACATCGCTTTTCCAAACGCTAGAGACCATCTCCGCAGAAGAGGCATCAAATCCCGTTGGCGGGAAGTGCGCTTCGCTCGCAGCACAGGTTGCGCACGTCACCTTTTACCTCGAAGTGCTGGAGCGTTACGTCGTTCACAACGACACCTCCCGCGTAGATTGGGGTGAAATCTGGCGCACAATTGAAAAGGTCACGCCGGAAGAATGGAATGCGATTCAAGAAAAATTGAAAAGCACCTATCAGCGCATCAATCAATTATTCCGCGAGAACCCAACGTGGAATGAAGACACCATCGGCGGTTCAATGGGGATTGTGGTGCATACCGCCTATCACCTCGGCGAGATTCGTCAAGCGTTGTGCGTTTTGAAAAAATAAGCATGACAACCCGTAGCGCGACATTTATGTCGCGCTACAAAACCTAATTATGAATAAAAATCTCATCATCCAAAAGACAGCCGAATATATCAAACAGGAATTTCAAGATGACTCATCGGGGCATGATTGGTGGCACATTTACCGCGTGTGGAAGAATGCGCTGGCGATCAGTGAACACGAGAACGCGGATGCTTTCATCGTGGAACTCGCCGCGCTGTTGCACGATCTCGACGACTGGAAATTTAATGCAAGCGAAGATGAAACTCCGCGCCGCGCACAAGCGTGGATGGAATCCTGCGGCGTAGATTTAAAAATCAATGCGCGTGTATGTGAGATCATCACGCACATCTCATACAAAGGCGCGGGCGTGGAAAATAAAATGAACTCGCTTGAGGGCTTTATCGTACAGGACGCGGACAGATTGGATGCCATCGGTGCGATCGGCATCGGGCGCGCGTTTGCGTATGGCGGATATAAAAACCGCATGATGTACGACCCCGATTCTCCGCCGGAAATGCACGCGACTTTTGAGCAATATAAAAACAGTAAGAGTGCAACCATCAATCACTTCTATGAAAAATTATTGCTGCTCAAAGATATGATGAATACAGCCACTGCAAAAAAAATAGCGGAGGAAAGACACGAGGTCATGCTCCGCTTTTTGGATCAGTTTATGCAGGAATGGGAAGGCAAGGATTAGATGTCATTGCGAGGAGGATGACCTTTCCGACGAAGCAATCTTCGTAGGCTAGGAGATTGCTTCGGTCGCTCCGCTCCCTCGCAATGACACACTCTACGGTATCTTCAACATCGCGCGGATGATCGGAGTCAAACCGCTGAAGAAAAACTCCACCGCGATGACCATTACGATCAAGCCCATCAGGCGCAGCATCACCTTGTTGCCGTTCTCGCCGATGAGATGCGTGACCTGCTTTGCGCCGATCAGAAAAAGATAGGTGACAAAAACCAACAGCATGATCACCCCCAGCACAATTCCATATTCAATGGGGGATTGCGCTTCGTTCATCAACAAAATGGATGTGGTGATCGCGCCGGGGCCGCAGATGATGGGGATGCCCAAAGGGGTAATGGAAATGTCGTTAATGTATTCGTGATTTGTTTCGTCGTCAAATTGCGTGCGCGTCAGGCGCGCTTGCAGCATTTCATATCCCATTAAAAAGAAAATGATTCCGCCGACGACGCGTAAACTATTTGTGGAAATGGAAAAGAAGCGGAATATCCATTGTCCCGTTAACGCGAAGGCCAGCAGGATAAACACCGCAGTCAACGATGCTTTGCGCGCCACGCGATGCGACTCCTGTGGCGATAACTTTGCGGTCATGGCGGTAAAAACGGGGATCACGCCGATCGGGTTAACCATCGTGAACATGGAAACAAAACTGAGCAAGGCAAATTGAAATAAAGGGGATGCGGTCATGGGACTCCTGAAACTTTTATCCACTCACATTACGCAGAACTCAATCCCGAAGGGATGACATGGTTTGCTTCATAAAAACATGTCACCCCTTCGGGGTTATCGTGCCGATTTTTCACAAATCTATAATCATTCCACTCCTTCGGAGTTTTGCTTACGTAAGGTGAATTATCCATTGTACCTAAAGACTTTCAAAACACGCTTACAATTGATTGATCAAATAAAAAGGAATTTCATGAACACAGCCAAAAAACTTCTCGCACTTCTTTTTATCGCAGCCGCAGCTCTGGCATGCAAAACACTCATCCCAACGACTGCTATCGGCGCTCCCGAATCAAACCCGGTGGAGGGGACGGTCGCGGTAACCGAGGCGGGGATTCCTTCGCCCGAAGAATCAAATCCGCAGGTGGGATCATCCGGAGCGGGAGATTCGCTTTATCCGAATTTTGGCAACGGCGGATATGATGTGCAAAATTACCTACTGGATATTACCGTCCACGATGTTTCGATAAGTGACTTAACTGCGACAACAACCATCGCGGCAACCGCGACGCAGGATTTGGTTGCTTTCAACCTGGATTTCATCGGCTTTGATATTACCAGCCTGACAGTGAACGGCGACCCCGCAGCGTTTTCGCGCAGCGGACAGGAGTTGACGATTACACCAGCCAAGCCGCTTGCAAAAAATGAATCATTCACTGTGGTGGTCGAATATAAAGGCATTCCCGAAGTGATGAATTCCGAATCGCTGCCTGTGCAAATGGGATGGGTCATATTTGAGGGTGGCATCTTCGTGTTGAGCGAGCCCGACGGCGCGGCGACGTTTTATCCCGTCAACGATCACCCATCGGACAAGGCGCTTTTCACTTTCCGCGTGACTGTCCCCAAGCCTTATGAAGTTGCGGCCAACGGCGTGTTGAGTGATAAAAAAGATAACGGTGATACGACCACTTATCTTTTCAAATTGCGCGACCCGATGGCGAGTTATCTGGCGACGATAAATATTGGCGAATTCAACGAAGAGACCATGCAATCGCCAAGCGGAATTCCGATCCGCAATTATTATGAAATAAATTTGCCCAAAGGTGTCAACAGACCTTTTGCGCGTCAGGGTGAAATGCTGGATTATTTCAGCCAGATTTTTGGACCCTATCCATTTGAAGTGTACGGCTCGCTGGTGATGAATACCGATTTCGGCGCGGCGCTGGAGAATCAGACCATCTCCATTTACGGCATGGATATGATCGACCTGAACGATGTCAGCGGCACGGAACTAACCGTGGCGCACGAACTTTCACATCAATGGTTTGGGGATAGCGTCAGTGTGGCAGATTGGAGCGACATCTGGCTGAATGAAGGCTTCGCGACTTATTCTGAAGGATTGTGGGTCGAGCATCTCCATGGACGCGCAGGATTGGATGAATGGATAAAATATATTTATAACGAAGTGAAAGCCTTTCCCGAATATTTCCCCGCCCCCGGAAATCCGCGCGCGGATGACCTCTTCAACGGCGGAGTTTATTCTCGCGGCGGATTGACCCTGCACGCGCTGCGCCTTGAAGTCGGCGATGACGCGTTTTTCAAAATCCTCAAAACCTATTATGACAGATACAAAGGCGGCAATGCCTCTACTAAAGATTTCATCGCCGTCGCGGAGGAAGTCAGCGGAAAAGATTTAAAACAGTTCTTCGATAATTGGCTGTATCAGGATACGCTAATGCCAATTCCCGAATTGGGGTTGGGAAAGTAACGATGGTTAAATAAAACTCGGAAGTCTTTGGGACTTCCGAGTTTTGACTATTTATTTGAATCTTGCTCTTGTCAGTTAGGTTTTGTCGAGACAAAAAAACGCGGGAAAGAAGACGGCATATAAAGAAGCAGTGTATAGATCAGCAACGTTGCTCCGCCATATTGCAGCCCCTGTTCAAGGGTGAGAAACAGCGCATAAGAAAATCGCTTCGCAGAATATATTGTAGTGATTTTCTCTCCCAATGTTCCCGCAAAATATAAGGCAAAAGAAGATATGAAGAGAAGTTTATATTTAACATCAAGATGCTGCCAGAATCGGAAGAATATGGCGGCAAAGATGATGATCGCTACACCCACTCCAATTGCGCCTGTGAATTTACCCGTGGCGAACTGATCCCGAAAAAGCACTTCTATTTTTTTGTAAATCACAGCCAGATTATCGATTGCGAAGAACAAAACAATCCAAGCCAGCGCAGTCCAGTAGGTTCGATAAGCATCCTTAATAGTGTTTTTAAAATAAGCAATGACGAAAAGCAAACAAGCCGCGATATTCAACAGCAAAACATTGTAATAAATGACAATATCGGGCTGCCCGTTGAAATCAAATTCCGAGATGAAATCATCGGTGAGATATGCTTTAAAGGGAATATGCGTCGTGAACGAATCCGGGAATAGTCTTATATATTGGCTGAAGAAACTAAGAACTACGAGAATAATCCCGGCGCCGCCCAGGAAATACAAAATCCGCTTCGGCTGGATAATCAGGGATGGTTCTGAATTTTGCGTATTCATCATTGATTCTCCCGCTTGAGTTGAGCATCCGCTGCGGAAACAGAAAACCGCGGAAAATAAGATTGTATGTAAAGCAGCAGGGAATAAGCCAGCAAAGTTAATCCGCCGTATTGCAGGCTCTGCTCAAAGGTGTTGAACAGCACATAAGTGAAATTTTTTGAACCGTTGGAATACGCCCAGCGTCCGCCAAGAATTTCCGCGCCCACCGCTCCGCCAAAATACAAGGCGGCAGATGCCACAAAAAGAAACTTGTATTTATTATCAAGGTGCAGCCAGAACCGAAAGAACCCAATGACGAGCAGCCCGATCACAGCCAGCCCAACGATCACCCATTTATATTCGAACCAACCGCCCATATCCGAAACGCCTTTTAAATACTTGCTGACTTTTTCGTGGATCACCGAAGCATCATCCATGGACATATACAATAACAGTCCGGCCAGCGCAGCCCAATAAAATCGATAGCGATCTTTGGTCGCATTTTTTAAACAGGCAATGATGAACAAGAGCAAAGCCGACGCCATTGCCGCAGAGACACTGTAATAGGTGGTTATATTGGCTTCCGAATTAACATCGAATCCCCAGATAAAATCATGAAGAAGTTTTTCCTGAAACGGGGAATGGATGCTGTACGAATCCGGAAACATCCTTAGATATTGACCGATCAGACTCAGGACGACCACGATGATCTCCATTCCGCCAAAAATATATAAAGCCCATTTCGGTTGGATCATCAAGGTCCGTTCCCGATCCTGTGTATTAATCATTTATTCTCCTTCTTAAATTGAATATTCAATACGCAGTTAACTACTCAGCCCCTCGCAAGCATGTCGCTGCGAGGCGCTCTTGTTCTTGCCGAAGCAGTCTCCTCACCAAGATTGCTTCGTCGGGAAGAGCAAGAGCCCTCCTCGCAATGACATGGCTGAATAGTTACAATACGCAATAAAATATTATCGGCAGTATATGAATAGAAAATGAGTTTAATCCTATTTTACATGAAATAAAAGTTGCCCGGCGAACTGCTTGCGGTATAATCCGTTCGCTATGGCAAGACGTAAAACGCCCGAAGAATTATCCGTGGAAGAGCTGCGCAGACTACTCGTCGAAAAAAGACGCGGCGCGCGCAAGGAGCGGCTGGAACATTTCCGGCGCACGGGACGCGTGATCTCGGTCACGCCGGATTTATCCAACCTCGACGCGGACGCGCAGCGTTTCGCCCCCGTAGTGGATACCGCCGAGCCGAATGAATCCACGCCCGAAGCCGCTCCCGTAAATCCGCGCCGCAAGTGGATGGACCGCGTCCTGCTCGCCGTCGAAGTGTTGGCAGTCGTCGGTCTGATCGCCGTACTGCTAAACGGACTCGGCTTGCTGCGCACACTCAACACGGAAGTAGTTGCGGCACTCAATCCCGTAACGCCTTCGCCGACGCCTTTGGTGATGGCGGTTATATTACCCTCAGGTCATACCCCGCCCGACGCGCAAGGCAACACCGCGCCAAACGAATCTGAAATCCCCAGTCACCTGCGCCCGATGGTGCAATCGCTGGCGAATATCGCCGTGCCCACATCCGCGCCGGACCAGGCGGTGCGAATTCAAATCCCCGCGCTGAACGTGGATGCGCCCATTGTGCAAGGCGACGGGTGGGAACAACTCAAAAAGGGAGTCGGCCAATACATCGGCTCGCCAGACCCGGGGCAGGATGGGAACGTGGTATTATCCGCGCATAATGATGTTTACGGCGAATTGTTCCGCTACCTGGATCGACTCGTCCCCGGCGATCAGGTTGTCGTATATACCCAGCAGCGGCAATATACCTACATCGTTGACCGCACCATTCTCGTCGAACCTACTGCCGTGGAAGTGATGGCATCCACCGGCAGCCCAACAGTGACATTGATCTCGTGCTATCCATATCTTGTTGATAAACAGCGCATTGTCGTCTTTGCGCGATTACAAAACTAGGAGAAATAAAAATGGCTAAGAAAAACAAAAGACCCGTTGAACGCACTTTCGCAGCGACACCCGCCGCGCCTGTCGAGTTCAACCCCGATTACACCAACACAAAGAAAGACCTTCGGCGCATCGGCGCATTGGCGGGCTTCTTTGTCGTTGTGCTTGTTGCCCTTTCGTTCTTTATAAAATAGTATGCAACTCTGGAGTAAAGTGGCTTGCCGCTGAAACGTCAATCAGCAAGCTGATTGACTCCATAAGAGGAAAGGCTATTCATCAGCTTTTCCTCTTTTTTTATTGAAGTTATAATTCAATTATGAATACTACTTACGACATCCAACTTGAAAAACTAACCTATGGCGGCGAATCGATGGGACGCCTGCCTGATGGGCGCGCAGTCTTCGTTCCGTTTGGCTTGCCCGGCGAATTGGTCCGCGTGGAGTTGACCGAGGATAAGAAAAATTTCGCACGCGGAAAAATCATCGAGGTCGTTAAATCCGCGCCGGAGAGGATTGAACCGAAGTGTAAACATTTCGTCACGTGCGGCGGATGCCATTATCAAAATCTATCCTATGCAAATCAATTGCAAGCAAAAGCAGAAATCCTGATCGACCAATTAAAAAGAATTGGCAAAATCGAAAACCCGCCCGTCAAGCCAATGATCGCTTCGCCGCTGGAGTGGAATTACCGCAATAATGTTCAATTTCATTTGACCGCCGAAGGCGCATTGGGATTTATCAACTCGAAAGGCAATTCGACTTTCCCCATTGAAGAATGTCATTTGCCCGAAACAAGCATTGATAATTTCTGGCGCGAACTACAATTCGAATCGAACAAAGACGTGGAGCGCGTTTCTCTGCGCGCAGGGCAGGATGAAGAATTAATGGTCATCCTCGAATCCGAAAATCCCGAAGCGCCCGAACTTGAAATTGAAGCCGATGTTTCCGTCGTGCATTTATTTGACGAGCACTCAGTAGTAATTGCGGGGCAGGATTACACCACCGTTAATATTCTCGGAAAAGATTTTCATGTTTCTGCCACATCGTTTTTTCAAGTTAATAATGCAATGACAGAAAAAATGGTTAATCACTTACTTACCTGTTTACCTGTTTCCATGTCTACAACCCTACTGGATATTTATTGCGGCGCAGGCTTATTCAGCAAATTCTTCGCACCAAAATGCGAACTGATAATCGGCATCGAAGCATCCGAATCAGCCTGCGAAGATTTTGGCATCAACCTCGATGAATTTGAAAACGTCGAGTTATACGAAGGTCTGGCAGAAGAAGTTCTACCCGGACTTGCGGGCAGGCTCGACAGTGAAACATTCATGATCGTTGATCCGCCGCGCGCCGGAATTGAAAGATACGCGCTGGATGCGATTCTTGAGATCAAGCCGCAGATCATCGCGTATGTTTCGTGTGACCCATCCACACTGGCGCGCGACGCGGCGCGCTTAATCGGCGGCGGCTATCAATTGGTGGAAGTGACTCCTTTCGATTTATTTCCGCAAACCTATCACATCGAATCAATTTCAATTTTCAAAATCATGTAAGCATGCTCAAGCCGCTCGGTGATTCTGCTTTGCTCGTCGAGTTGGGCGCTGAAATAAATCCCGCGATCAATCAGCGCGTGCATGCGCTCAACGCGCTTTTGCACGCAAACATCATCGCGGGCATTATCGAAACTATCCCCGCATATTGCACGCTGCTGATTCACTACGATCCACTGCAATTGACATTCGATCAAGTGACTCATTGGGCGCTGGATAAATTAAATCAACTGGATGATTCCTACCACCGGACGCCGCGCCGCATCGAAGTGCCTGTCAGATACGGAAACGCGTTTGGTCCCGACCTCGAAGCGGTTGCGGCATCCAAAGGGATTTCTCCCGCCGATGTGATTCAAATCCACAGCGCGCGCGAATACACCGTGTACATGATGGGCTTCACTCCCGGCTTCCCGTACTTGGGCACATTGGATGAACGGCTGATTATGCCGCGCCTCGAAACTCCGCGGACTTCGGTGCGCGCAGGCACAGTCGCCATCGCCGGTTCGCAGACGGGAATCTATCCGCTCGATTCACCCGGCGGCTGGCAGCTCATCGGCTGGACTCCGCTAAAATTATTTGACCCAACAAGTACCTCCCCGTTTTTATTTTCCCCCAGCGACATCGTAAAATTTATCCCTGTTGAAGATGACCATGCTTGAAGTCTTGGACGTTTCAGGTCTGGTCACATTTCAAGACTCAGGCAGATTTGGTTGGCAGAGTTTTGGAGTGCCGATCTCAGGCGCAATGGATTGGTTCGTGCAGCGCGCCGCAAATATATTAACAGGCAATCCCGCAGATTCAACCGTAATCGAAATTGGCTTGGGCGAAGCAACTTTCCGCGCAAAACAAAATTGCGTGCTGGCAGTCACCGGCGCAGGTTATGAAGTTTCCAATTACATTTGGACATTCCCGTTATGGACTTCGTTTTTCGTGCGTGCGGGCTGGCAGGTGCAGGTCAAAAAGAAAAGCGGCGGCAATTGGGCATATCTCGCAGCCGCTGGCGGATTTGAGGTTGACGCAATTTTAGGCTCGCGCTCCACGTATCTACGCGGCGGGCTTGGGGATTCAATTCGCGCGGGTGATTTATTGAAGACAGGAAAATCTTCGCGCGGGTTCGATAAACTTTCCGCGCGCACGTTTCCGACAGAGAAATACATAAACTATACCCAAGCCCCCATAATTGAAGTTATAGCGGGTCCGCAAGCGGAAAGGTTTACCAAAGAGGGAATTCAAACCTTTTATGAAAGTGAATATAGATTAAGCAAATCATTCGACCGCATGGGATATAGATTGGAAGGAAAGCCGGTTCCACACAATTCAAACGCGGAATTAATTTCCGAAGGCATGACCATCGGCAGCGTGCAAGTCCCCGCAAATGGGCAGCCGATCGTGATGATGGTGGATGCGCCCACAACGGGCGGCTATCTCAAAATTGCAAACGTCATCCGCGCGGATATTCCGCTGCTGGCGCAGTGTGAAGCGGGGAACAGTAAAATTAGATTTAAAGAAACAACGGTTGAAAAAGCGCAGGAAAAATATCGGGCGTTGATGAAAGGCTTATATGAAAATAGATTTAAATTGTGACCTCGGCGAAAACATCGGCAATGATGAAGCCATCATGCCATACATCACATCCGCCAACATCGCTTGCGGATTTCATGCGGGCGATGCGAGTGTGATGCATGCCACGGTGAAACTGGCGAAGCGCTACGGCGTGAATATCGGCGCACATCCCAGCTGGTTGGATGTGGAAGGGTTTGGTCGCCGCGAGATGAATCTCTCCGCAGAGGAAGTTGAATATCTGGTGTTGTATCAAATCGGCGCACTGGCGGCAATTGCAAAAGCGGAAGGCGTTGCGCTGACGCATGTCAAGCCGCATGGGGCGCTATACAATCAGGCCGCAAAAGATCGCGGGCTGGCGAATGCGATTGCGCATGCGGTGAAAAAATTCGGGGGAGATTTAATTTTGGTTGGGCTGGCAGGTTCGTGGATGTGTGAGGCGGGACTCGAGGCGGGGATTCAAATCGCAGCGGAAGGATTCCCCGACCGAGCCTACAATCCCGACGGCACGTTAATGTCCCGAAGTAAACCGGGCGCGGTGATCGAATCTCCCGAGGAAGTTGCCAACAACGCGCTGAAATTAATTCGAGATGGAATTTTATTTGGAGATAAAAAAGTAAGCGTGGACACATTATGCCTGCACGGCGACAACATCCATGCCGCGGAGAATGCGAAACTGCTGCATGAGACATTAACGAAAAATGGAATTGAAGTTGTAGGGTTGCAGAAAGCCCGCTCTTAAAAAACTGGTAAGATACCCCCATGAAAAAGTATTTACGCATCGCGCTTACCTGTTGGCTTGCCCTCACGTTTCTTATCATTGCACAGATCGCCGCAGTTTATCTGCGCAACGGCATGGATGGCATCAACCTATTCATTCAACAATGGCCGCTTTCGAATTTGGCGGTGACGCTTGAAGCCACAGCCTACACGTGGATTTGTGTTGGTGTGATTCTTTATTTGCTGATCAACGAAAAAATAAATGCAAAGAACGCACTTTTCACGGCGGGATTCTTTTTAGTTGTTTTAGTTTACTTGAATGTGTTGCGCGAAAGATTTCGTTACGGCGATTATCAATACTACCTTGAAGCCGCGACCGCTTTATACAAAAACCAAACCCTGCCCGACACTTATTTATACCTGCCGCTTTGGGCAACGATTTTGCAGTTCATCGTTCCGCTCGGCGATCAGGGCATGTTGGCGATTTTATGGACGATGAACATCATCATGCTGGGACTGTTCTATGTGATGTTGGTGCGCGTCCTTGAAAAATATGAATTTTCGAATCACCTTGCAGTCATCATCACCGTCATTTTCATGCTGCTCAATACACCGCTACATAGAACGCTTGGATATGTGCAGGTAAACTTATTGGTGATGGTGCTGATCATGTACAGCATGTTGACCTTGCCCAAAAATGCTTTTATATCCGCGTTGATGATGGCGCTCGCCATTCATTTGAAAACATCGCCTGCTGTGCTGGTGCTTGCCTTCGTATTCGAACGCAACTGGAAATGGATGATGTGGTTCGCGCTGACCTTCATCATGATCGCGATTATTCCCATTGCGCTCGAAGGAATTCACCCCTATCTCGACTACTTCACCAACATCGGCATCCTCACCCGCATCACCGACACGAATTTTCACGACACTTCTTTTGATTCATTCTTCAGATTCCTCAATCCGTTTTTCCACATCGAGATCGAAACGACGCGCCTGATCACAATAGGCGCAAAAGCCGCGCTGGGATTATCAACGCTGTATGTCATGCTGCAGAATGTCCGCAAGCATACTTTCGTGAAAAGCGAAACCGAAAACAAAAATTTACTCAATGCCATGCCTTCGCTGTTCATCGTGATGACGCTTACCTCACCCATCGTTTGGGATCATCACGGCATGTTTGTTGCGCTTTCATTTTTACTGCTTATCAAATGCATCGAGTCGCCCGCTTTGTGGATGTGGTTCGCCTTCGCTTATCTGCAAGAATTCGTCATGCCTTCCTTTGATTTTTTCCCCTGGTCATTTGGCCGCCTCATCGCGCCGCTGATTGTTTTGTGGATCATGTGGCATATCACCAAAAATAAACAAACCCCAACATTTTTCCCCGCCGCGAATCGCTGGTTTGAAAAACTTGTTTTCTAAAATTTCAATGAAAGAAAATCGCTTCATCCTCATTCTGCTCGCCGTGAGTTTTCTCCTCGGCATCTTCACGCTCACCGATTACGGCGAAAGTTGGGACGATCACTCGCTGCAAAAATACGCGGACTATTCCCTGCGCACCTACGCCACCTGGCGCACGCAAGGCGTCATGCCCATCACCGACAAAGACCTCGGCAACTACGGCCCCGCCTACATGATGACCGTCTTACTTGGCTCACACGCACTCAATAATATTTTCCCAATCAACCCGTCCGACAGCCGCCACATTTTTTATTTCCTCACACACCTGCTCGGTATCTGGGCGTTTTATGAACTCGCCAAACGCTGGCTGAATCAAAACGCCGCGCAATATGCCACGCTGCTCTACGCAACCCAACCGCTCTTTTGGGGACATTCATTTATGAATCCCAAAGACACGCCCTTCCTCGCATTTTTTATGTTGAGTTTATTATTTGGGCTGAGGATGATCGACTCACTGAATTTGACTCAACACCCCGAATCTGATTCTCCCCGCTGGTTGCGCATCTTAATCGCCCTCGAAGTTTTCTCTGTTTTAGCATTATTCGCCGCCACTCCCATCATTCACGCCGCCCTTGAATCTCTCGTCCGCGCCGCAGCCAACGGCGAAACGAACATCATCTCCCTCATCGCCTCCGATCTGCAAAAAGTGAAACCCGAAATTTATATTCAAAAATATTTCGTCTTCTTCCTCTGGTTCCGCGCCGCCTTCTTTCTTCTTTCCACTTTCTTTTTATTTTTCACCACCCGCAAACATTCACCCGCCACTTTCCACATTCTACTTTCCACGCTCCTCCCCGCCCTGCTTCTCGGCTACACAACCTCCATCCGTGTGATCGCTCCATTTGCAGGATTACTCATTACCATTTACGCATTACGCACCAAAGGCAAAAAAGCCATCCCCGCCCTAATTACCTATTTACTAATTACTCTCTTTGCAACCTACATCACCTGGCCCTATTTGTGGAGTAATCCCATCGGGCATTTCATTGAGGCGATTCAAACCATGTCTAAATATCCGTGGTTTGGAACGGTCCTCTTCAACGGCGTGGAATCTGCGCCCACCGAATTACCTTACGCCTATTTACCTGTTTTACTCGCCATTCAATTCACCGAACCGATTTGGATTTTATTTATCATCGGCGCGATCGTTGCATACAAAGAAAAACGTGAGTTGCTTGGATTATCTGGAATTTGGTTTGCATTTCCCCTGCTCGGATTTATCATCACACGCGCGCCGCTCTATGATAATTTCAGGCAGATATTTTTTATCCTGCCGCCGGTATTCTTCGTGGCGGGCTTGGGGATGGAATCGATACTCGCGCGGCTGACCAAACCTGCCCTGCGAATCGCAGTCGCGTGTTTGTTGATCCTGCCAGGGATTGTCGCCGGAATCCGCTTGCATCCGTATGAATATGTTTATTACAACAGTCTGGTGCAAAATCCAAATGACCGCTTTGAGTTGGATTACTGGGCGATCTCGTATCGCGAAGCGATGGAGTATGTAAACACGGTTGCGCCCGCGAATACAAATATCATGGTCGCAGGGCCGGGACAAGCCGCCGAGTTATACATCCGCGAAGATTTAACGGTGCTGTCGGACGATGTGCCAACGACAGAATCTTTCAAGTATGCCATCGTCACCACGCGCTACAACTTCGACGCGGAGTTATACCCCGATGCGAAAATTGTTCACATGGTTGAGCGCAACGGAATGATCTTGACCGTTATAAAATTACTCGCGCGCTAGAATTTTATAAATATCTTTGGGGAGTTCTGAGATTTTGTAAATGCGGATATATTCGAAACCGTCAACATAAATAACACGCTCGGGAGTGACTTTTGCCAAGAAGTTTAAAAGCCTCATCTCGTCCGGTTTGGTTTGGCGAATGGGATATAACACAAGATAATCCGCGTTCTGTATCTGCTCAATGTAAGGTTGATTATTTTCAGAAAATCCAAACTTCAATAAATCACTTTGCCCGGGAAAGTAATAAGAAAAACTTCCGCGCGCGGCGTAAGCGATGACGCGCATATCCTTTGCGTGCGGTTTCTGCGCAAGATACTCGGCAGCCTGGTCGAGACCTTCGCCATACCCATGTATTCCGCCCGCGCTGGTGAGGGGATTTTTATAAGTGTAATAATATGGATAATATAAAAGCGAGCTGCCCAATTGAAACGCGACCAAAACGATAAAAGCAAGCGGAAGAACATACGCGCGGTTTAACATATCCCAGCGTTTTTGCGCCCACAGCAAAGCAGAAACCCAACCAATTGAAGCGATCACATCCAGTGTGACAAAGCTGCTCATAATGTAATGCGGAGAGTTGCGCCCCTGCACAAGCCCGAATAATAGAATGAATAGCGACGCGAGGATCAGTAAATAAACAAACGTCGAGCGGATCAAATTTGCGGTTTTATCTTTTACAAAAAAGATAAATGCCGCGAAGATCAATCCCAGCCATGAAAGCGGCGTGGAAGATGTCGCCCAGGTTTGTAGATATTTTAGAACGCCGGTAAAACCGTTTGCAAGATTAAACTTTGAAGGCTGAAGTTCCTGGGTTACTTCCAGCCGCCCGCCTTGAAAGGCGTAACTAAAGGCATTGCCGTATACATCGTAAAGCACTTTGCCCGGCGCGACCCACATCGCGGGCCATAAAAGCACATAGATAAAAAATGCGGCTGCAAACCAGATCGCAAATATTTTTACTGCGTCCCAAATTCTGGAACCCCATGTTGCGTTGCGCTGTTTGAACAACTCCACAACCAGCATCAACCCCATCAATGGGATCAGCACAATGGATGGGGATTTCGTTAATTGCGCCAGCCCAAATGCCACACCCGAGACAAGCAGATAGATTAATTTACGTTCCTTGTTGAGATAATTTTGCATCCCCAAAAAAGTGATCAGCCCAAGCATGGATAACATCGCTTCGTGATTGAGCAGGCGCGAATTACCAAGGTAGAAAGGCGCGCACATGGCGGTCACAATCGAGAGGAACGCGAACTTCTCATCGAAAAGAGATTGGATAAGCAGGAAAGCGGCCAGCGCGAGCAGCACAAGAAACGCGGACTGGAACAATCTGGCATTACGCATAATGGGCAAGGTTTCATGTCCCTGCTCGCGCACATAATTTTCGAAATTCGATTTACGTCCGTCAAAATATCCCTGCCCCTGCCCGCGATATTCGGGGAAGTAGGTCAGCATACCGCCGGTCACCATCCACAAGGTTGTGATCGCGGGATGATATTCATAGGTGATGTTCGCGGGTTCGCGATGCGCGAGCGCGTAATAATAATTCGCGCCGGAGATGACCCACCAAGGTTCATCGTAGGTGACGAATTTATCAGTGCCCACCACGCGCATCGGGATAACCAGCGCAAGCATTAACAGGGCAAGCAGCCATTTATTTTTAGTCATATCTGTTATTGGGGAGCGGATGGTAATTTAGCGAGCGCGTCAAAGACACTTTGGGGAATTTCATCCACTTTATAGATGATGACATATTTGCGTCCATCAATCCATACTTCGTGAATGGGCTTTGCGCCGGACAGGGCATTGATATAAGGCCGGTATTTGCCCGGTTGTCCCTGCATCGCGTAATAGACAACAAGATAATTAGCAGACTTAATCGCGTGCAGTAGATCATCAGCGTGGACGCCGTCTATATAATAAGGTTTGAATCCAGTCGTTATGCCGGGATAATAATAGGAGAAAGATCCGCGGCTGTAATAGACCAGCGCTGTTGAGTTTTTCGCGTCCGGCAGGCTCGCGAGATATTGACCGGCAAATTCCAATCCTTCACCGTAGGGAAAAAGCGGGAAACTTGCGTCCCTTTTATAATGAGCAAGGATGGGATTTTCATAGGTGTAATAATATGGGTAAAACGATACCGCGCTCCATAACTGTAATATCGCCAAAACGGCGAAACCGGCATATTGAAATTGTTGAGACCGCGCTGCAAAGCGATTTGAAATTTGCTTCAAGACATAAAGCCAGCCCAATCCGGCAAGGATGTTGAGCGCAAGATAACAGCATAAAAGATAGTGCGGTGAGTTGCGCCCGCGGGCGATGCCGAACATAACAATGAAGGCGATAGGCGTCATCCACAACAATGTGAATAAACGTCCACGCACGCCAGCCCAATCGTCGCTGCGGGTGAAGGGAATGGCGAAGCCGAATAAAACTCCCAGCCAGGTCAGCGGCGTTGTGCGTCGCACGATCACTTCGATCAACGACAAAATCCCTGCGCCGTTCGTTTCGAGGCTGAAGCGGGATGTTTCCAAATCGCCGGTGACGGTCAGGCGAGCTCCCTGAAATGCATAACTGAACGCGTTTCCATAAACTTCGTACAGCATTTTTTTCGGGGCGACCCACATACCGGGCCAAAATAAAATATATGCGCCCACCAATAAGACCAGCCAGAAAGCCAGTATTTTTGCGTTATTGAGAACTGCCTTCCAAAACCCATCTCCACGCTCTTGAAGGATTTGGGTCAGGAATAAAACTCCCGCGGGCAGAAGAATCGCGATAGCAGATGATTTCGTGATCTGCGCGATTCCAGCCGCGACCCCGGAGAGAACTAAAAATCCAATACGCCGTTCTTTCGCAAGATAGATCGTAAGCGACAGCAGGGAAATCATCACGAATAGCGAAAGCATGGCTTCGTGATCCAACATGCGCGACTGTCCCATAAAAAAGGGATCAAACGATGCGAACATAATGACAAATGCCGCAACAGGTTTCGGGACAAAGCGCTGCAATAGAGAATATAAGATCAAAAATAAAATAGCGATCACAAAAACTTGAATCACCCGCGAAAATACCAGCAGCGTCAGCGGGGATTTGGCATGGTCTGTCAAAAAGCCATCCATCCAGCCTTTGTTATAGTCGAGATAGCCTTGACCAAAGCCGCGATATTCCGGGAAGTAAGCCAGCATCCCGGCAGTAACGACCCACATGGTAGTGACAGCAGGCTGATATTCATAAACAGTGTTTTGAAATTCGCGCTGTCCGAGTGCATAATAAAAGTTTGCGCCCATGCTCAGCCAATAGGGCTCATCCAAAGTGGTGTACGAATCCAATCCCGGCAGGCGCGGAGCGAGCAGAGCAATGAGCAACACAAGATATAGAATAGGTTCAATGAGTTTTTTACGATCCATAATAAAAAGATTATACCAAAGGCATAAATCATAAATTTCGGGCTCATAGTACAATCAAGGATGCGATGATTATGCCCGCAGGCACACGCAACTACATAAACAAAAACCGCAAATCTAAAATCGGAAATCAAAAATTTTATGGGCTTCTTTACCGGACTTAACGACGAAAAATACGACAGGCAATACACCGACCGCGATCTTACGCGGCGCATTATGGATTTTTTCCGCACGCAGGTCAGCAGGCTGGTGTATTCATCCATCCTGATCCTCGTCCTCGCGGTGATCGGCGCGGCGCTGCCTGTTGTGGTCAGCCGCATGGTGGATTTACTCGGGGAGCAACCCACACTCAACGCGATCATGTACGTTGGGCTTGCGCTCATGCTGGTTGGATTCAGTTTATGGGGATTGAACTGGCTGCGCCGCGCTTTGATCGTGCGCGCAGTTGGGGATGTCGTCCTCGATATGCGCACGCGCGCCTTCCGCGCCGCTGCCGAGCATGATCTCTCGTTCTACGATCAATTCTCGTCGGGCAGAATCGTCTCGCGCATCACATCCGATACTAATGACTTCGGTCAACTGGTGGTCATCATCACCGACGTGGTTTCGCAGATCATTCAAACGATCATTCTCGGCGTGATTCTTTTTCGCACTGAGTGGAAGTTGTCTTTATTATTACTCGCGTTCATGCCGTTCATTTTTATTGTCGCGGCGGGATTTCGCGCAATGGCGCGTACCGTCACGCGGCGCGGAATGAAAGCCATGTCTGATGTGAACGCCGCGATCAAAGAAACCATCAGCGGGATTGCCATCGCGAAAAATTTCCGTCAGGAAGAAAGTATCTTCACGTCGTTTGATGAATCGAATCAGCAATCGTATCGAGTCAACATTCAACGCGGATTTGTGCTGTCGCTGATATTCCCGACACTCAATGCGCTCGCGGGAATTTTCGTGGGCATCTTGATCTACGCGGGTGGGATGAGCGCGGCGCAGGGATTGGTTAGTATCGGCGCGTGGTATTTATTCATCATGAGTCTCGATCAGTTCTTCTTCCCCATTTTGAATCTGACCGCGTTTTGGGCGCAGATCCAATCGGGGCTGGCCGCCGCGGAACGTGTCTTCGCGCTCATCGATGCCGACCCGAATGTGGTGCAAACCGAGAAACAGGATGTACCGCGACTCAAAGGCGAAATTAAATTCGAGAATTTTAATTTCAGATATACGGATAAAGAGCCGATTCTGAGCGACTTCAATTTGGATATTCGCCCCGGAGAGACTCTTGCGCTGGTAGGACACACGGGCGCGGGGAAATCCTCCATCGCGAAGTTGATCGCACGCTTCTATGAATATCAGCAGGGACGTTTGCTGATCGACGGGCGCGACATCCGCACGTTTGATCTCAGTCAATATCGCCGCCAGCTGGGAATCGTTTCGCAAGTTCCGTTTTTATTTTCCGGTACAGTTGTGGACAATATCCGCTACGCCACGCCGGGAGTTCCTGAAGAGGAAATGATCCGGCTCGCCAAAAAGATCGGCGACGGCGAATGGCTCGAGACCTTGCCCGATGGATTGCACACCGAAGTCGGCGAGCGCGGAAATAGACTCTCGATGGGGCAGCGTCAACTCGTGGCGCTGATGCGCGTGCTGGTGCAAAATCCCGCCATTTTTATTTTGGATGAAGCCACCGCCAGCATTGACCCGTTCACCGAATGGCAAATTCAGCAGGCATTGAATCTTATTTTGAAGAACACCACCAGCATTTTGATTGCGCATCGTTTGTCCACTGTCAAAGCCGCGGATCGAATCGTGGTTATGCAAAAAGGGACGATCATCGAACAAGGCAATCATGATGGGTTGTTAAATCAGGGCGGGCATTATGCGGAGTTATACAATACTTATTTCCGTCACCAATCGTTGGATTACAGACCTGATTGGGTAGGGGAAGGCAAGTCCCAGGGTACGGATGGCAATTGATGAATAGGAGCGCCGCTCTTATTGGTTGCCTTGCTTGTTTATCAAGGCTATAATATTTTCGATAGGTCATAAAAAATCATCCCGTAATATTGAAAGCGGTATTCATGCCATGACAGGAAACAGGAAGGCAATACAATGCAATTTTCAATAGAAGAACTTAGTTTACTAATAAAACAACCCAAGCCGCTGCGGCTAACAGGCGCTGACCTGCGCCTTGCCAACCTGAGCGACGCCGACCTGAGCACGGCGCACCTGAGCCGCGCGAACTTGAGTCGTGCCAAATTGGTCGGTGCGAACCTGATCAGTGCTCATCTGAGCGGCGCCGACCTGAGTAATGCTGATCTGAGCTTTGCGATCCTTATCTACGCAGACCTGAGTACGGCTGACCTGAGAGAGGTTAATCTGATCAGTGCCGACCTGCGCAGTGCTAACTTGAGCGATGCCAACCTGAGCGGCGCTATCCTGAGCCGTGTTAACCTGAGCGATGCTAATCTGAACGGCGCTAAATATAATTTAAAAACAATATTTCCGGATGGCTTTGATCCCATCAAGGCTGGCGCGATACTTGAGTGATGAAAATATTGCGATTACCTAATGTGCGACTCCTATTTTCCCCTCTATTGGACGCAGATGAACGCTGATTTAAAAAGAACTGATCCGCGTTTTTCTGCGTTTGTCAGCGTCCCAAAAAAGGACATTCGAAAAGAGTTACAAATAGATCAACAATAAAGCCCCTGAAGTCTTTTGACTTCAAGGGCTTTATTGTTTTTGAAACGCAGGAGTTGAAATCACTCCCTAAAAATTCTTGAGTATGCCTCGGAGGTTTTCATCAAATCGTCGTGCGTACCAATCGCGGCGATTTTTCCTTTGCGGAAGACGATGATCAGATCGGCCCAGCGGATTTGCGAGAGGCGGTGGGTGATGATAAAGGTGGTGCGTCCGCGCGCGGCGTTGGAGATGGCGCGCTGAATTTTATCTTCGGTGGCCGAGTCTATCGCGGAGGTGGAATCATCGAGGACGAGGATGCGCGGGTCGGTGAGAAATGCGCGGGCGAGTGCGATGCGTTGGCGCTGTCCGCCGGAGAGTGTCACGCCGCGTTCGCCGACGATGGTTCCGTATGTCTGGTCAAAATCGAGGATGAAGTCGTGCGCCTGGGCGGCAATGGACGCGGCGATGATTTCATCTTTTGTTGCGCCGGGTTTTCCGAAAGCGATGTTGTCACTCAACGAACGCGTGAACAAAAAAATGTCCTGTTCGATGATGGAAATTTGCGAACGCAGTGATGCCAGATTCCATTCGCGCACATCCACGCCGTCAACGAATACCTGCCCCGAAGTGATATCGTAGGTGCGATTAATTAATTTAACAAGCGAAGTTTTACCCGCGCCAGTCTGCCCGACAATGGCGACGGTTTGTCCCTGCTTAACTTTGAAGGATACATTCTGCACAACGGATTCACCATCGGGATACGCAAACGAGACACCGCGAAATTCGACTTCGCCGCGCATATCGGAGGTGAGTCCAGCCGCGTTTTGGTCAAGATTCGATTCGCGGTTGATCAGTTCCAAAACGCGGCGCGCGCTCGACATCCCCGAAGAGATCTGCGAGTACGCCCAGGTGGATGTGAAGGTGGGGAATTCGAGCAGGCGCAAAAGGCCGAAGTATGCGATGACTGCGCCGAGATCAATGCTGCCTGCGCGGAAAAGTAAAAGCGCGTGGACGAGTCCGCCCGCGTAAGTCATGCCAAGCAAAAGCATGGCGATGTAACGCGCTTCGAGATCGCCTTGCTGCACAAAGGCGTTACGCACGCGGCGCGCATTGGTCACAAAGCGTTCGACCTCCGCGCCTTCCTGCGCCGCGCCTTTCATGATCTCCACACCATCGAGTGATTCGGAAAGATGCGTGTTCATGTCGCCAAAGGTGGCGCGGACTTCATCGGTGATGGGCGCAAGCGCTTTGAGATAACGGGCAAGCGCGATGAAATAAATAATGGTAAAGATCGTGGGCGTAATGAGCAGCGCTACGGCATAACGCGGGGCGGCGATGAACGGCATCACCAAAAACATGAACGAGCCGATGACAAGATTCACGCCGGGGCTGAACATGTAATTGATCTCACGCACATCGTTGGTGGAACGCGCCATTGTATCGCCGACGGGCTGCAGGCTGTGGAAGGTCATGCTCTTGCCAAGCAATGAAAGATAAAGTTCATCGCGGATGTCGCGTTCCATGTGCTGCGCCATGAGTTCCGCGCCGAAGTTACGCCCCAGTTGAAGTATGCCGCGAACGATTTGCGAGATGCCGATGATGAGGGCAAGCGGCAGTAATACCGATGTGTCGGGGTTGACTTTTATCATCGCATTGAATGCGTCACCCGTTAACACGGGGACGTACGCAGCAAGTGCGGCATTACCAATCGCGCCGATGACCATCATGATCATGATCCACCAATAAGGACTTGCGTGTGAAAGTATCCAGCGGACGGGCGTGGTGCGATTATAAATATTCTTACGATGTAAGGT
The DNA here is from genome assembly GCA_009885525.1 of Anaerolineaceae bacterium. Lineage (GTDB taxonomy): Bacteria > Chloroflexota > Anaerolineae > Anaerolineales > Villigracilaceae > Villigracilis. Next base: position 12,765 of record VFKN01000077.1, on the reverse strand, counting down.
GAATTCTGCGAGAAGGGACATAGGTGGAAGTATAAGGGACACTTGCGCCGTACGCCAGTGCGGTGTGAAGGATGAAATATGAAGGATGAAAATATAAAAACAGCAATTCTCATTATGAAAACATTAATCCACAGATTACGCAGATTTTCGCCGATTTTTCTTTCTAATCTGCATAATCTGTAAAATCCGTGGATGAATAAAACTCATATTGAGAATTGCTGATATAAAAAAAGTGAACCTCAAGCGAAGTCCACTTTTTCCTAATCTCTAATCTCTAATCTCTAATCTCTAATCCCTAATTACCTGATTTGCTACCCCTTCGCCAAAAAATCCAGCGCCTCATCCATCGTATCAAAGATCGTAAACTGAGCGCGCCCTGTCAGGCGGGTAAAACTTGCCAGAAGATGTTTTCGAAATCCGCGCACACCGACGACGCAGCGTTTCTTCACATATTTTGTGGTGACTGGCACAAGCGTCATCAACGTGCGCATGGTGCCTTCGTTTGCAAATGTTCCCTCTACATGCGCGATGGACAATACCGAATCGGGCGGCTCAAGTTGAAGCAATTGGGAAATATAGTCTGCTTCGGCTTGCACTGCTACAGCGTCACCGCCGTAGTTTGAAAAATCCGAGATAAATATGCGTACCCCTTTATGAGTAGTCCAATGTGATTTCATAAGATATGCTCCTTTATTGGTAGTGGTTAATCTGTAAGTGATGGTGATTGATTCTTTTTAAGATGTGTCCTTTTAAACGCGAATGTCGCAAATGAACGAATTTTGCGAATGATTATTTAAAAATTCTTATTCGTGGAATTCGCGTTAAAAATCATCACTTCAATTAGACCACTACCCCTTTATTTATGAGTATTGTTCTTTGACAATCGGGCTATTTAACAACCAACCCGTCAAAAGCGTATAACCTGCAACCACCCCCAAAATAATTGCGGAGGCTGTCCACGAGCGGCCTACAAATATTCTTTCCTGAATGATGCCATAGAGCGTCAGCAGCCAGGTCGCTGCGGCGACCACTGTCAGCGCTTGAACAACTAATACACTCCAACGTTTTTTGATGAACAACAGAAAAGGCGCGGCAAGACAGATCAGTATGGGGATGAATGAAGATGTCCGTAGGAAATGTGCGGCAATCAAAATTGCCGATAACGCCAAAAGGGAAATTCGTAATTTCATTTTTTCGTGATCCTTCGTGTGCTTCGTGGAAAATCCTACGAAGGGAATATTTTCTCAAATACTTCGGGACAATATTTCTGCACCATCTCGGAAGATAGACCGTTCTCTTTGCAGATCTCCGCGTATAAGTCAACGCTTGGGCGGCGGATTCTTTTTTGCGTGTCGATATCCAAGCCCCACAAGCCGAAGCGCTGAGTCCAGCCGCGCTCCCATTCGAAATTATCCACCAGCGACCAGTGGAAGTAACCCTTCACCTGCCAGTTGAAATTGACCGCGCGCCACATTTGATGAATGTGCTGCGCGATATAACGCGGGCGCATATGATCATCAGCATCTTCCACGCCGTTCTCGGTGATGATGATCGGCAAATTCGGGTACGTGCGCTCGATCCATTTAATAGAGTTGAATATTCCTTCGGGAATATTAGCGAGGAAATTGTTATCGCTCATATCCGCGCCTTTGGGATATCCGCCGTTCGAAAATAATTCACCGGGGCGCATCAGATCGAACCAGACTGTATCCACCGAGTAATAATTCAAGCCGAGATAATCCTGCGTACCTTTGGCTTCGGGGATATTTTGACTGCCCACCGGAGATTTCATCACACCCGTTGAGATCGCGGATGGGAATCCCATGTTGAGTCCTTCGTAGCGGATATTTTTCATGAGGATATCCAGCGGCGACCATTTCACGCGCGGAACCATCGGACGGTAATGGAGGGCGTAACCTACCCGCGCTTCGGGTTGCAATTCGTGGATGGCGCGGTACGCGGCGGCGTGTCCGCGAATCATGTTTGCCAGCACACGCGTCGAGAGTTTGATGTTTTTCTTTCCAGGTGGAAATACGCCTTGCACATATCCGCTCATAGCGTAGATATTCGGCTCGTTGATCGTGCACCATAAATTGACATATTCCTTCAACGCATCCACGATCTTGCGCGTGTATTTCTCGAACAACGGAACAATATCTTGATTCTCCCAGCCGCCTTTTTCTGTGACCCAAAGCGGATCGGTGTAATGATGCAGCGTGACCAGCACAGTCATGTTGCGCTCACGCAATCCGCGCAGCATGTTGCGATATTTTTCGATGGCTTCTTCATCCCAGGTATCGGGTGTGGGCTGAATGCGACTCCACTCGATGGAAAGCCGATGCGCGTTTTGACCGGTTTCCGCGGCGCGGTCAAAATCTTCGCGCCAGCGCCCGCCCCACCAATCGGCAGCAAGCCCTGATTTGTGAACGGTGTGGCCTTCCTCTTCCCACTTGTGCCAGTTGTTATTCGTATTGTTGCCTTCCACTTGATGAGAGGCGGTGGCGGTTCCCCATAAAAATCCTTTTGGAAAATGATACGTTGCTTGAGGCATTTTAGTTTCCTGGTTTTATAGTTGAATAGTTTAGAAATTAACCACAAAGCCGCCAAGACTCAACGTCACGAAGTTTTTCCGCTTCTGGTGTCTTTGTGGTAAGACCTATCCGTTTTTGCTTTAATTCAATTGCTTCCACATTGCTTCATAAATCCCTGGCGCGGCGGCAAGGATGGATTGCGGAGTGGAAATATAATCGGGCTTGCCATCCACTGCGGTGACGCGCGCGCCTGCTTCCTCGGCGATCAATCCGCCGGCGGCGATGTCCCACGGTCTGAGGGCGAGCTCCCAAAACCCGTCAAAGCGCCCGGCAGCCACGTAACAGGCATCCAGCGCGGCGGAACCGAGTCGGCGCACACCTTGGGTCATCTTGGCGAGTTTCTCAAAATTTTTGAAGTTATCCAGTTCGGTGTTCCAGGTATCATACGGAAAACCGGTTACCAGTAAACTCTTTGTTAACTCAGTTGTAGATGATGCGCGGATCGATTCGCCATTAAGCAACGCGCCTTTGCCGCGTTCCGCGATATACATCTCATCGCGCATCGGATCGTACACAGCGCCGAGTTGAACCACGCCATTAAAAGCATACGCAATGGATACGCAAAACACGGGGATATGATGCGCGTAATTGACCGTCCCATCGAGAGGATCAACGTACCAAAGCCCTGTGCCCACGCCTTTTGTCTCGCCGCTTTCTTCCGCGATGACATGACTATCTGGAAAAAGGGATTGAATCTCTTTAAGTAAATATGCTTCAGAAGCATGATCGATTTCTGTGACGAGGTCAATCACGCCCTTGTATTTGATCTGATGTTCGGAGTTATAGCCATCGCGCAAGATGGTACCAGCCCCACGTGCAAGTTGTTCAACGAATGAAAGAGTTGGCATCATGAGTTTCCGCTCCAAATGCGGCGTCCCAATGCCGAGAGTGCAAATTCCACAGCGAGCGCCGCGGTGCGATTCTGAACATCGAGGATGGGATTCACTTCGACAAGGTCCATGCCGATCAGCATTTTGGTTTCTGCGATCAATTCGCAGGCAAGATGCGTTTCGCGTTGAGTCAATCCCGCGGGGACGGGGGTTCCAACTCCGGGGGCATGTTCAGGGTCGAGGGCATCCAAATCGAGCGAGAGATAAATCCCATCCACATCATGGCTGACGCGCTCGATGGCTTTCTCCACCATGGCGACCATGCCATAACGATCAATTTGCTCCATGCCCAGAACGAGCGCGCCGGCGTTTTTGAGATTTGCCTTTTCGCCCGAATCAAGATCACGCGCGCCAATGATGGCGATCTTTGACGGGTCGATGACGGGGATGGATTCATCCCATAATTGCACGAGGCTTTTATCGCCAACCCCGGCGAGGAGCGCAAGCGACATGCCGTGAATATTTCCTGAAGGCGTGGTCTCTGCGGTGTTGAAATCAGCGTGCGCGTCAATCCAGATGACGCCGATTTTTTTGTTGCGCGCCGCGCCGCGCACCGAGCCGATGGAAAGGCTGTGGTCGCCGCCAATTACAAGCGGAAAATTTTTGGCTTGCACCGATGTCGCCACTGCGCCCGCAATGCGCCGCGACATGGGAAGAATGCAATCAATGTATTTCAATTTCGGATTTGTGATGCTGCACATTTCAGCGATGGCAACTTCGATGTTGCCTTCATCTCTTACGTCGTATCCGAGTTCCTGTAACTTGCTTTGTAAATGTGAATAGCGGATGGCGCTGGGACCCATATCCACGCCGCGGCGGTCTGCGCCGAGATCGATGGGAACGCCGATAATATCAATTTGCATAAATTACTCCTGTAGATTTTTTGCGATTTGTAAACTTTCAAATAACGATCAATATATATTTACCTGGTTTCTGCCTTTATGTTTTGACCGGTAAAGCGCCTGGTCGGCAGTTTGCAATATGGATTCTCCGGTGTTGCCGTGGATGGGGAAACAAGCCACGCCTGCCGAGAACGTAGTTGAGAGTATCTGCCCGTTGAATTCGACCAACGTGGAGGCGAACGCCTTGCGCCATTTTTCTGCACATTCATAGGCAGATTGAAGGCTTGAATTCGGCATGAGGATGACAAATTCCTCGCCGCCATAACGACAGACGACATCTCCGCGGCGTGAAGCATTGACCAGCATTTTTGCCAGGATTTGTAAAACAATGTCGCCGCATTTATGCCCATGGATGTCGTTGAAATTTTTGAAATGGTCCACATCTAAAATGACGACTGAGACCGGCATGGATGTCCTTGCGGCTTGTGCTAATTCATTATCCAAAGACTCCGCTAGAAAGCGGCGATTATACAAACCGGTTAACGGGTCGCGTATGGCTTGCTCCTCCAGCTTTTCCTGTAATACCTGAATCTCAGAAATTTGAGTCCGAAGCGCTTCGTTGGCTTTCTTCAGGTCATCTTCCAGTTTAATGCGATTGGAGATGTCGTGAGCCACAAAGACGCGCCCTTCCAGTTTGTTACCGTTGTAAATGGGGAAGATGGAGACTTCAAGCATGCGGGAAGGATTACCGGGGGCATATATCTCATCACGGGATTCAAATGTGTTGTGATAAAGATTGAGCAAGTCGACCCACTCCTGGAATACATCTGTTGCCAGATTACCGATCATCTGCTCGGCGGGTCTTCCCAGCCATTTTTGCCCTGTGTCATTAATATCCAGAACACGATCTTCCGTATCCACGACAAAAACCATTTGAGGGATATGCTCCAGCACCCTGTGACGGGCAATCGGGATGAGGTCGAACAGTTTCAGCCCAAACACCGCGGCGCTGATCAAGGCTGCGCTGAACGCAAGCGCCATGGGTGTTACATCAAGTGACGTTGTCGACCAGGAAGGCAGGGGCAGCCGCGGTGCGAGTTGAAAATAAATATTCGCGATCAAGGGGAAAAAAACGGCTGTTATTAACAGCCCCATTTGCTTGCGGTATATGTTGCGATACCCAATAAAGCGGCGCAGCAGCAAGATCAAGGCTGCCAGCTCCAGCAGATAGACTTGTGCAAACATGATCCAATACATGACTCCGTGCCCGAGTTTTAAGGGCCCACCGTTTGGGTAGAGGCGCTGGATCAGTGGATAATAAAGATGAATCCAGCGATCTGAAAAGATGAAAGTTAATGCGAGGATGGGGGCAATACTTAAAATTGCGATCAGCCATACAGATATTTTTTTATTTTGGCTTGAATATTGCAGGGCAAAAATGAACCAAAACAAACCCTGGGGAATAATGCCTATATTTTCCACCCTAAGCCAAAAAGTCTTCCATGCAACTGTTGTCGAGGTGAGGAGCATTGCGTAGCCAAAGACCCAAAACGCCAGTGAGATGAATGTCAATATCATCGCAGGCTGCCCGATGGCAAACTGCTTGCGCGTCAGTAAAAAGGCAACCATGACGCACGCCAGCGCATTCAAGACCAGGATAACTACATACAACGTCCACGGGGTATACATTTTGAATCCTAGGCTGAGCGATAGTAGCCAATATCGACAGAGTAGACCATGCCGCGTTTGATAACCTGTTTGACGAGATTCGTTCCGTAACGATAGCCGATCTGACGATAATCCGTCACGGAGAGGATGAGCATATCGGCTTGCTTGCCGACTTCGATCGAGCCGATTGTATCTGCGCGGCGGATCGCGTGCGCAGAGTTGATCGTTGCGGCGGCGATGGCTTGCGCGGGAGTTAATTTCATATAACGGCAGGCCAGCGCAATTGCGAACTGCATCGATTCATTGCATGAAGTGCCGGGGTTGCAGTCTGTTGCGAGGGCGAGTATGGCATTGGCTTCGATGAGTTTTTTTGCGGGGGTGTAATCTTTTTCGGCGAGACCGAACGGCGTGCATGGAAGTGCAACGGCGACCGTATCCGATTTTCCGAGGGCGAGAATATCCGCGTCGGAGGTGCGGACAAGGTGGTCGGCAGAGGCCGCGCCCAATTCCGCCGCGAGGGATGCTCCGCCGAGATTGTCGAATTCATCCGCGTGGATCTTAAGCGGGAAGTCGAGTTCCTTCGCTTTGTTCAAAACCTGACGCGACTGTTCGAGATTGAATGCGCCCGTCTCGCAGAAAACATCCACGAAGGGCAGCGGCAAGCGCGGAGCGTTAGCCTGCCACCATTCTTTTAACATCGGCAGCATGGTGTTGACGACTTCGTCGGTATAGCCTTGCGGGTTGTCTTTGAATTCGGGGGCGATGGCGTGCGCGCCAAGAAATGTGATCGAGAGGTCAAGCGGACTTTCATCATCGAGCGCGAGCAGGGCTTTGAGCAAACGCAGCTCGGTCGCGGTTTGCAAACCATAACCCGTTTTTGCTTCGGCGGTGGTTGTGCCGTGCGAGAACATTCGTAAAATGCGCGGACGTGTTTGCGCGATGAGCGTTTCGATGCTGGCTGTGCGCGTGGCTTTGACCGTTGAAATAATGCCCCCACCGGCTGCGAGGATATCGAGATATTCCATGCCGCTCATTTTCATTTCGAATTCATTCGCGCGGTCGCCCGCCCAAATGAGATGCGTGTGCGGGTCAACGAAGCCGGGCATCATCACGCATCCACCCGCATCGATTGCAGGTTCGTCGGGATAGGCATTTTTAAGTTCGTCGGTAGTGCCGACCGCGATGATCTTTTCATCGCGTACGACAACCGCGCCTTTTTCGATGACACCCAGTGTGCCGAGCGTACGCCCGCGCTGCGGTCCGCCCGCGAGGGTGAGGAGTTGGGAAGAGGAGTGAATAAGCATATTTGATTACCTGCTTTCGTGGATTGGTTTTAATATAAATCGCCTTATACTTTGTCGCTCTGGGCGACAGTAAAGGGTCTTTGATGCGTTGCGAATTGTATCAGATGGAACAAAGCAAATAATGCGCTTATGCTTCGAGTAAAGCCTTCAAATCTGTGACTGTACTGAAATATTTTCGATACGCCGCGCTTTCCTGCAATACCCCGCGCAGCGCGATGAACAACTCTTTTTGTAGATATGGATTCGCGGTTTGATTGCCCTTCTCAATTGTGACCTCATCCGCATCAATCGTGACGCGGAGATGTCCAGCCGCGCCGAGCCAATCCAATCCCAATTCGATTGCGCTCGCGCGTGAAGCCATCGCCGCCGCGAGTTCGTGAATGGTCGCCTTGCCGCGACGTTGATTAAGCACATATTTGCATAACCCCGCGAGACGATTTATAAAATCTTCAGCCTTTTCTTCTGCGGGAGAAATGCCAAAAACATAAATTGTTTTTGGTTTAACGATCTCCAATGCTTTTCTCAACTCAGCCAACGATGGGGGCGTAGTGTAAATGGAGAATTCATCCGCTGGATGTAATTCAAAGCGCGGAACGCCGATGGATTTATCCGCGCCTTCAGCCCAGATCAAGGTTGAAGGTTGCAGGTTTAAGATTGAAGGTTGCAGGCGCATATCGCGTATTTCAATTTTTGATTCTTGAACCTCAATCACTTGTTCTTCTGTAACTCTGAATTCTTTAAATTGAACAGTGAGTTGTTTCTGCCCGCGAAACGTGGATGCGCGTAACGAGTACGCAACATCGAATTTTGTATCTGTCTCGGGTAATGTCTCGCTTGCGCCGCCCCACCATAAAATACTTTGCACATTCCCGTTTTCATCTTCCACATTTATGCGTAGATGCTCCTGACCTTTTCCGATCTTCGCAACGGATTTCAACTGCACGCTTCGCGTCGCCAATACCAAAGATGGATTCCCCGCGCCGAAGGGAGCCAGTGTTTCGAATGCGGCTGCCAATTCGAGGTTGAGATCATTGAGGTCAAGCCACGCATCGATTTGCAAAGTTGGTTCCTCGCGCACGATTTCGCCGAGTTGTTTTTCAATTGCTTTGCCGAGTCCGCGGCGGAAAGCGGATAATTTATCCGCATCAAGTGACATGCCGGCAGCCATCGGGTGACCGCCGAATCCGTGCAGCAGATCCTTTTGGGTCGCGATCGCTTCTGTGATGTGTAAGCCTTCCACCGAGCGTGCTGATCCGCGCAGAATTCCATCCGCTTCGTTGAATAAAATCGTGGGCTTGTGATATCGGTCAACGAGTTTGTTTGCCACAATGCCCACCACGCCGCCGGGCCAACCCGAATGCGACAATACAATTGCAGGCTCTTCAAGCAGTTGCGGATTTGTTTTCAACTGCGCTTCCGCGCCCGCATAAACTTGCGATGTTAGCAATCTGCGCTGTTGATTCAACCCTTCGATTTGCGCGGCCAAGACTCTTGCGCGCGCGGGGTCTTGCGTGAGCAACAATTCCACAGCGGGGTTTGCATCTCCCAACCTGCCGAGCGCATTCAAGCGCGGAGCGAACGTGAAGCCAATTGTTTCTTCGGTTAAGGTTTCAAAACTTGTCCCCGAAATTTCCGCCATCACTTGCAAGCCGATCCGTTTTGTTTCGCGTAATTGCTGAATTCCCTTTTGCGCCAGCGAACGCGTTTCACCTTTAAGCAAGGCAACGTCGGCGATTAATCCTAACGCTACTAAATCCAGTAAATCCTGACTTTCGACTTTTGACTCTTCAAACAATGCTTCGGCAAGTTTATACGCCACACCCACGCCCGCGAGATTTGCAAGCCGATGTTCCTTTGGCAACAATTTGGGGTTGATGATCGCCTTTGCGTTGGGAAGTGTTTCGCCGAGGTCGTGATGATCGGTGATGATCACATCCACGCCGCGCGAGTTTGCGTAATCTACGGCTTCGTTTGCGGTGATGCCTGTATCGCAGGTGACGATCAACTTTGCGCCGTTGTCGATGATCGTTGTCAGCGTTTCAATGTGGACGCCGTGACTTTCTTTTCCGCGAATGGGAATGTAATAAATCACATCCGCGCCGATGGTTTGCAAGGCTTGAACAAGCAGCGTAGTGGATGTTTGTCCATCCACATCAAAATCTCCCCATACACAAATTTTTTCTTTTTGATGAATTGCCCGCTGGATGATTTCAACCGCATCTTCGATATTCGGAAACTGCGCGGGTGGTATCTCGTCGTGGAAGAGAAACGCGCGCGCTGCTTCGGGCGAATCAATTCCGCGCCGAATCAAAGTCTCCGCGACGAGAGGGTGAAGATTCAGCGCGGAGAGCGCATCCGCGTTAACAGGGGATGGGTCAAGCCAGCGGGTCATATTTTTTGTAGGACAGGCTTAAGCCTGTTTTACACATACCCATTCGGATGCGACTTGTGCCACTCCCATGCGCTGGAAAGAATATCCTGCATGTTTGTATTCTTGGGCTGCCAGCCGAGTTCTTCCATAATTTTTTGCGGAGATGCAACCAGTCGCGCTGAGTCACCGGCGCGGCGCGGGGCTTCAATCGAAGGGATGGCGTGTCCCGTCACTTTGCGCGCGGTTTCGATTACTTCGCGCACCGAGAATCCATTTCCGCTGCCGATGTTGTAAATCATCTTGTCGTGCGATTCGAGCGCGCCCAAAGCGAGGATGTGCGCGGAGGTCAAATCTGCGATGTGGATATAATCGCGGATGCAGGTTCCATCGGGAGTTGGATAATCCGTCCCGAAGATGGTCGCGGATTCAGTCTGCCCCAATGCGATCTGCAAAACACGCGGAATTAAATGTGACTCGGGTTGATGCGCTTCGCCGCGTCCGGGTAAAGCGCCACAGGCGTTGAAATATCTCAGCGCGGCGAAATGCAATCCGTGAATCTGGCGATACCATTCGAGCGCCTGTTCGGTCATCAGTTTGGTGTGACCATATACATTCGTAGGTCCGATGGGAGATTCTTCGATCAGCGGTTCTTCGCTGGATTGATACACCGCTGCAGTGGATGAAAAGACAAGTTTCTTCACGCCCGATTGTATGGCGGCTTCCATCAAATTCAACGAGTTCATAAAGTTGTTACGGAAAAATTTGCCCGGGTCTCTCATGCTTTCGCCCGCTTCGATAAATGCGGCAAAGTGCATGATGGCGTCGAATTTATGCGAGGTCAATGCTTCGGCGAGTGCGTGGCTGTCTTCCAGATTTGCATGGATAAATTGCGCGCCTTGCGGTACAGCGGCGCGATGTCCTGTGGATAGTGAATCAAAAATAGTGACCGAATGCCCGGCCTGAATTAATGCTTCGGCGGTGGCCGAGCCAATATAACCTGCGCCGCCCGTTAAAAAGATGTTCATTATTATTCTCCTAAAGATCCTGAGACCGTAAAGGTCTTGAGGCTGAAATTATATCTTATTGGTTTGTGGCGTTTTCCTGCCAATTTTGTGTATACCAGCGTATATACTGCTCAACGTGCCTGCTCCAATAATCTTCGGTATGATTGCCTGCAAAACGGTGAAAGGTATGGATGTAATTATTCTCTGTGAGGATTTCCTCGAACAGCAGGCTGCTTCCCAATTCTGTATCGCCTTCGCCAATATCATGCCAAAGTTTGGGACGATCTTCTTCAGGAATATTTTTGATGATCTGATCAAAATAGAATGTACTCTCTTTGAACGCAGGTGAATGAAACCCGAGCGCGCCAAATAATTCGGGATGATCGAAGCCCAGTTTGGCCGTCCAGCCGCCGCCGCGCGAGAGTCCGCCCAGCGCACGATAGCCGCGTTCGGTGCGGGTGCGATAATTCGCATCCACATAGGGGATGAGGTCATTAATGACGCGGTCGCCAAATCCGGAACCGGCAACTACATTCCAGTAGCGGTCATCGGGGAGGACGATAATAAACGGTATGGATTCATTCTTGTGGATGAGATCATCCGCGACCTTTGCCGCACCGATCCGCAGCCATTGATCCTTTGTATAAGTCTGTCCGTTAAGCAAATATAAAATCGGATAGCGCTCAGTGGAATACTCATAACAGGGCGGCAGGTAGATAATAAATTCCTGCGGCGGCTTTGTTGTTGCGACCACATCCTGCATTGTGCGTCCCGGCTCGTCAAGGCATGCCAGTGGAGTGGGGCTGGGGCTTGGGGTAATGGTTGCGGCAAAACCGGCGGAAGTGGCTGTGGCCGGTATCGCAGTTTGAGTTGGAATTATGGGGGTTTGAGATGCGCAGGCTGAAAGTCCCATAAAAAGCAAAATGAGCATTATGGTTCGAATGGCTTGACGGGTTATCATTATTCGCATTATACTCGTACAGTTGATTATATATCGGGGCGTGGCGCAGTCCGGCTAGCGCGCTTGCTTTGGGAGCAAGAGGTCGGAGGTTACTGAAAACAGTACCGCCATATACAGAACACCGTCGATTTTTAGACTGGCATAACCTGTATATGGAGGTATTTTTTATGTCCACGAACACCACTACCGAAAAGAGAACGCTTACCTCGTTCTCCTTTGCCTTGCGCGATGCTTATACTGACTTCACTCTGTCACGCCAAGCCATGCGCGTCTCACCCACCACCATCTCATTCTATAAATACACAGCCGGCTTTTTTGTGACGTGGCTTGAATTGCAATCAGTGCTCACACCGCAAGAAGTAACCGCGCGCCATGTTCGCGCCTATCTCGCAGAATTGATCGCGCGTGAAATGTCAGATAATACTGTGAATGGACATGCGCGCGCCATTCGTACCATGTTGAAGTTTTGGCATGCTGAAAAGTATATGAGCGATGCTGTCGCCTTTGAAATGCCAAAGATAGAAAAGAAACGATTACCTGTTCTCACTGCAAATGAAGTAAATACTGTTCTTCGCAGTTGCAAGTTGGCACGCGACAAGGCGATTATTCTGCTTATGGTGGATACCGGCTTGCGCCGTAGTGAAGTTATCGCGCTTAACTGGACTGATGTTGACTTCGCAACTGGATTGGCGCAAGTGAAACGCGGCAAGGGCGGTAAGTTTCGCAGTGTCGTTATCGGAGCAACATCACGCCGCACCCTGCTTGCATATCGCAGAACACTGGCCAAAGTCACCGAGACTGCGCCATTGATACAATGTCAGGCCAGCACACGCTTTACCGGCAGCGGTTTCTTGCAACTATTCAGGCGTATTCGCAAAGTGACGGGGATCTACATCACACCTCATTCATTGCGCCGCACTTTCGTTATTCTGTCGCTTCGTTCCGGCATGGACGTGCTGCATCTTCAGGCATTGCTGGGACATTCCACACTGAACATGGTACAGCATTATGCGCAGATGATAGACGAAGACTTGCTGCAAGCGCATAATGTCCATTCACCAGTGGACAATTTGCTAAGACTGACAAGTAAATCATAGGCCATCAGCAAACAAAAAGACGGCGCTTATAACAAAG
>VFKN01000202.1 GCA_009885525.1 Anaerolineaceae bacterium | reverse complement strand
CAGACTTGGTTGTCAAACACCTGACCAATCGCACCCGCTCTCGTAAATCTCGTTTGCGAAAACAGCAAGAAAAAGACACTGTAACTTGACATTGTCAAAGTAGTTACAAAATGAGCCAATTTTACGAATGATTTTTTTAGAAATTCGCGTCATTCGGTTATTCGCAAAATTCGCGTTACAAACCATCACTTCGATTGGACCATTACAAGACATCCTAACTTTCATTCACAAGGAGAAAACCCATGAAAACCAAACGGCTCATCATCATTTTTGTTTGTATGGCGCTGATCGGCTGTCAAGCCGCTGCACCATCCACGCCGCCTGCATCGATAACTGTTGGCAACGCTTTTCGGGTTGCCATCCTGTTGCCGCGCAAGGTGGATGCGGATAGTTGGAATAGTTCCGGATATCAGGGCGTGCTGCTCATCCAAAAGGAATTGGGCGCTGAGATTACATACTCCGAAAATGTGCCCGAGGCTGATTTTGAAAAAGTGTTCCGCCAATATGCGCTGGATGGTTATGATTTCATCATCGGGCATGGGAACCAGTTTATCCCTGCCGCCGAAAAAGTCGCCGCGGAATTTCCGCGAACTGCTTTTGCGGTAGACGGTAAATATGGAGGCAATAACACCAACCTCGGCGCGCTTTCGCTCCGTGAAGGCGAGATGGGCTATTTGTTTGGCGTCATCGCTGCTGTAAAAACAAAAACGAAACACGTCGGCTACATCGGCGGCGTGGATAACCCCTCCCAACAGGAGATCGTTGCTTTGTACAAGCGCGGCTTGCAGGCAACCGACCCCGCGGTACAAATCACGGTGGATTTCGTGGGGAATTTTACCGATGCCGAAAAAGCGCGGCAATTGGCGCAACAGCAAATCGACGCAGGCGCTGATGTTATCTTTTTGCTGGCGGGCGCAGCCGGAACAGACGTTCACGCGCAGGCGCAGAAGGCCGGTATTTATACGCTCGGCTGGATTGAGGACCTGAATCATTTGGCTCCCAAAGCCGTACTCACCAGCAATGTGCAAAACATCCCCATGCTGCTGCTGCGCGGCGCAACGCTGGTAAAGCAGGGACGTTGGGAAGGCAAGCAATACAAATTCGGGATGGCGGAAGATGTGCAGTCTCTGGCTCCCTTTTATGGGTTGATCACACCTGAAGAGCAACTCTTGATTGATAAGGTAAAAAATGATTTGCTCGCAGGAAAAATAGATACAATACCTTAACTCGACAATAAAAAAATTGGTAATGGGTCGCAATAAATGTTTGTAAAACGCCGCCGAGGACGGCGACTGGAGCATAGTTGCTCGGCGTAGGTCGGAGTGCCACTCCGACTTACATCATTCAGGCTGTTTGCTCCCTGCGCCGTCCCCGGCGCAGGGTTTCCTCGCAAAGCCGCCGCCGAGGACGGCGGCTGGAGCATAGGTTAATGACAACTTTTGTCGTTGGTCGGTTAAAATACATAGGCTCCGTAGATGAAAAATTGGGCTCGTAGCGCTCGTAGTTGCGACTTTAGTCGCATTTTCAAGCGGACGACTGAAGTCGTTACTACGAAATTTTCATCTACTGAGGCTGTACCCGTCATGCGAATCGAGCCAAAAAAATAGGCAACTATGAAAAAGTTTTCATCACTTTCCATCAACACCCAATTGAGCGCTTTATTGATCAGCGCTGTAGTGTTGAGTTTAATCATCACCGGCGGGATATTGACCTACGTTAGTTTTCAGGCTCAATTGGATCAACTGAATAATACGCAGCAGGCGCGCGCGCAAGTCATCTCTGAAAAGATCAATTCCTATTTTGACGACCTGCAGCGAAAACTCACTTTTCTGGCGCGGGTGCGCGGCTTGACCACATTTGATTCCGCCGCGCAGCGCAATATTTTGGAAGGGCTGATATATCACAACAACGCGTATGAAATGGTCGGCATTACAGATGACAAGGGAAATCCCCTGCAGACTATTTCAAGAACGGACGAGGCTGCACCTCAGAGTTGGGGCGGCACAGCGGCGTTTCAGCGCGCCTTTCAGGAGCAGGAGGATTATTTCGGCGCAGTTGAACTTGCATCTCAAGACGCTTTGCCCACACTCATCCTGGCAGTGCCTATACGCGACCAACAAAACAAAGTGGACGGCATGTTATTTGCGCGCGTCAACCTGAAATTTTTATGGGCGATTCTCGATGAAACAAAGGTGGGCAACAATGGTTATAGCTATATTCTGAATCAGCAGCAATTGGTGATCGCCCAATCGGGGAATATCCCTGAAAAATTTTTATTTGAAGATATCTCGCAAAGCCCGCTGGGAAAATTGTTGAACAACAATTTTTCTCCGCAGACCTATCGCGGATTGCGCGGTGGAACGGTGCTTGGCAACATGGGCTACATTACCAACGCCAACTGGCGTGTGGTGGTTGAATTGCCTGTACGTGAAATCTATGCTCCGCTCTATAACCTGCTCGCTGTGATGGGCATTGGCTTAATTTTGGGGATCGTTATCTTTGGGGCGCTTGGCGTTTCACTGGCGCGGCAAGTCACCCAACCTTTGGGGCAATTGACCCGCGCCGCAGCACAGTTCAGCCACGGCGAGTTGGAAGCACGCGTTGTGCTTGATCAAGACAACGAACTAAAAGTTTTGGCTGATACTTTCAATCACATGGCTGCGCGGCTGGGCGATATGATCAACCAGCTGAAACAGGATATTATCGCGCGTGAACAGGCGGAGGAGGAGATTCTTCAACTCAATGCCACTCTTGAGCAGCGCGTGGAGGAACGCACGCAGGAATTACGCGACGCGCAGGAGAAGATCGTCCGTCAGGAGAAACTGGCTTTGCTGGGGCAAATGGCCGGCAGCATGGGGCATGAGCTGCGCAACCCGCTGGGTGTCATCTCAAATGCAATTTATTTCTTAAAGATGACGCAGCCGGATGCGGGTGAAAAAATAAAAGAATATCTGAATATTATCGAAAGAGAGATTCTCATCTCGGATAAGATCGTCGGCGACCTGTTGGATTTCACCCGCGTCAAATCCGCGGAACACGAGGCTGTTTCTGTTTCCGAATTAATTCATCAAACCCTGGAGCGCTTCCCCGCGCCCGAGTCTGTGCGCGTCACGCTGGATATTCCCGCAGACCTGCCGCAGGCGTACGCCGATCCGCAGCATATTGTGCAAATCCTTGGCAACCTTACGTTTAACGCCTGTCAGGCTATGACTTCGACACGCTTAACCAACGCAGCAAAAGTAGGGAATCTCACTATAGCGTCCCGCGCGCAAGGTGATATGATATGTATTATTGTGCAGGATACTGGCGTTGGTATATCCCCTGAAAATATGAAAAAACTTTTTGAACCGCTTTTCACCACTAAAGTTAAAGGGATTGGCCTGGGACTAGCTGTCAGCCGGAAACTGGCTGAAGCGAACGGCGGCAGGATTGAAGTGCGCAGTGAGTTGGGGGTGGGCAGTACGTTTACGCTTTATTTACCGGCACACAGGATGAATCTATGAGCGAGCAAACCACGATCCTGATCGTAGATGACAACCCGCCTATGGCGAAGACCCTGATGGATATTTTGATCATGAAGGGCTATATCGTTCATGTAGCCAATTCTGGATTCGAAGCGCTGGATATCTTGCAGAACCAACAAGTGGATATTATGGTGACGGATGTGATCATGCCCGATATGGACGGGGTGGCGCTGTATCGCGAGACCAAAAAAAAATATCCGCATCTGATCACGTTTTTGATGACCGCATATTCCGCCGATCAGATCATTCAACAGGGTATTGCGGAGGGTATCAAAACCATCTTAAACAAGCCGATCGACATCAACCTATTCCTGATGCTGGTCGTAGCAGTTGAACAAGCCTATATCCATCCGCAATGACAATATGATTGACTTACTTGACTCACCTTACGCATTTTGACATGTCGCTACCGCTGCCAAGGAACAAGGAATTTCAAAACCATTGCTGCCACGAATTTCACTAATTTACGCGAATTTTTTAAACATTCGTGGTAATCCGTGTAATTCGTGGCTGAATCTCTTGTTCCTTTCGCTTTGAACGGCGTTTTTTTCGCCGCTGTGATTTTACTCACAGCGTCCCGATGTTCTTTCGGGAGAACGACACTGCGTAAGCTGAGTTACCTGATACCAGAGACTGATCCGGTAGGAATGAAACGATGACTATGAAAAAAGGCAATCTGTCTAAATCTGAATTGCGCCAACAGGCGGAAGAAAAGTTGAGCAAACTCAAGAAGAAAACTGTGCCAACGGAGGCGGATGCTCTGCGCCTTGTGCATGAACTTGAAGTGTATCAAATCGAATTGGAGATGCAGAACGAGGAGTTGCTGCAATCTCGGATCGCGGCAGAAGCGGCTTTTCAACAATATGCCGACCTGTACGATTTTGCCCCGGTGGGTTATTTTACGCTGGGGCGTGACGGTACGATCTATAAAGTCAACTTTTCCGGAGCCAACTTATTAAAGACGAAACTAGGCGAATTGATCAAGCAGCGCTTCGGATTATTTGTTTCCCAACCGTCGCGTTCAATCTTCAATGCATTTCTTGAAAAAGTATTTGTGAGCGGTGAAAAGCAAACCTGCGAAATCGAATTACTGCTGGACGATGAGCCGCTTTGGGTGCAGATCGAAGCCGTGCTGGAAACCGGGCAGCGCGAGATGTGCCGCGCCGTGCTGGTGGATATCAGCACCCGCAAACAGGCGGAGGAGGAGATTCGTCAACTCAACGCCAGCCTCGAAGAGCGCATTCAGGAACGCACAGCCGAATTGCGCGAGGCGCAGGAGCAGCTCGTCCGGCATGAGAAGCTGGCTGCGCTCGGTAAGATGGCGGGCAGCATGGGGCATGAGCTGCGTAACCCGCTGGGCGTCATCTCGAATGCGGTCTACTTCCTGAGAATATCCCAGCCGGATGCCAGTGACAAAGTTAAAGAGTATCTCAATATCATCGAACAACATATGCAAATCTCCAACAGGATCGTCTCGGATATGTTGGATATCGCCCGCAGTAGATCTGCGCAGCGCGAGACTGTTTCTGTTTCCGAATTAATTAATCAAGCGCTGGATTATTGCCCCGCGCCCGCCTTTGTGCGGGTAATACTTGACCTGCCCGCAGACCTGCCGAAAATTTACGCCGACCCGCAGCATGTTGTACAAATTCTCAGCAACCTTATACTCAACGCCTACCAATCCATGATTTCGACAGATGCAACCCGGGCGACAAAAGCAGGAAATCTTTCCATATCATCCCGTGTGCAAGATGATATGATCCATATTAGCATACAGGATAGCGGTGTTGGCATCCCTCCCGAAAATATGAAAAAACTTTTTGAGCCGCTCTTCACTACCAAGATTAAAGGTATCGGGCTGGGGTTGGCTGTCAGCTGGGAACTGGCCGAAGCGAACGGCGGCAAGATCGAAGTGCAGAGCGAAGTCGGCGTGGGCAGCGTGTTTACCCTCTGCTTGCCAATTCAGAAATAAGATTTTAATGGGAAGGGCCAAAACCCATCCGCAGATTTCACAGATGAGTCCGCTGCAAAAACCAATTAAACACAAAGGCACAAGGGGATACAAAGGAAAAGCCTTTTCATTAATCAAGTGACCTTACGCAGTTTTGCTAAAAAGTTGATGTCATTGCGAGCCGCGCTTACTTCGACTGGCTCAGTACAACGCTTGCTTTTAGCGGCGAAGCAATCTCGGATAGGCAAGATGCGTAAGGTGAGTAATTAAAACCTTCGTGCACTTTGTGTCACTTCGACAGGCTCAGTACAAGCCTTCGTGTTTAAAGATATTTTGATTATGTAGATTTGATTTTAAAAATCGGCGAAATCTGCGTAATCTGTGGATGAATCCCGCTTGAAACGGGAGAGCCAGAAATGACAAGGAGTTAAAATGAATCAAACCTTACGCATCTTGATCGTGGATGATGACCGCCGCATGACGCGAACCCTGACGGACATCCTGACTTTGTCCGGGCATGAAGTGGTGGAAGCCTGGTCCGGTCCCGATGCGCTCGAAAAAAGCCGCACAATGAATTTTGACTGCGTCCTGACCGATATAAAAATGCCCGATATGGATGGCGTGGAACTGCAACGCCAAATCCGCGCAGCGCAGCCCGGCCTGCCGGTGGTGCTGATGACCGCTTACGCCGCCGATGATTTACTCCGCCGGGGATTGGATGAAGGTGTCGCCGGTGTGCTGGATAAGCCCTTGAATATAAATCAACTGTTGAATTTCTTCACTTCGCTGGCGAAGAATCGATTGGTCGTGATCGTGGACGATGACCCTTTGTTTTGCCAGACGCTCGATGATGTTCTTAAAATTCGCGGGTTCAAAGTGACGCAGATCACCGATGCGCATATTGATGTGGATCAGATGACCCTGGGCGCACAGGTGATCCTGCTGGATATGAAACTGAATGGCTTGAACGGCGTGGATGTCCTCAAAGATATCCGCAAGGACTACCCGACCCTGCCGGTGATATTGGTCACCGGTCACCGCGAAGAAATGTCAGCTCTTATTCAAGGCGCCCTGGATATTGACGCGTTTACCTGCCTGTATAAGCCGCTGGAAATTCCACAACTCCTGCAAACGCTGGCTGAAATTCAAAAGAAGCACCTGCGAGAGTTGCTTAACTTACCTTACGCAAGCAAAACTCCGAAGAAGTGAAATGATTATAGATATGCATAAGATTGACACAATAACCCCGAAGGGGTGTCATGTTTTTATGGCACAAATCTTGCCATCCCTTCGGGATTTGGATATTTGTATGCCATTATTCTATAATCCTGCCATCCCTTCGGGATTACAAACTGCGTAAGGTGAGTTACTTAAGGCAAGTTAGACGATCACTATCAAATGGATTTTCGAAAAGTGTCGCATGTTGGGTATGTTGGCAGTTAACCTGTCAGGCCCGGGAGAATTTTATAAAAATGGACAATAAAATTCCACACATCCTGATCGTAGACGACGATGCCGATCTGCTAGTAACCATGACCGACATCTTGAAGATCATGGGGTTTGAATCAACCAGCGCGCAGACGGGCAGCGCGGCGCTGACTCAAATCGAAAGCCGCGATTTTGACGCGGCCTTGATCGACTTGAACCTGGGTGATATTTCCGGGCTGGATGTTTTGGCGGGCATCAAGGCGCGTTCCCCTGAGACGGAGTGCATCCTGCTCACCGGTCACGCCACACAGGACTCTGTCATTCAAGCCATGCAGATGAATGCCTTTGGCTACTTCCAAAAACCCTTTGACATGAAACAGGTGCTGCTCTCCATTCAACGGGCAGTCGAGAAGAGTCGATCCGCGCGGGCTTTGCGCGAAAGCGAAGCGCGCTTCCGCCGTTTGGTGGAAGGCGCGCCTGATATCGTGTACACATTCTCCAGCAAACGCGGGGGCATCTATTACTCGCCGCGCGTCGAACAGGTGCTGGGTTATTCAGCGGAATATTTATATGAACATCCTTTACTGTGGAATGAATCCGTCCACCCCGATGACCGCGCGCGAATTAGTGAGACCGTTCGTGCCATTGAAGTTGGAAAATTCTTCGACATTGAATATCGTATTCAGGATGCGCAGGGGAATTGGCGCTGGCTGCGGGACCGTTCCATAGGACATAACATCAGTAGCGATGAAGCGCTGATCGAAGGAGTCGCAACCGACATCACCGAGCGCAAACGGGTGGAGGAGGCGCTGCGCACAAGTGAGGCGCGCTGGCAGTTTGCGCTGGAGGGCTCCGGCGATGGCGTGTGGGATTGGGACGCGCTTTCCAACACGGTATTCTTCTCGCGGCAGTGGAAAGCCATGCTCGGCCATACCGAGGATGAGGTCGGCAATTCGCTGGATGAGTGGAGTAAACGCGTCCACCCGGAAGATTATTCGAAATGCCTTGAAGACCTGAATCGGCATTTCGCGGGCGAGACACCCGTTTATCAAAACGAACATCGCG
This sequence comes from Anaerolineaceae bacterium, assembly GCA_009885525.1. Lineage (GTDB taxonomy): Bacteria > Chloroflexota > Anaerolineae > Anaerolineales > Villigracilaceae > Villigracilis. The sequence continues at coordinate 18,229 of VFKN01000202.1, read as the reverse complement.
TCCTGTGTAAAGATGGAACCTACAAATGGATATTGGACCGCGGTAAAGTCATCGAATGGACGGATGACGGCAAACCCCGCCGCGTCATTGGCACGCACGCCGATATCACCGAGCGCAAGCAGGTGGTGGATGTGCTGAGCAGATCTGAAGAAAATTTAAATAAGGCGCAGCATTACGCCCGTGTTGGAAGCTGGACGTGGAACATTAAGACCAATCAACTCAACTGGTCTGATGAGATGTATCACATCTTCGGGATCGATAAAGCAGCGTTCACAGGCAATCTCGCAGATGTGATCGCGCGCGCCATTCATCCCGATGACCGCGAAAAAGTGGATCAGGCGAATCTTAATGTATCCGAGCAGGGTAAGCCAATTCCGCTTGAATACCGCGTTGTCTGGGAGGATGGCACAATCCGCGTGGTTTGGGCGGAAGCGGGCGAGCTTGTTTTGGATGAGGAAGGCAAACCCTCTCTCTTAAGCGGCATCGTTCAGGATATCACCGAGCGCAAGCAGGCGGAGGAAGAATTACGCTTGCACAGTACGATAATAGCTAATATGGTAGAGGGAATTTATCTTATTAGACTTAGAGACGGCATTATTGTTTACGCCAACCCCACATTTGAACATTTATTTGGTTATGGACATAATGAAATAATTGGGAAACACGTGTCTATTGTCAATGCACCTACTGATGAAAACCCTGAAAAAATAGCTGGGAAAATCATGGAGGTCATAGAAAAAACTGGCATGTGGACAGGTGAAATTAGAAATATCAAAAAGGATGGAACGCTATTTTGGTCGTTTGCCAATGTTAGCTTATTCAATCACCCTGAACACGGAAAAGTCATGGTGGCAGTTCATTCAGATGTCACCGAGCGCAAACAGACGGAGGATGCATTGGCGCGCACCAACCTTCGTTTGCAAAGTTTGCGTTTAATAGACCACGCCTTGCTGGGCGCGGCTGTGGAAGGCGGCTCGGCAGATATGGAGGCGCTGCATCACCTTGCGATACTTGTCCCGTGCGGCAAGATCAGTATTATCGCGCTGGATGAAATAACAGACTCGGCCAGAATCATTGCGCGCGTAGCGGATGAAAATTTATCCGTGAGCCGGATCAATGAACCCGTTTCAATCAGCCAGCTGCGCTTGAAGGAAATGCAGAACGAAGAAATAGCGGCGGTGAAACTTGGAATTGGAAAATCAAATTCCTTCGAAAAAAAATTGTATACAGCCGGAGCGCGCGCGCTGGTTAAGGCGCCTTTGATCGTACAGGGAAAATTGATCGGCGTGCTGGTGATGAGTTCCGTGGATCCTGATTTCTTCACTGAGGAATATCTTGAGATCATTAAAGACGTCTCGGCACAATTGGCCTTGAGCTTGCACCACGAGAATCTGCTGAATGAAATCCGCCGCCATGCGGAACAATTGGAGAAGCGCGTGCAGGATCGCACCGCCGAAATCGAAGCCACGCGCCAGCGTTTGGAGCTGGCTGTCAAAGCCGGCGAGATCGGCGTGTGGGAGTTAAACTTTAAGGAAAACAAAGTTGTTTGGGATGCCCGCATGCATTTAATTCACGGCACAAACCCGGATGATTTCGATAATTCTGTGGATACATGGTGGCAGATCATCCATCCGCAGGATGTAAAACGAGCGCAGAAGCATTTTCAAGAGGCTTTGAATCTGACCGGGTTATTTGTGGATGAACACCGCATTTTACGCCCGGATGGGTCGCTGCGGTATATTACTGCAAATGCGGTTGTGCTTTACGACACAGAGCACAACCCCGAGCGCATGATCGGCGTGAACGTGGATGTGACCGAGCGCGAGGAAGTGGAAGAAACCATGCGCCTCACCAATCTTGAAATGGAACGCGCCTTGCGCATCAAGGATGAATTTCTAGCAAACATGAGTCACGAACTGCGCACACCGCTCAATGCGGTCATGGGTATTTCAGAAAGCCTGCTGGAGCAAACCATTGGCGTGTTGAATGAAAAACAGCAAAAATATATTGCCACCATTAACGAAAGCGGCGTGCACTTGCTCTCGTTGATCAATGATATTTTAGACCTTTCCAAGATCGAAGCGGGGCGCATGGAGTTGAATGTAACGGATGTCCCGATCAAGTCGTTGTTTGAATCCAGTTTCCGCATGGTTAAGGAAATGGCGCAGAAGAAGAACATCAGCATCATTTTTGAGGAGGATCAGCGTGCCGAGAATATGCGCGGCGATCCGCGTCGTTTGCTGCAAATGCTGGTGAATTTATTAAGCAACGCGGTCAAGTTTACGCCTGAGGGCGGGAAGGCTGGCGTGCAGGTGCTTGCCGACCCTGACCTGGGTGAAATAAAACTTGAAGTTTGGGATACAGGCATCGGCATTGCCGAAGAGGATATACCGCGGCTCTTTCAATCCTTTGTGCAGTTGGATTCTAATCTGTCGCGTGAGTATTCTGGCACGGGGCTGGGTTTAATGCTGGTGATGCAAATGGCGCGCTTGCATGGCGGCAATATCAGCGTGCAGAGTCAGTTCAATCAGGGCAGCCGTTTTATCATCTCACTGCCGTGGTCGCCGGCGGAACAGCAGGGTCTGGCGGCTGGAGAGAAAATCGAGAAAACCGAATCAGATCAGCCATCCGAATCAACGCGCGTGGGAAATATCCTTTTGATTGAAGATACCGAATCCATTGTCATGCTTGTAAGCGATTATTTGCAAGGGCGTGGTCATCATCTGCTGGTCGCGCGGGATGGGTCGAGCGGGCTGATGATGGCAGAGATTGAACGTCCCGACCTGATTCTGTTGGATATTCAAATGCCCGGCATGGATGGTTTTGAAGTGATCGAGAAGCTGCGCACGGATGCGCTGTTTAAGGATATCCCCGTCATCGCGTTGACGGCGCTGGCCATGCCCGGCGACCGCGAGCGCTGCCTCGCGGCTGGAATGACCGATTATATAAGCAAGCCAATCCATTTGAAAGAAATGATCAGGATGATCGAGTTCTATTTGGAGAAACAATAGACCTAACTCGGACAAGCCGAAACCAAAAGAATTTAACCACAAAGGACACAAAGTGCACGAAGTAATACAAACCAAAGGTTTCCCCTTTGTGACCTTCGTGTCCTTTGTGTTAAAAATTCTTGCTTTTTGTGCAAGCATTTAACTTGTAAGTTCCTAAAATATGAGTTATGGTCTTGGGTAGTGGGTTGCTCGGCGGTCGGAGTGGCACTCCGACTTACATCATTTACCCAAACCCACTACCTGGTTTTGTTCTCAATCCATACGACATAAAAAAGGATAATAAAATGACCAGTAAAATTTTGATCGTGGATGATGAGCCTTCAGGGATTGCCACGCTGGAAGCGATGTTGGAGGGTGAGGGATACGAACTTGAGATTGCGCAAAACGGCGAAACTGCTTTGGAAAAAGCAAAACAGTTTTTGCCCGATCTAATTCTGCTGGATGTGATGATGCCCGGCATGGACGGTTTTGAAGTTTGCCGCCGCATCCGCGAGACACCCCTATTGGCTGAAGTGCCGATCGTGATCCTTACTGCGCTCGATGATTACAACTCGCGCCTGACCGGGTTGAAAGCCGGCGCGGATGATTTTTTCAGCAAGCCGTTGGACCGCCACGAGTTACGCGCGCGCGTGCGCACGATCACACGTTTGAATCGTTATCGCACGCTGCTCGAACAGCGCGGACAACTGCGCGAAATGGCGGGCAGGATGCTGGAAGCCCAGGAGCGCGAGCGCCAGCGCATCTCGCGCGAGCTGCATGATGATCTTGGCCAGGCGTTGACCGCGCATATTTTGAGCCTGCAAAATTTACAAAACGATCTGCCATTGGATGATGAGGCGCTGCGCTCGCGCTTGAGCGGCCTGCTCGCGAACACCGCTGAAACACTGGATAAAATGCGACTCATTGCGCAAGACCTGCGCCCGCCGATGTTGGATACACTCGACCTGCGCGCTGCGCTGAAAAATTACTGCGTCGAGTTTAGCGCGCGTATGCACATCCCATTGGATTTTGAATCCGAGCAGGAGATTCCCACAGCAAGTGATGTGCATGCGATCACGTTGTATCGTTTTTTGCAGGAGGCGCTGACGAATGTTGCGCGCCACGCCCGCGCAAGCAAGGTTTGGGTCGAACTGGCCGTGGATGGCAATGACCTCTCCCTGACTGTGCAGGATAACGGCGCAGGCTTTGACAAGACTGCCAAGGCGGATGGTATTGGTATTATCGGTTTGCAGGAACGCATGACTCTGGTTGGCGGCGACCTGTTGATCAATTCCGCGGCGGAACGCGGAACGGTCATCTCAGCTCGCGTCCCGCTGGTACGCAACTCGAATCAAAGTGAGGAAAAATAAAATGATCCAAATTGTTATTGCGGAAGATCACCTGATGGTTCGGGCGGGGATTCGTGCCCTGCTGGAACGCGCCAAAGATATGAAGATCGTCGCTGAAGCCTCCAACGGGTATGAAGCCGTCGAGATGGCGAACGACCTAAAACCCAATGTCCTGTTGATGGATATTATGATGCCGCGCCTAAACGGGATTCAGGCCGCGGAACGCGTGCGCAGCTATAAATTACCCGTCAATATTCTGCTGCTTTCCATGTATGCCGATGCGGGACTGGTGCGCCAGGCGCTGCAAAGCGGCGCAATTGGATATGTGCTTAAGACCTCGGTTAGCGAAGAACTGCTGGAGGCTGTCCGCGTTGTTTCACGCGGGGGGATGTATTTAAGCGCTCCCATTTCTTCCATTGTCTCGGAGAGCGCGCCCTATGTTCAGTTTGGCGGGGCAGACCGTCCTTTGGATACGCTTTCGCCGCGCGAGAAGGAAATTCTGCAATTGATCGCCGAGGAGCACACCAGCGCGAATATTGCCAAAGTGCTGTTTATCAGCGAAAAAACGGTCGAGAAGCACCGCTCCAGTTTGATGGAAAAATTGAAAATCCATAATTTGGCGGGATTGGTGCGCTTTGCAGTTAAGGAAGGTCTGGTGGATAGGAACGCTTAAGTAGGGAATTCCCTACTGTGTATAAATAGCGGGGGCGCATATACTGGGGATTAACTCTTTGATTTTTTGGATTTGCCACCGTACATTTCCTCCGTAAAAAACCCTAAAGGTCTTTCTCGATAATCAGGAATTTACGAAGGGAAAACAGACCTTTAGGGTCTGTGTGCATGATAAGGATTTTTTGGATAACTTTTATGCCCCACGCATTTATTACAGCCCCAGGAGATATTATGACCAGTACGATTTTGATTGTAGACGATGAGCGCATGGGGCGTGAAACGATTGAATCTATTTTGGATGGGCAGGGATACAATTTAGAGATGGCCGAGAACGGCCTGCAAGCCATTGAAAAAGCGCGCCTTTTTCAACCCGATGTAATCCTGTTGGATGTGATGATGCCGGGTATGACCGGTTTTGAAGTATGCGCGGAGATTCGCCACGACCTGTTGACAGCCGAGATTCCCATTATTTTTCTGACCGCGCTGGACGATAAGGAAGCCAAGTTACAGGGCTTGCAGATCGGCGGGGATGACTACATCATCAAACCTTACGACCGCCATGAGCTGCGCGCGCGCCTGAGCAACATTACGCATTTGAATCGCTACCGCAAACTTTTGTCTGAACGTGAGAAAGTTGAACAGGAGCATCTTAATTTATTATCAGCCTACGATGCCACCATCGCGGGCTGGTCGCACGCGATGGAATTGCGTGACGAGGAAACCGACGGCCATGCGCAGCGCGTGACTGAATTAACGTTAGTGCTGGCGCGCGCAATGGGCATGGATGATGATCAGCTCGTCCACATGCGCCGCGGCGCGTTATTGCATGATATGGGCAAACTGGGCGTGCCTGATTCTATTTTACAAAAAGCCGGAGCACTGACGCCGGAGGAATGGAAGATCATGCGCCAGCATCCGCAGTATGCGTATGACATGCTTTCAGCGATCGAATATTTGCAGCCCGCGCTTGAGATCCCCTATTGTCATCACGAAAAATGGGACGGCACGGGTTATCCGCGCGGATTGCAAGGCGAGCAGATTCCCCTCTCCGCGCGAATATTTGCGATCGCAGATGTTTGGGATGCGCTGACATCCGACCGTCCCTATCGCCTCGCCTGGGATGAGGAAATGGCGCTTAATTATTTGCACGCACAGTCAGGCAGGCATTTTGATCCGCTTGTGGTCGAGTTGTTTTGTAAAGTGATGGGGTATTCGGTGAACAGTGAGCAGTGAACAGTGAACAGTGGGCAGTGAACAGTGGACAGTGGACAGTGAACAGTGAACAGTGAGCAGTGAACAGTAAACAATATTGGGCGAGGTGACTAATCACTAATCACTGTTCACTGATAACTGATAACTGACACCTCCTCACTGTATTTTCCCAAACCATCCCACCAATTGAGCCAAGCCAAGTAAAACGATCAACACCAGCAGCGCAGCCCATTCGGCTGTGAACTGCGCGCGCACGAGCATGGTAATCGAGGCGAGGAATAAACCCGCGAGCGCAAGCAGACTGATCCGCGCGATGTGGCGGCGTTCCATTGTGCGCGTGTCTTCATCTTTGACAACGAGTCTTAATCGGCGGCGGAAATCGTTCGTGTCCCATGCGAAGAGCGCAAAGAGTCCGCCGCTGAACATCCAGCCGGGCGGGAATTTTAACCACAAGCCGAAAGCCGCCGCGATCACTGCGAGCAATAATGCAACCGATGAAACCCAATCCCAATTTTGTTGGGCCGCCAGCAGCCAGACTGCGCCGATGATTAATATCCAAATAGCGGCGTTGATTAATCCCACTGAGAAAAATCCCCATGCGAGCGATGCGGCGCTGATAACGATGCTCAAGAAAAGTGCGAATACGGTCACAAGGCTCTCCTGGTTTGAGTCAAGGCGGGATTGATCGCGTGATCTAATGGAATGGAAACATCCCACTCAATCACGCGAATACCCGCGCGCTCAAGGCGGCGGATGAGTAAATTTCGTTCGAGGCGAATTATCCGCGCGGCGGTATCCACTTGCGGAGATGGGGACAGCAATCCGCATTCAAATCGGATCGGGTCGGGGCTGACAACCATCACCTGATAGCCGCGCCCGCGCAGTTCGATCAAAATATCCAGGTCATCCTGTGTCAGCGAACTGACCAATACAATTTGAGATTCAGGCGGAAACATGCGCGGCGATAGATGCTTCAGGCCCGCAAAGACTGTGCTGTTGCCGGTCTCAGCGCGCGCCAATGCGTGCATGATGCGCTCGCGCTGAATTTTTCCATAACCGGGGAAAGTCCAATCGAGATAACTTCCATAAGCGAGTAAGCCCACGCGATTGCCTTGCGATAAAAACACATCCGCAAGTGATGCGGCGGCGGTAACCGCGTAATTGAACATGGAATGGTCGGCGTGAAAGTGATTGGTGCTGACGCGCGCGTCGAGCACGATGCCCACGTCGGCTGCGCGTTCCTGCTGATATTCGTTTGAATACAGATCTTCGTGGCGTGCGCTGGCGTGCCAGTTGACCATGCGCGGCGAATCTCCAAACTGATATTCGCGCACCCCGAAGAATTCCGTGCCCGTGCCGCCGACTCGCCCGGGGATTACGCCCGCAAATCCGCGCGTCTTACGCGGACGGATGGGGATGTTCTTTAGATGTTTCACTTCGGGAAAAACAAGCAATGTATTTTTGGATTTTATAACCTGCTCGCGCGTAATCAATCCCAACATGTCGGTGCCTGCGGCGTGGATCGTTTCAAAAATATATGCGCCGCGCCCGCCTGCGACGGTATAGTCGAATGTGTATGATTGATTTTTCTTCAGCCGGATCAATCGACTCGGCGCGCCGGAACATAATTTCAAATGGTGCGGCAGGTGGTCGATCAATAAGAGTTCTTCAATATCTCCGCCGTGATTGGTGACGGTTAATGTCACGATCACATCTGCGTTTGAATCTGCGCGGTCCGTAGAGAGACTCCGCTCGATGTTTAGGTTGAGCGCTTCGGGGATGTTCCAAAATCCGTATAGTAGATAAACCGCGAAAGGAATCGCAAGCGCGACAATTTCGCCGCGCAGGGTGATGATGCCTGCAAGCAGTAATCCATATAAGAGGGCGGAGAGAAAGAGTGAACGGGACATTGGTTTTATAAATGCTCGGTGGTTGAGTAGCCCCGTGTTCGTCGGGGCGTATCGTGAAGTCCCCGTAGGGGGAAACCACCAGTGTCATATATATCTTTGATTTCAAGTTTGCCTATCATGTTTTGGTTTCGATACGGGCGGGAAGAGCGCCCGCCCTACTCAACCAACGGCGTATTTATTTGACCTCTTGCATAAGTAAAGAAACAACACCTTTTTCCACGAATTTCACGAAGAAAAAATAATTAGAAAATTCGTGTTGTTTCGTGTGCTTCGTGGATAAAAGAGGTTTTTGCTAGAGGTTATTGAATCACCGGCACAGGCGTACTGCTCAACACATCGCGGATCACATCTCCGTTGACCTGCTTTGACATCCAGTATTCTGGCTGCAATAACAAGCGGTGACTGAGAATCGGCACGGCAAATTTTTTGACATCATCGGGCAAAATAAAATCACGCCCATTGAGTGCGGCATACGCGCGCGCCATCTTAAGGAAAGCCAGCGACCCGCGCGGACTGGCTCCCACTGCCACACGACGGTCTGTGCGCGTGGCATGTACCAGCGCGGAGATATATGATTCGAGATCCGGGTGAACATGCACGGTTTCAAGCAGGGCGCGCATTTCGGTTAATTGCTCCGGCTGAATGACCTGCTTGAGATCAAGTTCATCTTGCTTGCGTTCGCGGCGGCGCTGTAAAATTTCTTTTTCCTCGTCAAGCGATGGATATCCAACTGTGAGTTTCAGCATGAAGCGATCCAACTGCGCTTCGGGCAACGGGAACGTGCCTTCATATTCAATTGGATTTTGAGTCGCAAGCACAATAAAAAGATCAGGCAATTTTAAACTTTCACCCTCCAATGTAACCTGACCTTCCTGCATCGCTTCCAATAAAGCGGATTGGGTTTTTGGCGATGCGCGGTTGATTTCATCTGCCAGTAAAATATTCGTGAAAACGGGTCCGCGCCTTAATTCAAATTTATTCTCGTTACGATTGAAGATATATCCACCGGTGATATCTCCAGGCAGCAGGTCGGGCGTAAACTGGATGCGCTTGAAATCCAATCCCAAAGCGGATGCGAAACTACGCGCGATCAAGGTCTTGCCCAAGCCGGGGTAATCCTCCAACAGGATATGTCCGCCCGCCAATACAGCCGCCATGATCGTTTCGAGCACATCGCGTTTACCCACAACGGCGCGCTCCACTTCGTTAATGATCTGTTTGCTTAACTCGGATATTTTTGTGATCTCTGCCATGTTTAAATCTCCATCTCATCTTCAAGATAATCCATCACCTGCTGCGCTTCTATATCCAAAGGCGTCGTTGGCGGACTTTGCCAAAACCAGCGTGGACGCAGGGCATTTGTGAATGAACCGTTCAATCCGGTATTTAGATATTCGTCTATTTCCGGTGGAGGATTCCACCCGCGACCGGTTAACGCGCTGAATTTTTTGCTGGCGGGATTTCCCTCGCGCTGCGCCAGTATTTCCCGCGCATTTTTCCCCAACCGGTTTGCGATCAGCCACTTGTAGTAAGTTCCGCCGCGCTTGGATTTCTTTAGCCAATCCGCGAGGATTTCAATGCGACCCTGCGCGATCCTGATTTCGGTTTTGGTCTTGGCGCGAATCCGAATTGACGGGATGACCGTTGTGATCGCAGAATACGCAGCGAGTGCCGCCAGAAGCGCCCAAAAAATGACTTGCGGAATCGCCGCATAATATAACTTGAATAGCCACCACAAAAAGGCGGCTGGAATAATGATCAGCGCTACGACGACATCGCGCAGGGCAAAAGCGAGAATGACGATCAATAAAAATATCCCTGCAATGCTTAATTGGCGGCGGGTCATAAAGTTTCTCCGCAATACTTCAAGATTGTTTTCAGGCTTGAAATGGCCTCGTCAATATCCGTTTGTGTGGATGCGTGTGTGCTGTAGCGTGCGGATTCAAACAAACGCGTCAGTTGATTCACCGGTTCGCGTGGCAAGCCCACGTTTTCGAGTTTCTGCGCGAACTCTGCGGCGGTCATGGCGTAGTTGCGTTGCAGTCCGCGCCGTGTATATAACGCCTGACTCATGTTTTCATAACATTGAATAATCGAGTCGTGAGACGATCCCTGCTGCGATAAATCGCGCAGCGACGCGCGCGCAATTTTTGCAATCTCGTCCAGCGGATTGGGCGTATTGAGTAATTCGTTTTGGCGTTTCCACCAGACGTAAACTCTCCACGCGATCACAGCGACGATGAGTACAATTCCGAGTGTGATAAAAAATGAAAGCATCCCTGATATTTGTGGAGGTTCAAAAACAGGCGGCGCGATATTTTTGGATGGATCAATACCAGCTATGCCGTCGGCGAGATTAAGTTGGGGGAATATCCCCTTAAGCAAATCCGGATTTTTTTGGATCAGGTAACTGATCATGAGCACGGTAATTGCCCCGCGGATGAACATTCTGAGCAATCGTTTGCGCGCTTCAGGCGAAAGCAGCAAGGTGATCAACAGCACAATCAGAAGAATCATCATAAAAAATGTGATCTGCTGCCATAGCGGAACTTCCACCAGAATTTTGGTTATTTCATCAAATGAAATTGGAGTTCCTTGCGGGGTTTCAGAATGATATAAAGGTTTCGCAGGCTGAAATGTAATATTGTTCAACACGCTGGCGAGTAACATTAGCGACATCACTGCCAGCAACGAAATGAAGAATACAACCCGTTTATCTTCGAGCAACCGTTTGAGCATGAAAAGAATTTTACCATTTCAGCCCATATCGCCGTGATATACTTTCGCGCAACTTGATATGAATATGACCTCCAACTCCTTACATCCCAGCGCCATTGAAGGGATGAAATTATTTAACGAGAAAAAATTCTTCGAGGCGCACGAAGAACTTGAAGCTGCATGGCGCGCGGAGAAAGACACCGTCCGCGATTTGTACCGCGGAATTTTACAGGTTGCGGTATTTTATCTGCACATCACACGCGGAAATTATTCAGGCGCGCTCAAAGTTTATGAAAGAAGTATGAAATGGCTTAATATGTTTCCGCCTGAATATCGAGGTGTTCAAGTCGAAAAATTACGGGGTGACGCAAAACATGCCGCTCTTATGCTTGAAACTTTAGGTTCAAATAGGATTCGTGAATTTGCTCCTGTTTTATTTCAACCCGTAATCTGGAGTGAAAAACGAATCTGGGTTTGCGATCGCTGTGGAAGTGAAATGCACGAAAAGAACTGCAAGGTCAATTGTCCCAACTGCGGCAATCGCTTTGACTGCTCGGATTTGAATATTTATTTTGATTGAAATTTTATTTCTTTCTTCTTTCCTCTTTTGTTGTGAAAGAAGAAAAAGGAAAGAAGAATATAAATGCCTCTCCCTTTTGAAAACAAAACTGTCCTTGTCACAGGCTCCGGGCGCGGAATTGGGCGCGCCATCGCTTTGCATTTCGCACAGCGCGGCGCGGATGTAATCATCAACTTTTTTCGCAACCGCGCTCCCGCTGAAGAGGCCGCACGCGAAGTGGAAAAAGTTGGCCGCCGCGCTTTATTGGTCAAGGCGAATATGGGTGAGATGGATGATCTCAACCGCATGTTCGACGAAATCGAAAAAGAATTCGGCGGGTTGGATATCTTCATCCACAACGCGGCATCGGGATTTAACAAACCCGCAATGGAGCAAAAACCCAAAGGCTGGGACTGGACGATGAATATCAACGCGCGTGCCTTGTTGTTTGCCGCGCAGCGCGCTGTTCCTTTAATGGAGAAACGCGGCGGCGGGAAAATTGTCAGCCTTTCGAGCGCGGGTTCGGTGCGCGTGCTGCCCGATTATGTTGTGGTGGGTGCGAGTAAAGCCGCCATCGAAGCGCTCACGCGTTATCTCGGTGTGGAGTTGATCGCAAAGGGAATCAATGTCAACGCGGTGTCGCCGGGCGTGGTGGATACCGAAGCCTTGCAGCGTTTTGCGTCGATGGGCGATAAAGATAAAATCATGCAAAAATTTATAGACGAGGCGCCCGCACGAAAATTGGTCACAACCGAAGATGTGGCTGAACTCGTTGCATTTTTATGTTCGCCCGCCGCATCCATGATCGTCGGGCAGACCATCGTAATAGACGGCGGATATACTTTGCCGATTCAGGGTAATTGATGAATAAAAAAAAATATTTAAACATTAAGGGTGGATGGCGTTTTACGCTTTCAGTATTGACAATATTTACCGCGATCTCACTTCTCTCTTGCAGAGTCAGCGCCCCCGTAATTTCCGCGACCCCTGAGTTAACCGCTACGCAGACTTGCACACCAACAGTGGCTGCGCCTACTGCAACTGCGACCTTGCCCGTGCCAACTTCTCTCCCAACTTCAACGGCTGTGCCGCTCTCGGTTAAATATAATCAGCAATTTTTATCCGCACTTCCCAAAGCGGAACTGAGCTGCCTGCCCGATAAAACCGCGAACGATCTCGGCATTTATATTTATGACCTGAATAAAAATCAGGAGTTGGTTTCGATCAACGCGGACGTGCCTTTTCAATTTGCATCCGCGTTCAAGGGACCTGTGTTGACGTATTTCCTTTCGAGGTGTCAGAAATATTGGGACCCAGAAAGCCCGGCGTGGAATGCCTATTTCGCGGATATTGAATCCGCAAGAAATATCGAACGATATGTCAGTCCCGAATATCGGGATCAACTCGCGCAATATATCGCGGATGTAAATAATTGGGGCAGCGTGGATGCGTTCGCCGCGGCCAATCGGTTTGATGCAGGCGGTGTGAGCGGAATTATTGATCGGCGCTTTTTTGTGTTGGGCGCAGTGTACAGCATGGCGACACGCAGCAATAATTCCGCAGCGGGTGAAATCCTGCAATTTGTGTATGAGAATTGCAGACCCGAAGCGCAGGCACAGATTTCTCCCGCCCGTGATTGTTATCAACCCAATGCCATCAGCGAATTTAATCTTTGGTTCAATGAATTTTCAAATATTCAATATCAGGATAAAGAATCCCAGCGCGGACTTTTCAAATGGGATGTGGTGATCGGGAAGGATGTCAACGGACAATCCTATGAAGCAAAGATGCCGACGTATGGATTGGAGGATAATTGTGTGACTCAATCTGCACAGTTGAGTTGTTCAACATCCGCTGGCACGAATGTTTGGACTGCCAAGGACTTTTTCAAATTTTATAATGCTTTATATCATTTGAATGATGACCGTGTGCGTAATACCGCCCTCAATATGTTGATGATTGATAACCCCGGTCCTGCAAGAGGAAACTTAAAAAACCTTGCCCGCAAAATAGGAGCGACTTCCATGAGCAAGAATGGACACGCTTTCTTTATTCATGGTTCGATCAACACGGATGCGGGCATCTTTAATTATAAAAATACCCCGTTCATTATAGTTGTGCTTGGCTTCGATGCGCAGCCTTCGCTTTCTTTGCTATACGGCGATTACACGCCCGCAGGCGACCTGTTAACCGATCAGAGTTTGATGCAGGATTTGCTGGACGAATATATCGGCGGGTAGAAAATTAGAGTTTATAGGTGCTAACTTTTTTGTCCACGAAGTTCACGAAGAAACACGAATTTTAATTGTTTTTCCGTGAACATTCGTGAGTCCACTGCTAAAATCGATTAAACACAAAGGCACAAAGGGATACAAAGGAAAAGCCTTTTCATTATTTAAAACCTTCGTGTACTTTGTGTCCTTCGTGTTTAAAGACCTTTTTTCAGTGGTGTCATTCGTGTTCTTCGTGGATAATTTTTATTTTTAGTCTTACGAAACCCTCGCCACTGCTTGCTCAATGAACATCTTCCAAACAGGATAGGCGTCTTCATCCCAGATCTGGCGCATGGGGCCAAACGCGTTTTCTTCTCTCCAACCCAACCTTATGATTCGATACATTGCCACAAATGCGCTCGCTCTAAAATTCGCCTCGCAATGCACAAGGATGATTTTGCCCTTATGTTCATCCATTGCCGCCATGAATTTATCCAATCCATCTTTTGTGGGTGTAGACCAATTGATCGGGATGTTGATGTACGCCATGCCCAATGAATTCACCAATTCTGTTTCATTCCCCAACGCGCCCTCGGCATCATGCGGAGCGAGATTGATCACAACTTGCACGCCATACTTTGGCGCGTCACTGATCTGTTCGGCTTTTGGCATTCCAGCAGTGAATAGGTTTTCAGAGAGTTGTAGGAAATTATAAATTTGTTCAAACATTATTTCACCTGTGCTATTTTTCCATCTGTCATCTTTTGCAGATCTTCGGTCTTCAACTCAAAGATCGCATTGGGCGTTCCCGCCGCCGCCCATACAAGTTGATAGACCAAAAAATCCTCATCGATATACGTTTCCATTTTTTCCGCGTGACCAATAGGCGGTACGCCGCCAATTGCGAAGCCGGTCACTCTGCGCACGAAGTCCGCATCGGCGCGGCTGATCTTTTCGCCTGCGTATGTGCTGATGCGTTTCTCGTCCACGCGGTTCGCGCCGCTGGTCAGCACCAAAATCGGTTTGCCGGATTTTCCCATGAAGATCAACGACTTCACGATCTGGCCCAATTCACAGCCCGCGCGGTCTGCGGCTTCCTGCGCCGTGCGCGTCGACTCGGCGTGTTCGATCACCGTGTATGCGTAGCCAAGTTCAACCAACAAGTTTTGAATTTTTTGCGCGGATGTGGAAAGTTGTGTCATGCATCTATTATAATTCGAGTATGCCCATACAAGGAGACCCTAATGGAATACGTAGACCTTCGCTCTGATACCGTTACCAAACCCACCCCCGAAATGCGCGAAGCCATGGCGGAAGCCGAAGTTGGCGATGACGTTTATATGGATGACCCGACCGTAAATAAATTGCAGGAAAAAGCCGCCGAGATGCTGGGCAAGGAAGATTCGCTTTTTGTTCCATCGGGGACAATGGGGAATTTGCTGGCGCTGCTTGTCCACTGTCAGCGCGGAGATGAAATCATCGTCGGCGAAAAATCTCATATTTATATGAATGAAGCAGGCGGAAGCGCTGCCCTGGGCGGAATTCATTCGCGCCCGCTCAAGAATCAATCTGATGGTACGCTGCTGCTGGATGAAATCCGCGACGCGATTCAAACTGAAGATGTGCATCACACCATCACGCGTTTGATCTGTGTGGAGAATACGCAAAATGTTTGCGGCGGTGTTCCGCTTTCGCTGGAATATATGCAGGCGGTGGGAAAGATTGCGGATGAAAATAATTTATTATTTCACGTGGATGGCGCGCGAATATTTAACGCTTCTGCCGCGCTGAAAGTTTCGATCAAAGATTTGGTTGCGCCAGCGGATTCAGTTATGTTCTGCCTGAGCAAAGGCTTGGTCGCGCCTGTCGGTTCGATGTTGGTTGGCACGCAGAAATTCATCAATCGCGCGCGTCATTTGCGCAAAATGCTCGGCGGCGGGATGCGGCAGGCAGGTATCCTTGCGGCGGCGGGATTGATCTCGCTGGAAAAGATGACTACGCGGCTGGAGCAGGATCATATCCGTGCGAAGAAACTTTCCGAAGGTTTGAAAAATATTCGTGGGCTGGTTTTAGACGCGGCCGAAGGTACATCCACAAATATGGTTTATTTCAATCTCGGGGATGAGGTCAAATTGAGCGTGAATCAAATCGTGGATGAAATGAAGAAGCGCGATGTATTGGTCGATTGGGCAGGTCCGCGCCGCTTCCGCCTGGTCACGCATTATTGGGTTGACGATGCCGGTGTGGATAAAGCCCTGCAGGCGCTCAAAGATGTAATGATATAATCCCAGCGCACGATCGGCTTTTCTGATGGGGAAGTAAGCATTGTGCACACATCATTTAGACAGGTAATCATACATGCAAAATTTTATTACGCTCGCACAAATTGATGAAGCCGCGCAGGCGATCAAGAGTCGCATTTCAATTCAACCCGTTGTAGGAATTATCCTCGGCTCGGGACTTAAT
Source organism: Anaerolineaceae bacterium (assembly GCA_009885525.1). Lineage (GTDB taxonomy): Bacteria > Chloroflexota > Anaerolineae > Anaerolineales > Villigracilaceae > Villigracilis. The sequence goes on along the minus strand of VFKN01000202.1, from coordinate 2,140 downwards.
GGTTTGGCAGATTCAGTTCAGAATCCGGTTTACATTCCTTATGGTGAAGTTCCCCATTTTCCAGTTTCGACAGTTGAAGGTCACGCCGGACGTTTTGTAATTGGCGAACTTGAAGGCAAGCCCGTACTCGTTATGCAGGGACGCATTCATTATTATGAAGGCTATACCATGCAGCAGGTGACCTTGCCCATCCGCGTGATGCAGCGTATGGGAATCCCGAACTTAATTGTGACCAATGCGGCGGGCGGCGTGAATCCTAATTTCACCCCCGGCGATGTCATGCTCATTACCGATCAGATCAACTTCGTCGGCATGGGCGGATTGAATCCGCTTATCGGTCCAAACTTCGATGAAATCGGTTTTCGCTTCTCCGACATGAGTCAGCCCTATGACCGTGAATACGCCGACCTCGCGCGTAAGATCGCAAAGGAAAAAGGGATTACCTTGCAGGAAGGTGTGTACACCGGTTTAAGCGGACCTTCGTTTGAATCGCCCGCCGATTTGCGCTTCCTACACATGGTTGGCACCGACGCAGTGGGCATGTCCACTGTGCCCGAGGTGATTATCGCGCGGCATGGCAATATGCGCGTGTTGGGCATTTCGGGCATTAGCAATAAAGCAAATTTGGATGGTTCCACGATTACATCGCACGTTGAGGTTATGGAAGCAGGAAAAATTATCACCCCGAAGATTGAAACAATCGTACGCGGCATGCTGCATGTAATGTAATTTGAAGGATGGCAACATTTTATAGATTTCTTTCCTCGTACGAGGCACTGATCTACATTATCTTAGCGATTGGTGCATTATTTTCTTTTCGCTGGTTGTGGCGTTCGTGGCGGGAATCGCAAACTTCTGTGTATCGGATGGAGCGCGAATTTTCCTCCCGCCGATTGGGTCAATCTGCCGCGATCTCTGGTCTGATCGTGATTATGTTTTGTGTGGAATTTTTCATCGCTTCGTTTATTATCCCCGGGCTTCCTGTGAGTGGCTTGAGTACGCCAACTTTGGACCTTTTCTCAACGCCGACAGGGACGCTTTCACCTGAAATGATGACCCAATTTGCGAATCTGCCGCCTCAATTTTCTGTCCCAAGCGCGGCAGGTTGTACACCGGATCAAATTATGATCACATCTCCGAAACCGGGTGATGAGGTGCAAGGCTCGGTTGATTTGATCGGAACAGTCAACGTTCCAAGTTTTGGATTTTATAAATTTGAAGTTGCGCCGCAGGGAGGCAGCTCCTGGGCGATCTTTGCGGCGGGCAGCAATGTTGTTAAGAATAGTTCGCTGGGTAAATGGGATACGACTGCCTTGACCCCCGGTGATTATCAATTGCGGCTTGTCGTTACTGATAATCAGGGTGCTGCTTTATCGCCGTGTGTTGTTTCTGTACGTGTTATGCCTATGCCATAGGGATGTCAATCGCATCTCTTGAGTTGAGAATATGCCTGAAATTCAAACCCGTCTGACTGTTGCAAATGACATACCGCATTTGATCGCTTTGGATCATTCCATTTCCAGTGAATCGGTTTGGCAGTTGGAATTGCGCCGCGAAGTTGTGGGGCAGGTCACCGCCGCTTTTCGCGAAGTGCGTTTGCCGCGCTCCATTACGGTTAACTTTCCGCATGATCCGCGCGCGCTTGCCAATGAGTGGACGAGAAAATCCATGCTGCAGACAGCGCTTGCGGATGGTGTTCCAGTAGGATATATCTGCGCGTTGGAACGCGAGCCATCGTCCGTTGCGTGGGTAACTGATTTTGTGGTGGGCGCATCAAATCGACGTCAGGGAGTAGGCAGCGCGTTACTCGCATCCGCGCAGAATTGGGCGATCAGCAGGGCGCATCGTCACCTGATCCTGGAAATGCAATCCAAAAACATACCCACGATCCGCCTTGCTCAAAAGTTCGGATATGAGTTCTGCGGGTATAATGACCATTATTATTTGACACAGGACGTAACTTTATTTTTTGGCAAAGCCTTGAGATAAGTTATTAGACCTGAAATGTTTTATTGTGGCATAAGTTGATCGGAGTTCTTGAGTAGGACTTACGCAAGACGGCTTGCGCGACTCACCCTCACCCTAGCCCTCTCCCGTTGGAGAGGGGACTCCCTTCCCCTTCGGGGGAAGGCGATGTCCT
>VFKN01000068.1 GCA_009885525.1 Anaerolineaceae bacterium | reverse complement strand
TTGCGGGGAGAGGGCTAGGGGTACTAAATTTACGGTGTGGTACAAGGAGGCATGACCACATGCCCAAAATCCTGATGATTGGGGGCGTCGATATAAATGCCCATCCACTCATCTGGCGCCGGAGCAGCGGACGAAGGAAGCGGCCAATCAAATGTGACCGATTGCGTGCCGGCCGCGGAGAAGATCAAAGTGCCGCTTGTTCCGTTCCCATCATTGCGTACCCAATGGTATCCCACGGTTCCCGCGCCGTTCGTCGTAATATCGGTGGTAATGCTGGGACAATTGGTGTGGGTGGCATCGTTCCAGACATCTACTACATAAGTGACACTGGTCACCGCAAAAGCGGATGTAGTTGAGGTGGCCGTTACACTGTTCTGGACTTTAATGTCCACGTAGAAAGATTTTCCCTGAGAACCGTTGACGATCGGAACAAGCACAGCGCTGTTTGTGACGATGCGCCAATAGCCGCGATACGTTCCCGGTGTAGCCGGCGCGGTGAGATTGGCTTCAAGATCAACTTCCTGTCCGGGTCCGAGCGCGGCGATCGCCTGGGTGGCGGGTCCCTTCATCGAATCTCCGCTGTCAAAGACGAGCGAGAATCCATTCCATGTGCACGAGCCGATATTCTTGATGCGCCATCTTTTGGTGAATGCCTGGCCCGGGGTCATAAGCGTACCGTCGGGTATGGTCACATCCGTAATGAATTGCGCGACATTACAATTCGATGTGGCTGTGGGCGCGGGGGTGCTTGTATTGATCGGTAACGGTATTGGCGTCAAAGTTGGGACAGCAGCCGGCGTAGCGCTTGCCGCCACAACCGGGATCGCCGGCGTGGCGCTGAGCAGCGCTTGTACCGTCTGTGCGGCGGCTGTGCTGGCAAGGTTTTGCGTAGTATCACTGGCGGGCAGGTTGCACGCGCTTAAGAATAAAGCGATGACAACAAGTAGATTAAACAGGCGTAAATTTTTGTTCATGATTTTTCTCTCCTTTTTCGTATTAATATTTTACCTCGTATTTTTGCGCTACAATGCGCTGTTAAATGGATCAAAACACCAAAGTATTTTATCCATCACGAAGTTTTATTTTTTGGATAACTCACTAATTAATTTGTAGTGATTGTCTGCCTGTTTTTCCATAACAAGGATTTGACAGTTTTTTGGGTTGCGTAAATTTTCAAATTCTTCCACGCTCCAGTGAAACCAGCGCATTAAAAACAGCCGCAGCGTTAATCCGTGTGTAACAATTAATACATTTTCAGGGAAGTCGCTTTTTTCAAAATCCCGATGCAGGGTATCCAAAAATGTACTTACGCGGTCATACACATCTGCTCCCGATTCACCGTCAGGGATTCGATAATAAAAGGTGCTGAAATTATCCCGTTCTTCAATGATCCCTTTATTATCGTCAGGATGTCTCAAGTGACCCCAGTCTTGTTCCCGTATGCGCGGATCTTCGGTTGCCTTGACTATATTTTTATCGATTGATTCTCGAATGTATTGAAAAGTTTCGCGCGTTCTGAAAAACGGGGATAAATACACATAAACTTTTTCATCTTTGAGAAATTCTTTGATCTGTATCCCTGCCTGCCTGGCTTGCTCAATTCCGGCAGGAGTTAATTTCAAAGCGAAATCCTGGACGGTGTGATGTCGTGATTTATCAAGATTTCCCTCAGATTCACCATGCCGAATCAGAATTATTCTCTTTGCTCTCATTTATACAAGTCCATTTAATATCGCTTCAGTTTGTTCATGTTCCGCGCTGCGCCCTGAGCGGTTGCAGCACATGGATTCATAACGCGATTCATTTGGTAAATAGTTCATGTCTGCTCCAGTAATTTTTTAAATTAACCCAAGTTTGATCAAACTCTCCGCCATGGAAAGGATGGCTTCTTCCTGTGAACGCGGAGTCCATTTGAGAATGCGTTTTGCTTTTTCATTTGAGATGCTGTAATCCCAATCCAGGTCGCGGACGACAATCGCAATTTTCTTATCGAACAATGCAAGCAGGCGCACGGCAAAACTTGGGAATTGAATGCGCGGAATCTTTTTATATCCGCGTGTGGAATATTCTTTGTGGAGAATATCCGCGATCTCTCTGTACCAGATCGTTGCGGTGGGACAGGTGAAGCGCTGACCCACCGCTTCGGGCGTGATCATCGCGAGCAAAAGCGCGGATGCGACATCGCGCACGTCCACGATACTCATTTTGAGGTTTGCCACGCCGGGAATTTCTCCGCGCATGAAAACGCGAATCAACTCGACCGAAGTATGCGCCTGCTTATCAAGCATCGGTCCCAGAATCAATGGCGGGTTGATCGCGGCCATTTCCATTTTGTTAACGTTCTCCGCGCCGTTGATGAATTTCCACGCTTCGCGTTCGGCAAGTGTTTTGCTTTTTGAGTATGCACCGATATTATTTTCGATCAGCGACCAATCGCTTTCATCGAAGATTTTACTCTCGCCGTTGTGACCCGCAGACACGGCAGCTACAGATGAGACGATCACCACGCGCTTTATGTTCCCGTTGTGCGCGGCGCGCAGCACGCGCTGAGTCCCTTGTACGGCAGGGATAATTAACTCATCCTCGTGTTTGGGCTCAAACAAAGGGAAAGGCGAAGCGACATGCAAAACAAATTCACAGCCGCGCATGGCTGCATCCCAGCCTGAGTCTTGCAGCAGGTCGGCGATGACAAATTCGAGATTGTCTTTTGCATCGACATATTTTGCAACGATTTCGCGGACTTCGGTTTCGCGCGCGGAATTTCTCAGCGTGGCGCGGACTTTATATCCCTGCTGTAAAGATTGAATAATGGTATGCAGCGCAACAAATCCGCTTGCGCCAGTGATAAGAATGGGGGAGATGGTGGTGGGCATGAGTATCCTTGTGTTTATTTTGATAGAGGCAGGTAAATAATTTGTCCTTGCAGTTCCCCATGTTTGCAAACTTCGGCTACGTATAAAATCTCGTCGATTGCTGTCCCTAAAGAAACTTTGCGGGTAATTTCAATCACGCCGGGCATGTATTTTCCAGCATTGATTCTTTCATAGGCATACTTTGTAATCGTTGCTACATCGTGCGTAAGCAGAACTCTATTTTCTTTCGCAGCCCATTCCAAAACAGCAGGATCATCAGCTGAAAATAACCCAACATCTTGAACCCGCACAATATCAAGGTTTGGCTTTACTCGCAACAGCCCTCGCACAATGTCATTGTTAAAGTTTTCATCCGCGATGAGGAAAAGCATAGGTTACTTTTTCCCGTTTTTTTGTCGTGCTAATAGACGTTCGCGAATTCCTGTTTGGTCAAATTTCGCCTCATTTTGCTTGCGGATTTCTTGAGAGATTTTTTCACGGCGCTTGAGATAAGCATCTACTTGTTTTTTGTTATGTAAATAGTAGCTAATTATTGAATAAATATCTGCCAATGACACAGATGGATATTGATGAGCGATCTCCTCTGCTGCCGCACCATCCTTAAAAGCGCCAACAATCGTGTCCAAAGTAACTCTTGTTTTGCTGACGAGCAAAACGCCGTCTTTATTCATTTTTAGCGGGACAATCTCGGTAAAAGTTGTTGCAACCATAATCTCTCTCTTTTATAAGGACATGCCGACAAATGCAATCATAACCCCAAACGCGCTGCACGCAAAATTAACCAAGTCATTTGTGAGCCACTTCCAGCCGCGGAGGTGAACGGTTTGTGTGCCGCAGGTGTGCAGCGGATGTTTTTCGGTTTCTTTGTTATCTTTGGGACAGAAGTACATGGCTTGCACGGTGCCGCCGAGGAAGGAGTCGAAGAGGGAACCGGCGAGGCCGGAGAGAGTGATCAGTAAAAAGTAATCAGTGATCAGTGTTCCGTGGACGGTGGGGGAAATGATTGCGGCAAGGAAGCCGATGAGGGCAGCGCCGAAAAGCGAGGCGAGTGTTCCGTATAAGGAAATTCCGCCTGATGTTCCTTTTTCAACGATCTTTGCGGGATTGGTAATCATGCGCGGCGGATGCGGGTTGAGCACGCCGAGTTCTGTCGCCCACGTATCGGCGTTGACCGCGGCGAGCGCGGCGGCGAACCCGATCCACGGGAGGGGAGAATCGGGGAGGAAGAAATGCAGCGCGGCGAAGAGGGTCGCGATGCCTCCATTCCCAAAGACTTGACCCGCGTCGCGTTCATTTCCTTTCGAGAATTTTTCATCCAGATTTTGTTTTTGCTTTTTGAATGCGCGGCTTAACGCAGAGGATGTGATAAAAAATGTGAGCAGCAAAACCGCCCACTCCCAGCCGCCAATGCCGAAGATGATCGTGCCCGTGAAGGTCGCGGCAATCGCTCCGCTGATGTTCAGGCTGCGCGCTTTGTATGCGAGACTGGCGATAAGAATTGCGAGGAGAAAACCGATGAGAAGTTGCATATGGGTTTGAAAGTTTCAAAGTTGAAGGTTGCAGGTTATAACTTGTAACTTTCCAACCTGCAACTTTTCAACGTGATTACACCGGTGTCGTAATGATGAATAAAACCGCCAGCAGAAATAAAAGCCCGGTTAACATGCTCGATCCCCACACGATGAATGCCAGCACGCGTTCTTTTTCCCAGCGATAAAAATATAAGCCCGCGATCCAGCCGATGACCGAAAGTAAAAGACTCGCCAGCGGAAAAATGATCAACTGCGAGGAGGGGACGACTTCGAGTTTGCTTCCTAAAAATTGTGGACCCAACGCAACGAACGGCGTGGAGGGAATGATCAAACTCGCCCAGATGAATAAACCCAGGTTGAGAAAAAGCGCGGTCAGCCAAAGATAACGCACCACACCGTTTTGCCATGCCTGTGTCACAACAAAAGATGGATACACTGATTTTGATTCGGTCGGCGTCAGGCTGCCTAATTCTGTTGCGCGTGCAAAGGTCTGTGTGAATTCAACGGGGCGATCTGGAGAAATGACAAATACGCGCTTGGCAGTTGCGATCAGCAAAAGTTTTTTTGTGTCAGATGCGAGGAACTCGACCATGCCGAGGTCGGGATGTCGGCGCGTGCCGAGCAGACCGCCCGGGATGGGCAGCGATGGCAATTTAAGCGGAGTGGTCAGATCATCCACCGAGCGGACAAATTCAATATCGGTCAGCGAAATATCTTCGACGCGCAAGCCCCAGTTGATGGCGAGGCTGTCACGGTCGAGGTGATAATCTGCGCGCCATAATGAATACATGCGATATGCAAAAAATGGAATTGGCACAAATGAGGCGATCAGCGCCAGCAGCGCAATCAAAAAGATCGGGCCAACATCTGAGCGCGTCAGGTCGATAAATGAAATGACGGTGATGATCGTCAATACAAGGATGATTACGCCATGCGTGATCAAGCCGCGTCTTTTGGGTGGGGGGAAATGTCCGATGTTCATTGGGGAAAGGCTTGTCCTGAGCGAAGTCGAAGGGATGAATTATGAATGATGAAGGATGAATTTTAGAAATTCATTATTTCTTCGCGGATGATATTACAAACCTGATCCACTTGTTCTTCGGTCATGATGCCGCTGAAGGGGATCGCGAGTCCGCGTTTGCCGAGGTCTTCGGTGACGGGGAAGTCGCCTTCTTTATAACCAAATTGTTTTGCGATGTACGGCTGTAAATGGATCGGCAGAAAATACGGGCGCACGGGAATTCCGCGCGCGTCGAGTCGTTTTGCAATTTCATCGCGATTGATTTTTTTATCAAAGCGGATGACGTACACGAACCACGATGATTTCGTCGTGAAGGATTCGACGAACGGGATTTCCACGCCCTCGATTTCACTCAGCCGCGCTTCATACCAGCCCGCCACTTGTTCGCGCTTCGCCATGATTTCTCCCAGCCTTGACATTTGTGTCGTACCCATCGCCGCCGACATTTCATCGATGCGATAGTTGTAGCCGAGATGCGTGTGCTGCAACCATGTATCGCCCGGCGCGCGTCCCTGATTGCGCATGGCACGCATGAAGTGCGCCGCCTCATCATTGTTTGTGATAATGACTCCGCCTTCGCCGGTTGTGATTTGTTTATTGGGATAAAACGCAAACACACCAAACTCACCGAGCGTACCGGCGTGTTTTCCTTTATACATCGCGCCCAACGCCTCGCAAGAATCTTCGATGACTCTTAAGCCATGTTCTTTCGCCACCGCATTGATCGCATCCATATCCGCGGGCTGACCGAAAACATCTACGGGCAGGATTGCTCGTAGAGCCGAAGCATGCTTCGGCTCTACGGTGCGTGGCAGGTAGTTCTCGATATTCTTCGCGGCATCCGCAACCAACTCGGGGTCAAGATTTCCCGTGCGCGGATCAACATCCACGAAGATGGGAATCGCGTTCTCGAAGAGCATCACGTTTGACGAAGCGACGAAAGAAAACGGGGTGGTGATTACTAAATCGCCTGCGCCAATTCCCGCCGCGCGGACGCACAGATGCAATCCCGCTGTGCCTGAATTCACGGCGATGGCGTGCTTCGCGCCGGTCAAATCACAAAAGGTTTTCTCGAAAGCGGGAGTCCATTTGCCCATACTTAAATTGGGCGTATTGATAACATCAATCACAGCCTGACGATCCGCGTCGTTCAGGTCAGGGGAAGACATGGGAATTTTATATTGGGTCATGCGGTAATTCTACCATTTGCCATTCTGGAGTCTCCATCAACTTAAACATAGAGCGCACGAAGGAAAAGCGGTAATGGGTTTGTGTAAATAACAGTAGCGCAAGATGATTATCTTGCGCTACTGTTCAGAGTGACGTCAATTGGTTAATGTGCAGGTATTGGAATAGTCTCATCAACAGTGACTTGATTTGTCCCATCGGCATTGAATACCTTGATCGTATGCTTTGCCTGGGTTGCGTCGATGGTATCCCACACTTCCCGTTGAGTTAGCGTGGGGATATTGTTTATGACCTTATAGGTATCAATGCCCCATCGCTTTCCTTCATTCTTCTGCCATTTTGAGCGGATCTCAAAATTCCCGGGAAACTCTGGCGATGTGATGCTCCCATAGATTTCGTTGTAAATAAACTTACGAGTGGCTGGATCGTAGATGTAATATAGAAAGGGAATATTAGGTCCGGTTGGCGATCTCATTGCGACGCGGAAATCTTCGTTGCCATCATAGTTCATATCCCCGACGAGCAGGCTGTTGACATCATTCAGCGGTGTTAATGTATCAACTACCGGCAAGGTGATATCCTGTGACAAGCCGCCCGTGGCAACATCCGCCGGGAGTTGACGGATGCCGATGGTTGCAATTTTCATGTTTCCGGTTGCATCCGTTTGACCGCAGACATTGAAGTGTGTTTTACCGGCGGGAGTGCCGGCGAGCGTAACATTGCGAGTCAAATCCACGCAGTTGCCTGTCGGGATGGTGGTGGGTATGGTCGTTACTACGCCGCCGGTGGATGCGGAATTAAGCGGCACCTTGAGCACGCTCCCGACCGCCATTGCATTTGAGTTGACCATTTGCAGAACGGTGGGATCCGCGTTGTATTTCAATGCGATCGAATTCCAGGTATCTCCGGATTGAACCGTGTGTGTTCCTACACAAGGGGGACCATAAATTTTTCCGGCACTTCCAATATTGGGTACGGTGACCGTTGTACCTGGCGAGATCTGGTTGGGGTTGGATAGTTGGAGATTTGCCTGACTCACTTTTTCGGGGTCAGTGCCATAACAGCGGGCGATCTGCCATAGCCATTCACCGTCAGCCACTGGATGTTTTATGCTTGAACCGGCGGTCAGGTTGGCAGGATTCGACTGAGGAGCGGCTGCGCTTGTGACCACGACGCTTGTGGCTTGCGATGCTCCCAAGCCGCCACCCGATGCGGTTGCGTTGGTTGAGACGGATGCCACGCCCATATCCGCCTGGGTGACGGTGTAAGTGGCGGTGCAGGATAAGGTCGCGTTAGGGGCGAGCGTGGCAGCCGCGTCGCCGCAATTAATGGGGGCGCTGATGCCTGTGTCGCTGATAATAAATTGGGCAGGTCCCAAAGGCGCGGTACCGCTGTTCGTGATCACATACGTGTAGGTGATGATCTGCCCGACGCGGTCGTAAGTCGCGGGGCTGGCAGTCTTGATTAATTTCAGTACTGAAGGCGGCGCTGTGACAACTGCTATGGTGACCGGCGCGGAACTGATGCCGCTCACGGTTGCTGTGACGATATTCGTTACCGAGCCGCGATTGAGATCATCTTGTGTGACGATATAAGCCGAGGCGCAAGTGAGTATTTCATTTGCATCGAACGTACCATCTTTATTGCCGATGGTGGTCACGTCTGGGCAGGTTACTGTTGCGCCTGTTACGGTTACGTTGCCGGGTGTGCCCGCTGGCACACCCGTGGCGCCTGCATTTTTAATGTTGTAGACGTATTTGATGATCTGTCCCACTGTATTAAATGGAACTGCGTTATCTGTCTGTATGGTGAGTTCGATTTTCACCAGATCAGATAAGGAAGGAGTTGGTTGTGCCTTTAATGCGGCATTTTGGGAACCAAAGAAGGAGCAGGAAGCGAGTGCAAATGTAATGACTATGGAAAGAGCGAACGAGCGGATTAACTTTATCATTTTACTTTCCTTTCTAATATGATTTATTGAATGGAATTAGTATAGCATTAATAAAGTAGCCGCGTCTATTTTTGGGGAAACTGATTTATGAAGACGCCTCCTCAAAGGGCTTGCCTACTCATGTCGTGGATTAGATATAGACGCGCCCATTGTAAAATCTTTCCCAATTATATCTCGTCTAAATAACCTTCCTTAAGCAAAACGTCCCGCACATTTTCTGGTTGCAGATTGAATGTGCGGGACGGTGTGTAATATCAATTATTGAGATTTTTTCTGCGCAGTTGCCTTATGTAGAATTTCAAGGAACTCTGCCAGCGGTACGCGGTGAACACGCGCCGCCCATTCCACTGTGATCGCCTTGGTAATAAATGTTCGTAACGAATAACGCGCTACGCGCTTGACGCCGAAAACTTCCATCACATCGGCAATGTCGCCGTATTCTTCGAGAATTTCTGAAACGCGTGTGTCTTTTGTAATCTCCATGATTAAGCCGCCTCGGCTTTTTGTAAACCTATCCGCGCAATTTCAGCGAGTTCTTTTAATGGTTGGATCAAGGCGATGGCGTACAGTGCGAATCCGATTCCATATAACACGCCTCTGGCTGGGACGATAAAGATGCTTGCCCACACAAACAGACTCCCCGCTGTTGCAGTAGTGAGGCTTAATCCACTACCGCCGAGTTGTGGATTTTCTTCCCTGAGGAAGAAGCGGCGGGCAATGTATGGGATCAGGGCAATGCCAAATTGCAGCACCCAGCCATAGATCAAGGCTTGTGGCGCAGTGGATTCGATCGGGCCTGCAGGGACAACTCCGAGCATGATCAACGGCGCGGCCATGATCGGCGCGATAATCCAAACATATGCGGAGACTAAATGCCATGCGCCTGCGCTGTTTAATTTCCCGCTGGCTTTGAAGGCTTGAACGGTCATGACCAACATCCAAACGGTTGAACTGACGTGCAGAACCAAACCTGAAAGCAAAGGTGGTTTACTGCCGCCCAGCCACGGACCCAACACAAGACCGAACGCGCCGAGTGTCATGCCCCAATAAATCAGCGAAACATTTTTTGTGGTGCCGAGCGGACGCCCCGTGATCATCGGCACAAAATCTACAAGCAAGCCCGCAAAAACCAGCGACATAAAACCCCACGAGTTGGCATGGATGTGCGTTTCAAGCGGTTTTAGGATATACAGCGTCTCGCTCCAATTAAGATATAAACCTGTGCCGATGATGATACCGACCAACAGATAGAACATGCCCGTAATATAAAACTTGAGACTTTCGGGCGCATCACCGCCGCGTACATTCCACAATTGAATGAGAAGCATCGTGGCGGAAATGAAAATCAGCGTACCGCCTGCAAAGATCATCGGATGGTTCATTCCTCCGAAACCTGCGATGAGCGCAACGAAGCCAACATTGAGAGTTAGCCAAATATCCCAGCGCATAGCAGGGCGCGGTTTTTTGGAAAGCGATGCGGTCAGCAAGGGCAGTAACCCGAAGATCACTTGCGAGAGAATCCCAAGCGTGACGAAGTGTACGCGCACCCAACGCAGTGCGGGGAATGCGCTAACGAGATTGATGCTTACCAATGAAGCATCTGCCGCGGCGAGTATTGCCACGAATGTGAAGATCAAAGTTGTGAGTAAATATGGAATGGGCATTTTATTCTCCCTTCGAGCCAAGAAAGATCACGCGCGTCTTTGCATTGATGCCGCGCTTCATGCCGCTCGGCGCAACAATGGTCACGCCGGGTTTGATCTCGAAAGATTCGTCACCGATGGTCATCAAGCCAGTACCTTCGAGAAAGTGATACATTGCCGCTTCACCGGGGTGCGCGGGGATTTGTCCGCCCGCCTCCAGCCCGACGACCAGCGCCTTGAACTGCGGCGTGTCTATTAGAAATTGCGGCTTGGGGCCTTCTGATGAAAAAACCGCCTTTGCTTTTGTGTCTATAAAATAAATTTGAGAAGTTGTGTCAGACATATTATCTCCTTTTGGATATGCCTAACTTTAACCCTTTCCCCCGATTCGCGCCCCGACTTTTGTCGGGTTTTTGGCGCGAAAAACTTTAAACACAAAGTACACGGAGGTCACGAAGGAAAATCTTTAAGGCTTACGTTTTCCCTCCTTCGTGTACTTTGTGCCCTTCGTGTTTAATATCTTATTTACCCTGAATCATTGCCTGCTCCACCAAGCCCTCGCGATCTAAAATGCGGATGTGATGTTTATCCATTTCGATGATGCCCGCCTTTGTCAACTCGCGGATGACGCGACTGAGCACATCCGGCACGGTTCCGAGTCGCGAAGCCATTTCGATTTGTGTTGTCGAACTGCCGCGTTCGATCACATCCCCGTCCGCCTGTTCAAGCAGAAGTTTCGCAAATCTGGCTTTCACAGATTTCAAGGAAAGATCAGCCACAAGCGAAACCAGGTCAATAAATTTATCCGCCATATTTTCGATGATTTGCAAGGCGATTTGCGGATGCGCCAATACGAGTTCCTCCAATGCCTTGCGCGGAATTAACCATATCCCGGATTCTTCCAACGCAACCGCGGTTGCGGGGTTTGGGCGCTTCGCCAGTATAACCACTTCATTAAATGTTTCACCAGGGCTGATCAATCTTAAAACTTGTTCGCGCCCATCGGGAGAAGACTTCAAGACTTTAAGCAAGCCGTATTGCAGATAATATAAATTCGACTCGCTGTCGCCTTCCCAAAATACCACCGCGTCTGGCGCGAATATTTTCCACATCGCGCTTTTTGCGAGCTGCGCCAAAGGTTCGTGATCGAGTCCGCGTAGGAATTCAAAGGTTTGCAGTCGTTTGATGAGGATGTCAGTTTGCATGCAGTTATTATATCGGCATGGAATAAAAAATAAGCCTCGAAAAATATCGAGGCTCGTTTTTTAGCGGAAATAGGCAAATTCTTTATGGGTCAATATGCGGGTCGGTAAAATAATTGCCAAGCGTATCTCTCACCAACATCCAGCCAGTGCTGTATGGCGCTAGCGGATTGAGTTTGACCTCAACCCATACATAGCCATTTGGATCTATTGTGAGAGAACCCTTGTTGTATTGCCATGTTGTTTCTTTCATAGCCGAGACAAAAGGCGATTGGATTTCGGCATAATTTTTGCCCGGTCCGGTTCGAACCAATAATCCATGTCCATAAGTAACCTTTAGGTTTCCATATGCAGAGACCGCGGGGACAGGCGGATAATAAGGCGCAGGTACAGGGTTAATAACAGCAGGCAAGTTGATCACTTGCCCGATGTAGATCAAACTCACATTCCATATCTGCGGATTGACAGCCAGAATACTGCTCACGGAGAATCCTGTTTTCACGGCAATATTGCTAAGGGTGTCTCCCCATTGCACCACATAGGTGCTGCCTACTGTTTGCGCTGGATAGTAAACCGGCGCGGGCGCTGGCGCGTATCCCGTTGGGATGTAGAGCACCTGCCCCGCATAAAGCCACCAGCCAAGTCCGGGGTTCGCGGCCTGGATGGCATCCATAGTTGTGCCGCAGGTCGCTGCTATGCCGCTCAATGTATCACCCCATTGAACTGTGATGTAATTGGCGCAGCCAGTCCATGCCAGCGCGCCGCCTGTTGAGGCAAAGGATGTCACTAGAATTGCAACAACTACGATTAATTGAAAAATTCTTTTAGCAAACATAATGTCCTCTTTTTTATGGATTGAATGGGAATAGAAACAGGAAATGGTTATCAATACTATACAATAAATTTTATACAAATACAACTGAATCCACTCAGCAATTTTCATTGCAGCATTCGATCACTGCGTTTACTTCTGATAGCGCTTATTTTTCAAGCGGAGCAACTGAATTATTTTCCTCCACCCGGTCAAGCCACTCATTGATTAGGGCGCGGAATAAACCTTCCTGTTCAACGCCAAGCGCATGACCTGCGCGATCCAAAACAGCCAGCGTGGCGCGCGGATAATGTTCAAGAATGTCAATGGCGTCAGCATAGCCGACGTGCGAGTCTTGTCTTCCCAATAGTAGGAGCGCTGGCTTGTCGAATGAGGTGGAGGGATCATCCATATTGAAAGAGAATAGGTACCTTTCAAGCGCCAGACCTGCTCCCTTGTGACGTGCCGCAACAACTACATCCCGATACCAATTCACAATCTTTTGATTTTGAACAACTGATAACCCTTCGAATTTTTGCGCGTCATCCGCCGATAATTGCTTCATGATTTCGGGATCCGGCGCAATGATGGTAGGAGCTGGCAATTCCCGGTTTTCGTGTTCGCTGAGCCATGGAACAAGCAGACAAAGTCCATTGACTTGTTCGGGTTTGAGATAAACAAAACCTCTGGCGAGATATCCACCGGCAGATAAGCCCAGCAAGGTGAAATTTTGCGAGGGCAGAATCCGCGCAATAAATTCACAAACCACATCCAAAATTTGATCGATCGTGGTGATTCCAGCGGCAGGTGTTAATCCTGTCCCGGGCAGATCAAAGTAAATGCGCTGCCAACCCGGGCGTGAGGCAAAGATCGGTTCCATCCAACTCATAATGATTTGATGATCGCTTGGAACGCCTGAGATCATCACGATTGGCTTTCCTTCGCCCAGGACTTCATAGTGGACTGATAGGTTGGCAAGTTCACATTTCATTGCAGCGCTCCTCGATCATAATGCTTTTACTTCCGGGAATCAGGCCTTGCTCATCATAACGAATTATTCGAGCAGGAATTTTTGCATTTCACCATAGACCAGTTCCTCCTGGACCATGAAACAGTAGTGATGCCCATCGGGAATCACTACAATTTTTGCATGAGGAAATCTGTTTTGAAATTCAGAAATTACAGATCTGAGAACAGGCTCTCTTACATTTCGAAAGTATTGACCAAACGAAGCGATCTGCTCTCTGGTGTAGCCGTTCTGTAATGTGGGTATTCCCAGTGCGTAAAAGACGAGCATGGGTATTTTGGCTTTCACGCCTTTGGGAACATACCCTTTGACCAGATTATCAGCCATCATTTTTTCAACGGACGCGGGCATTTTGTCGACGAAGACCCCGGCCTCGTTTATCTTTGCGTTATGAAAAGATTCTTCAACCCATACGTCGCTCCATATTTCTGCGACGTATGGATATTCTTTTTTTACATCGGCAATATACTCTTCAAAAGTACGCGGGAAGGTTTCCTCTTTTTTTATTTCTATATCTTTGAGCGGACTTTGCTCTTGAATTGCTTGAAGGCTTCTGCGGTCATCCAGTGCGTCGAGGTAGACCAATTTCTCGACCCTGTCCGGATGTGTCGCGGCAAAATGGGTCAGTTCGACTCCTGCAAGCGAATGACCGGCGAGGATGGCTTTTTCAACGTGGAGAGAATCCATGAACTGACGAATATCTTCGGTGAGCGTATCCGCGTCATAGCCCGTTTCAGGGTAGTCCGAATCGCCCTGACCGCGGCGGGTGAGGGCCAGGACGCGGAACTTATCAGCAAAGCGCGGGGCAAATTTACCAAAGATATAAGCGGAACATCCCATACCGGTGAGAAAGATCAAGGTCTGACCTTCACCGCCCCAATCGAGGTAATGCAATTTGATTTCGTTTACATTTACAAAATCACTTTTAGGCATGAGAGTGTTCATCAGTTCTCCTTACGCGAAAGCAGAGGGGGATAATTTTCATCGTAGTATACATCTTTTATCCTGCGGAAAAGATTTCCCACCCCAAGTGGATTCGAGTTTGCGGCGTGCGATTTAATGCTTACACAAACACCGCAGTTGACACCTTGAATTTTTCCGCCAAAAATCGAATCTGACGGATATTTAGATCACGTTTGTAATTCAATATTTCTCCTTATATGACCATAGACGATGGACAATAGATCATGTAGTCAATTGTCCATCGTCTATGGTTTGTTGTCGACGCGTGCGCGGGTCTTTTACAAGAAAAACGAGAATGAAAATCATTACCAATGAAAGCGCGGTGGAGATGATAAAGGTCGGGATGAAGCCCGCCGCATCCACGATGAAACCGCCGAACAGCGGCGCGAGGATGGTGGCCGGCGCAGTGAGTGTTTGCGAAAGCCCGACATAAATGGGGCGTTCGGATTCAGTGCCGAAGTCCACGGTCATAGTCATGCCGATCGTCCAGATGGAAACATTCGCGATTCCGGTGAGGATAAAGATGGGATAGAACCAGACAATGGATGCCGCATTCCAGGCGAGGATGGCGCTTAATAGCGCGGCAACGCCGCCCAAGATCAGCATGGCGCGATGCCCAATCTTATCGCCGATCCAGCCCATGCTGATGTTGGCAACGGTCTGCGCTATGGTCAGCGTGGCGGTGAGATAACCGGCGATGACCGCAGTCATGTTGAATTCGCGCAGGGCGTAAATAATGTAAAACGAAAATCCCATGGTGGCGAATTGCGATATAAAACGCGCGCCAAGAAACCAGTTGAAGTTTGGATCTTTGCGCAATATTTTTTTAGAGTCATCCCAGAAATGGGTTTTTTCCTCGGGGATTATTTTTTCGGTATCTTCGGGCTCGCGGGTGAGCGCCAGCGCGAACCACGACACGCTGAAGAAAAAACTCGCGATGAAGAAACAAATCGCGAAGTTGAAGGGCGCGTCCAAATATTCAAGCAAATAGCCCGCGCCGATGGCTGCTCCGCTGATGAAGAGATTCGCGAGGCCGGCCTGGAATCCAAAAAATGTGCCGCGATATTCGGGCGGGATGATCTTCGAGATCATGGATACCCATGCATTGGCGGTGAATCCGCCGCCGAGTCCCTGCCAGACCAGCAATATGAAGGTGACGATCAGCCCCGTTTGCAGGCCGATAAAAGGAAGCAGTAACGCGACGATGGCGAGTCCCAAAAAAGGGATGCGCTCATGAACGGTCATCAGCAACACGCTGCGTTTATAACTGCGCAAACGCGAAACATAGCTCGCGGTGAAGAGCTGCGGCAATTGCCAGCCGACCGCGTGGATCGCGGGGACAAGCCCGATCAGCAGCGCAGAGTGTGTCATCGAAGCAACGAAGAGCGGCAGGATGGTGCCAAAGGATGCAAAGCCGAGCGCTAAACCAAATAATGCTCCATCCGCCATGTTAGCGGCGATGTTGTGTTTCAGATTTTGACGGATGTCTTTTTCCAGGGAAGTAAGCATGGCTTGGATTGTACTCATAAAAAGTTACTTTTGTAACGGATAAAAAAGCACACCTGAAATTGACATTCAATGGGTGAAAATTGTAGAATGTTTATCATAAAGCGAACAACGTTTTTATTGTTTGGAGGCTTATCCGGCCCAACCTTAGACTGGGAATTGACATCGGCTGCACCACTGCCAAAGCGGTGATTTTGAATTGGGCTAAAGATTTACTCTTTTCTTCATAGCGTCATCATAACGCCGCGACATTACAAACCTTGCAGGAAATAATCGCCGAAGCAAAAGAAAAACTCGGCGACGTGGAAACGGATGTTTTAATTACCGGCTCCGCTGGCATAGTGGGTGTGCGAAAGATTCAGCCTGCCATTTATTCAGCAAGTGATCGCATCGGCTGAAGTGCTGCAATTGAATTCATTCGGCTGCGGTCCCGACCCGTTTATCCTTTCTGAATCATCAATACGGCGAGGTCGCTTCGTTCGTTAAAGATGGGATTCCCAATGTGTTATGTCTCCAGCCATTTGGGTGTATTGCCAATTACATCATCGCCAGTGGCGCGGAGAAGAAAATGAAGGAGATGTATCCGCAGTTATATTTGCTCTTCCTCAACGCGGATGCGGGAATTAGCGAAGTGAATTTCTTCAACCGCATGCACTTCTTTGTCAACCACGCAAAGGAAAGAATGGAAATTGATTAACCGTGGACGAACCCTGATAAAATAGGTTTGAAACTTGTTTAGGAACTTTCGCCTGAAAGCGGTAAAACATCGCTTATTAAATTATGAGGTAACGCGTGTCGCAAAATCGCAACCGTACAGTTTGGTCTTCCAATCAGGGAGACTTGCGCAGGAAGGAAACCGGCGCAAATGTGAAATCTCTGCCGCCTCACGAACAGACCGCCTATCTGCATCACGATTCAAAAGGAAGAGGCGGAAAAACGGTTACACTCATCAAAAAACTTATCCTGTCTGAAGATGATATGAAAGAACTTGCCAAACACCTTAAACAAATCTGCGGCACAGGCGGGACAGTGAAGGATGGCGAGGTCGAAATTCAAGGCGAGCACCGTGAAAAAATTGCCGATGAGTTGAAGAAGTTGGGCTATAAAGTAAAGATTGCGGGCGGTTGAAAATGATGATTTGCAGCGCTTTCTTAATTGTTTTACCTGATATTCATTAAGGATAATTATGCAAAAGAAGGTTAATATGTCTCAATATCTCGAGTGTCGTATCTCTGTTAATTTGCTTTTGGAAGCTGCCCACAGACTTTTTTCTTTTGATAAAGTTCCACTGGCTTTAACCTTGCTCCATATTGTGCTGGAACAATATCCTGAACATCCCAATGCGCGTAAGTTTTATGAGATGTTTACGGGCAAATCCATGTCTGCTTATTCTGTGAGTAAACATCACCGCCTGCATTATGACTCTGTGGCAGACACGTTTGTTGTTGAGGATAAGGTTAGCGGCAAGACCATATCCTTCAAAACATTTGAAGACGCAGATGCTTATTTGCGCGGAGCCAAGTAGGCGCTGGATATTATGAACAACGAACAATCTCAAGCCCCCCTGCATGGCGTTACGCTTGAAATGATCCTTACCCGTCTTGTGGAGCAGCATGGCTGGGATGAATTGGGCAGGCGTATCACGATCAAGTGTTTTACAGATGATCCGAGTATCAAATCGAGTTTGAAATTTTTGAGAAGAACTCCCTGGGCTAGAAAAAAAGTTGAGGAGTTATATCTGAGGACCATAAAGAAGACGACATGATGGGGCTGTCCAAAAAGAGGGCAGTCCCATCATGTTATTTGTGAAAACGCTTCTGAAATTGCGCGCAAGTTTCTGGATGATTCCGCGCTGCGGGAAGTGATGCAGAAGGTGGGTGTTGTCGGCATGCCGGCAGTGCGCGCCATTCTGACGCTTACGTAATACTTCGTCAGAATTCAAGTACATAATATTTTAGGTCGAATAGAACTTCAATATTTTCAAAATCTTGGAGTTCTATTTTTTATTGAATCCAAAGATTTATGTTTGTCGACTTGAAACCACTTCCCTAATTTTCCCTACCACGCCTGATAAATTCTTCAACACCTCGTCATTTCTGAATCGCACGATCTTCAACCCCATCTCTCTCAAAACCTTTTCCCGCCTTGCGTCTTCTTCCTGCTGAAAATCGTGGATATCCCCATCTACCTCCACCACCAGCGTGGATTTATGACAATAAAAGTCTACAATGAATCCAGCAATGATCTGCTGTCTCCGAAAATGGACGCCCAGTTTGTTGGCACGCAGTTCCTGCCAGAGAATTTTCTCGGCGGGCGTCATCTCACGGCGGAGTTCTTTGGCGCGCTCCAGTTTTTCTTTAGTGACTCGTTGGCCTGGGATGATATTTTTGATGGGCATGGTGGGATTTTACCTTAAACCATGACCCCTCTCCCGTCTCCCCTGAAGGGGAGAAGCCAATGCCACTATGTAGAAAGTGTTTCTTTGAAAACTCAAATTGCCATCAAGCAGAAAAGAAGCCGACTCTATGCCCTCTCCCAATTGGGAGGGGCAAGTCAAGCCGTTGATTATTCATCTCAATCGGGGAGTGGGTGCTTCTCTCTTCAAACTCATAAACCGAGCAGCCCCTTTCCTTTTAGGGAAGGGCGGGGGGATAGGTCAACATGTCACCTCATCCTGCAACGGAAATTAGAACAAGCCTGCCGTGAAAATAACCTCCGAGGTTTTCTTGGAATTCAAACTATAGAAGGCTTTCTTTACGGTGTTCTTCAACCAATGCTTCCAACGCTCCTGATCCTTTCAAAGAGCCTTTTAACCTTTTTAGAATGTGTTCGATTGGTTGTTTTGAATCGTTCGGCTCGATAGAAATCAAATTGCTCTCGTATTCTTTGAACCATACACGGAAACGTGCTAATTCATTGGGCGACAACCTGGTAATTGCCTGTTGAATTTCCTCGATGTTCATTTCAACTCCTTTCTGAAAACGACTCTGCTATTTTACTTGCTTTCAAATCCCTCTCCCTTCTCCCCTAAAGGGGAGAAGCCAAATGCCACTATATAGAAAGTGTTTCTTTGAAAACTCAAATTGCCATCAAGCAGAAAAGAAGTAGACTCCATGCCCTCTCCCATTTGGGAGAGGGGCAAGTCAAGCCGTTGATTATTCGTCTTAATCGGGGAGTGGGTGCTTTGCCAAACTCATCACGCAAGCAACCCCATTCCCTTTATGGAATGGCGGGGGATAGGTCAACACGTCACCTCATCCTGCAACGGAAATTAGAACAAACTTGCTGTATAATTCACGTAATACAATGTACTACAGAAGAAAAATCCTCCTCGCTTTACTTGAAGTTTTTGGCGGCAATCTAAAAAGCACAGATTGCGAGAAACTTCTATTTAATTTCTGCCAGCAGACTGACAAGAATTATTACGACTTTTTCCCTTATAAATTTGGTCCCTTTAGTTTTGTGTCGTATTATGACAAGCGTCGCTTGGTTGATTTAGGGTTTCTAAAGCCTGCTGATGATTTCCAGTTAAGCACCAAAGGCTCCCACTTAAAAGGACTTAAACCCGCTGACCAAGCCGCCTTGTTGAAATTCAAATTATCCATTGGCGATTTGCGAGGAGACAAGCTCGTCAAAAAGACTTATCGAGAGTTTCCCCAATTCACATCCCGCAGCAAGATCGCTGGCAAGCACTTTACTGCCGAAGAGTTGAAAGGACTTCAATTCGCATGGAATATGGACAGAAAACCTGCCGTTTTCTCCATCGGCTATGAAGGCTTGACCATTGACGCCTTCCTGAATAAATTGATTAACAACAATATCACCCTCGTCGTGGATGTCCGCAATAATCCCCAATCCATGAAATACGGATTTTCCAAAAAGAGTTTCAAAACCTATATCGAAAGCGCAGGGATGAAATATATCCACGTACCCGAACTTGGGATTCCCTCCGCCATGCGCAAGGGACTTGGCGAAAGCGTCTCGCATGAAGCCCTATTCAAATCTTATGAAAGCGAACTGTTGCCCAACCAAAAAGCCGAAATTTCCCAATTGATTGATCTGACCAATCAAAACGAGCGAATTGCGCTGGTCTGTTTTGAAGCCGATTACAATTTTTGCCATCGGCATACGTTGATCGAGCATTTGCAAAAGAACAAAAATTTCAAGAGAACAGTTATTCATCTATAAATCCAATGGGGGACATATGACATACCTTCCCGACGAAATTCCAAATGCCAGAGTCTTGGTCACGGTAAAAACATATCCTTTGCCATCGAACAGTTACACGGAATTAGTCTGTACGGCTGGATTGCTGAACGGTGAAAAATGGATTCGAATGTATCCAATTCCGTTTCGATTTTTGCAAGACCAACAGCAATACCCAAAATACTCATGGGTGGAATTGAATTTGGTTCGTAACACCAGCGATTTTCGCCCCGAAAGTTACAGCCCCAAACTTGGCGTAGATGAGCCAATCCACGTTTTTGAGCAACTTGGCACAGCCAATGAATGGGCGGCACGCAAAAGTTGGTGGTATAACGAAAAGTGTGTAAAAAGAGGGGAGTCTTGGTATCCTTGCAGGTGACAAAACCGAAAAAGGAAAAGCCATGACTCCCAAAACAAATCATAAACAAAT
>VFKN01000107.1 GCA_009885525.1 Anaerolineaceae bacterium | reverse complement strand
CTGGCATTTCTCGAACCCGAATTTCTCAAAAACGCTTGTTTGCCTGTTTGCGTAATTCTAAACTCGATTGGCTAGATTAACGGACTTACTTTTTTCAAAAGTCAATAATTACTCAAAAAAATCTCCGCCGCATTTTAATGGATCATTCTCAGCGCTATCCTGAATGGAAGATCGAGGATTTATATAAACTCGTTTATCAAGCCGCCAAAGGAAGTGAACATGCAGTACAGGATGCGGAAAGCGCCCGGGTATGGTTGGAAAATGAGATGGCAAATCTTGCCTCCGGTATTGCAGAACCTCTGGTGGATATGATCTCTCCAGACGATCAGATCGCCAGGATACACTTGCGTCCCTTTGCGGCAGCAGGCTATGATAGTCAGATATTACTTGAGGCTTTCATACAAACTGCAAGGGAATTCAAAGGCTCCACAGATACGCTGATCTTATACGGGCGGTATATCGCTCAACTGGCAACAGATGAAACATTCGCTTTCACAAGTAATGACATTGAAAAGTTTTTCCGCTCAATGGAAGAGATCAACTACCCTGCGATTCATCATTCATCCGCTTTTGCTGCTGGGTATGCTCCAGCGTATCGAGTGGTTGCAATAAAATATCTTCCCATAGAGATCAGTTCCCCGCAGCATAACTCTCGTTAAATAGCCATATGGATGGTTTTGGTCGAACTTTTTTTTGATACAATGAAATCACAACACACTCATATTATCCGTAGAGTGAAAAGGAGTAAGTCACGATGTTAAACAAACCGAGCGAAGAGTTTGTGCCGCCAAAGTACGGCGAGATAATAATAAAAGACGGGGCGCAAAACGTCACGCAGAACGACGTTCAAAAAGTGGTTAACAAGTCTGAAGAGATTCAAAGGAAATTCAGCGCCAAGGGACCGCTGTCGCGGTTTATAGATGATGGGAAACTGCTGATCTCCATCGTCAAGGATTATTGGGCCGGGACGTATCGCCAAATCCCTTATGGAGCAATTGCCTCGATGGTCTTCTCGCTGATCTATGTCCTCAATCCATTTGACTTGGTTCCCGATATGCTGCCTATTATCGGTCAACTGGACGATGTCGCCGTGATGGGCGCTTGTTTGATCCTGGTCGAGCAGGATTTACACAAGTATAAAGATTGGAAAGAGGATCAGGAATAAAATAGATCTCTTGTAAAAGTCTTAAACCTTTTACCACGGAGGCACTGAGTCACGAAGTTTTTTAGTTTTTTTCTCTCTCTGTGTCTTTGTGCCTCAGTGGCTCAAAAAATGTACAACCTATCTCTGACCAATACAAATTTTTGTGACCCTGCTGCTTACCCGCGTCAGCGGAGTTCTCATGCTTGAAAAACGCGCCGACGCAAAATGGGGCGGGCAGGAAGATTACGAGACTTATAAAAAGAAGACGCCCGTGTTGATTCCCAAACTGTAACCCTCATTTGAAACAACTTACTTAAAACAAAACAGGAGGCAATTTCATATTGTCTCCTGTTTTGTTTCCATATCAAATTCCGCTTGATGTTTTCCATCCGGCGAATTAGTTTTTCATTTCTCTTTCCACCGCTGAGTCTCATACAGACTCACCAGCCGCGCCATCAAGATCGCTACATACATCACGCCAGTAGTTGATTCAAGGCCTGCCAGCATACGCGCCCATGGATTAATAGGCGTCACATCGCCAAACCCTGCGGTGCTGAGTGTGATCAGGCTGTAATAGACCAACTGTTGCCACTGCACCGGATTGCCGGTTCCATGATCAACAAATGAGCCCGGGGTATAAGTTTCCAGCATGCCGTAAATGGGGACAAATAAAAAGGATAACAGGAAATATACAGCCACCGCGCCATACAGCACATCCGCAGTGACTTCGGTGGATGTAAATACGTAGCGGAACAACACGAATATGAGCATTGCATGGAAGACCACCAGAATAACATAAGTGATCATGCTCTTCCACAGACTGAGCGGGTCGAATGCATACAGTACTGCAAATATCAGCCACAATACCGCAATGCCAACCGACAAGGTGATATGAGAACGGCTGTCGCTTGTAATCACGATCCCTGCCATGAACAATCCCGCATACAACACTTCATAAATAATCAGGGTAAATAGACTTCCGCCGCTGGTTATTGGGTAGATTAAATTCAACCCCACGATCAGGATCAGCACATATACCGCGCGTCCTTTTACAGTATCACGAGTTCGAGTTCCCATAGAGTCTCCATTAATTTCAATCTAGCAGATCTGGTTTCAGCTGTCAAACTGAGCTTACACCAAATTTCTTTTGATGCTTTCCAGCCAGGATTTTTGGAAGAAGAGATTGCCATTCAACTTGACCGCGAGTTGAATATCCAAATGGAAATCGGTTTCGGTGGTGCGAACTGTGCCCGTGGACTGAATGTGAATATCCTGTCCGTGTTCAATGAGATGGTAGTTGATGTCGTTGAAGAATCGCGCGTGGGCAGGGTCTTGATGATAGGCGGTCATGTTAATCCGCTCGGAGGTGGTGACGATAGTGCCATCGGGCAGCGTGGATTTGTCTCCGCCGTAGGATTTGACGGTGATGGAGCCTGCGATGACATCCTCCTCTATTTTCCATTCGGGCGCGTCGGAAATGCTTTCGCCAAGTTGAATCATTTCGGGCGGGGTGGTTTTGAATTGCGGGATGGGAAGTGAAGTTTGATTTACGACAGGCAAAATCAGACGCGATGAATATTCTCCGCCGCGATGCAGATAATTATTTGATTTATACGGGGATGGAAATATCAACGGCCAGTAAGTGGACGAGATAGTTAATCGAATGCGATGACCAGGCAGAAAGCGATAAGCCGTGGCGCGCATTTTTATTTTGACTTCATAAATTTCATTTGGAGTCAACGCTTCGGGATGGCTGTGACTATTGCGATGTGTGAGATTCAAAATCCCTGCGGTCACCTGTGCGGATGTGCCATCGGGCGCGACATCTGTTAATCGCACGACGGCGTATGAAACGGGTGCGGATGAACTCAAATATAAAATGGCTTCGGGCATGCCCATGAAATCAAGCGGCTCGGTTAATCGTTCGCTCGTGTAAACGGGGATGACAGATTCGTCAGGACGTAAATCTCGGAAGAGTCCATTCGGCTGCGCGCCAGCACCCCAGCAATAAGATGAGGCAGTTCCGTGGGTAGGGCGATTCACATAGGGGTCGGAGAAAGCGTCGCCCTGAGCCTGTCGAAGGGATTCGCGTTCTGGTTGAGCAGATAAAGATTTGTCGCCAAGAAAAAATTCGCGCGGCTGAGTCGAATCCAGGGGGTAGACATCCGCACTAAACCATTCACTATTCATCATGGCGGGAAAGGCTTCGGGCTCGGTATATTCGCGGCGCGAAAAAGTGAACGCGGGTTCATCCATAATGCCGTTGTTGGTGCCCTTGAGCCAGTGATCGAAGAAGCGCGTCATCTCGTGCAAATAATCGAGGTTGGGACCGGGATAGGCGTAATCGGGCATTTGATGATTCCAATTTCCGATGAGGCATTTGCGCGGCGCGTTGATACATTTTTCATGCATGCGCACCGCGGCGTTGACATAACTATCCATCCAGCCGCCGATGCTGTATAACGCGCAAGTTATTTTTTCATAATCTGGATTCAACGACGCGACACGCCAATACGCGCTGTCGGTTTGATTGCGCAGCCAATGCTCCAACCACAGCGGAGTTTGCTCAAGCCGCTGCTTCCATTGCGCTGCCCATGCATCGCCGACATATTCCGCTTTGGGCGGCATGGCGTTCGATGCGACCTGACTGACCGCGTACTGCGCCCACTCGCTGACAGTTTTGCACCCGCCCATGTAATGCGAGTCTTCGTTGTAATGATCGTCGCTGGCGTACACAGCGACGATTGCTTTGAGATGCGGCGGCTGAAGTTTCGCAACTTGAATGGATGTGAAGCCGCCATAACTCATGCCCCACATGCCGACGTTGCCATTGCACCAATGTTGTTTTGCAAGCCATTCGACAGTTTCATATCCGTCTTGTGTTTCTTCGGCAGTATATTCATCCAGCGCAATGCCCTGACTACTGCCCGTGCCACGGATATCGAGTCGACAACAGACATAGCCACGTTCAGCGAAGTACAACATGCGCTGATGGTCGGTGACGTAACGCCAGTCATCTTTGCGGTAGGGAATCATTTCGAGGATGACGGAGAATTTCTCACCGTCCGTTTTTGGAATCGGCATGAAAAAATTCGCGGAGAGTTCGATTCCGTCGCGCATGGTGAGTCGAACATTGTAGAGGACTTGGGTTTGATATGGGGTCATAGGGTATTCCTAAAATAATAAGAGCAATATGGTGTAGGTCGGAGCGCCGCTCCGACTTACGGTTTGCAATATGTCCACTGCCATTGATCCCACTGCAAAACCAATCCCGCTTTGACAGGATTCTCCAAAACGTAATTGAGTATACGGGTATATTCCCCATTGTCACGGATGACGTGGTCGTAACTTTCAGCCTGCCAGAACGCGCCCTGTCTGTTGAGCAGAATGTTTGCCTCCCGCGCTGTGTGGCTTTTGAGCGACTGCATGATCTTCGGTAGGTCGGAGCGCCGCTCCGACGTACTTAACGGCTCAAAAACCACATGCACATGATTCGACATGATGCAATACGCGTGCAGGTCAAACACCTTCCCATCGCGATAGCACAAGGCTTCTTTCACAATCTCCGCAATCTCGGGCTGGGACAACCAGCGCGGACCGGATTCTGCCTTGTCGAGATACGCATCCCATTTGCCGAAATAGCGGTGTTCATCAAGATAATTTTGTTTTGCTCTTTTTGATTCAGGGATGTTTTCCAACGCACTCTTTGCGCGTTCCCGCTCCTCTCGCAAGGATGTAATGACTTCATACGGCAATGAGTTCTTCAACCGAAATGTGATGAAAAACACCGCGCCCTGCGGCTGCCAATGTGGAAGATGCCGTCGGTAGAATTCTTTCATGGTAAATATCCGTAGGTTGGAGTGTTGCTCCGACCAGTTGTAAGTCAGGAGGTAAATCGGAGTGGCACTCCGACCTACGACCATGCAGCCGCAGGTAAAGTCGGACTGGCAGTCCGACCTACTTCAACAACTCCCGCACCGTCGCATCCCAATCCAACGCCTCGCCCGCCTGCAACCCCGCCTCCACCACGGACGGGTCGAGCGCCCATTCGACGAGAGTCCCGTCCAGTTGGTGCTGGTTGTCACTGCTCCAGGCGGGGTGTTTGCCCGCCAAGTCGAGTAACGCCAACGCCCGTTCGGTCTGCCCTTCGGCGTAGGCGAGATTGGCAAAACCCCTCACCGCTCCCACCACCCACGGGAGAGCGCCGAGCCGCAGCGCCAGCGCCAGCCCTTCGCGCAAGCCCACGCGCGCGGCGGCGAGTTGACCGAGTTTAATATCCCCTTCCGCCTGATTGAGGAGACCCACCGCGACCATATCTTGCGCGCCAATCTCGCGGGCGAGCGCCAATGCCTGATATCCATATTCCTGTGCCGCCGCGTACTCTTTGCGCTCATCTGCCACCACGCTCAGGTTGTTGAGCGCGGTCATCGCCCGCTCGCGGTTGCCCGCCGCCACCGCCCGCGTGTGGACTTCGGTGTAGAGCCGTTCGGATTCGGCTAAATCCGACTGAAGCGCCACCGTCCCCAAACGATTGAGCGCGAACAACTCGCGGGGCAGGTCGCCCAGGGCGCGCGCCAATGCCAGGTTTTCCTCCAGCGCAACTTTGGCGACATCCAGTTTGCCCACCCTCCAGTTGACGTCGCCCAGCGCATACAGCGCGCGGCACAAAGTCAACTGGTCGCCGCTTGCCCGCGCCAGTGGCACGGCTTGCGTGAGAAGCGTCTGCGCTTCGGCGTAGTCGCCCAACTCGCTCGTTATCTCGCCCAGCAACGCCAGCGCGGATGCGCGGTCAGTGTCGCTCGTTGCGGCGACTTGCGCCTGCGCGATGGCGGCGCGCGCGGCGGGGAAGTCGCCCAAGCGGTAGTGTGCGTCCGCCAATTGCAGTGCCAGTGCCGAGCGGGCGGGGTCAGTTGAGAGTGTCAAATCCAGCAGGCGCGCCAGATACTCCACCGCCGTGATGAAGGCGCTCACTTCACGCGCTGCGTCCGCTGCTTTTCGATAATATTCGCGCTTCTTGGCAGTGTTATCACTGCGCCCGTAATGAAAGGCAATCGTGTCCGCCGCCGCGCCAACGGTCTCCAAATACTTCGCCAACTGCTCATGCAGTTTGGCGCGCGTGGCAAAGGGCAAACTCTCGTAGGTCACTTCGTGCGTGACGATGTGCTTGAACAGATACGCCAACTCAGGCTCGGGTGAGTCGAGCGGCGTGATGTCCATCTCCGCCAGTTGTTCCAGGTCAGACTTCACGCGGTTCATGCCGCCCAATTCGGGATAGTAGCCCGTCAGCCACTCGGCGCGGAACAAGCGCCCGACGATACTCGCCACGCGCAGGGTGGTCTTCTCGCGCTCGCTCAACTGGTCAATGCGGCTGAGGATCAGCGCGTGCAAACTATCGGGCAGTTCGATCTTGTTCAGGTCGGCGGGATCGAGTCCGCGGTCGCGCACGTAGTTGAGCAGTTCTTCAAGATAGAACGGATTGCCCTGCGCGCGCGCCATCAGTTTATCTACCAACCCGCTTGACAGTGCGCCGCCGCGCGATGGATACAATTGCGCCAGTTTTGCGCGGATGGCACTCTCCGCTTCGGCTTGATTCAATTCATGCAGTTCGATTTTGGTGAAATTCGGCATGGCTTCGAGTCGCGGCGCTTCCAAGCGCGCCAATTGTGGCGGACGATACGCCAGCACGAAACACACGCGGCTGTCATTCAATGCGCGCGCCAATTCTTCGAGCAGGTCATGCGAGAGCGCGTCGATCCAGTGCATATCTTCGATGACGATCAACAACGGTTCATCTTTCGCCGCCGCGCGTAAACAATCTTCGAGCAATGCCCGCAACGCGCTCTTACGATACTGTGGTTCCAGCGTTTTCGTGAAATCATTATCAGGGATTTCCAAGCCCAGCATCACGTTCAAAAGTGGCATGGCTTGCAGGCGCTCAGGGGCGCGGTCTTCGATCTCGCCTTCGAGATTACGCATTTGCTTTTTCAACGGTGCAGACGGGTCCACATCAAAGAACGCGCCCCAGATGGATTTCCAGGTTTGATACGGCGTATTGACTGCATCCGATTGACACGCGCCGCCATACCCGACGAAGCCCATCTTCCGCGCCGCGCGGATGACCTCCGCCACGAGTCGCGACTTGCCCATGCCTGCTTCTGCTACGATACCAATGACTTGTCCCTTGCCTTCAAGTGCAATTGACAATTTTGAATTGATAATTGTCAATTCGCTTTCGCGTCCCACCATCGGCAAAGCATAGGTCGGTTCCTGCAAACGAATCGCGCGTTGATTTCTTTCACCTGTCACCGCGAACACGGGCAACGGTTCCGCTTTGCCCTTCATCACCAACGGCGAGTGCGGCTCGGCTGAAAAATGTTTTTCAATCGCTTTGTGTACGGGTCCGCTCACCAGGATTTCTCCCGCCACCGCATTCGTCATCAAGCGTGCCGCGAGATTGACTTCATCACCCAACGCCCCAAAAGTCTGGCGGGTCACCCCGCCGTATGCACCCACGCGCATCACGCCCTGCGTAATTCCCATTTGTAATTGCAGTTCGGATTTATTTTTTATTTCCAGCGCTGCTTTCACCGCGCGGCGTGCATCGTCTTCATGCGAGATCAACGCCCCAAAGTTGATATAGGCATAACTGCCCTTATCCCCGATGATCAGTTGCAAAACCGCGCCTTCGTAATGCTCGGCAATGTTTTGAACCTGCCGCAAAAAAGTATCGAGTTGTTTTTCAGCGATGTCCGCATCATAGTCAATGCCCGTGAAGCGCACGAACAACACCGCGCACGGACGGAAATCGGTTAAGAAAGATTCCTCGCCAGATTGCTCGCGGTCATACACCGCGCCATGCATCCACACGCGCAGTTTATTTGCGGCAGGCGGGCGTAGGTCGGAGCGCCGCTCCGTTAGTAAGTCGGAGCGGCGCTCCGACCTACCTATGACCGCAAAGCGTTCCTGTGATTCAGAATCTACGCGCCATTCTTTGATGGATAAATTCTCGCCGAGCGCGCTGACTGTGGCTTCATCCACCAGTACATCCCCTTTGGCCGCAAGATGTTCCGCTGTGGATGTCCGCGCCACCGTTGCGCCTGCAATTGAATCTATATAATGAACCGTCGGGTCGCCGACCATGAATCTCCGCGCGGGTCCCGTTGCGACCGCCACTTTCAAGGTCAGCGCAGTGGTGATTCCATTCGGCAGAGCAATCTCAGAAAATACCTTCATCGCTTCCTGCAGCGCGAACGCACAACTCACCGCACTACTCCCCGACTCCTGACTCCCAGCCCCTGCATTATCAAACCAACAGGTGATGGCATCGCCCGCAAAGTTGATCACGCTCCCACCGTATCTTTCCACTTCATTAATCAGCGCGGTGTACACCACGCCGAGATGTTTGCTCAATTCTTCGCCGCCTTGGCGCGAGCCTAAAGAATCGCGCAAACCTTCGGTCAATGCCGTGAAGCCGGAGATGTCGGCGAAGAGCGCCGCTCCGCTGGTGCGGTCAGGCAGGGATTCTCTGCGCGACAGGGCGCGCAGGCGGTCTTGTGGAATATAGGTATGCAAGGTCATTCAGTTTCATCCTTAACATGGAGTTAATTTGTCTGATTATACGACTTTCCAATGGTTGTTGAAATCTGGTGGTCGAGTAGCCGCGCTCTTGGTTTTTGCGGCGTATCGAAACCACCTCTGCGAGAAACATTTTTTGACAAAGGTATTACATCCACTGTTGGTCTCGGTACGGCGGCGGAGACAAATAAGTTGCCAAAAACAAAAGAGTTTCCGCCGCCTACTCGACCAACGAGGATTTATGGAACGAAATTTTTACATCCTCATCCGGCTGCCTTTTGGATCATACGCAGGTTCTTTCAATACAGTCGCCTGCTTCGCTTCGCCAATTACATCCACAGTTAGATTTGAATCCACAAACTCCTTATCCACGTACGCCAGCGCGAGACTTTGCTTGACGAAATGTCCATACGCGGATGAAGTCACAAAGCCAACGACTTTGCCGTCATGTTTGACAGGCGCGTACACAGGCGCATCCGCGCCAATGGAATCAATTTGCAATGCGACGAGCGTTTGAGTTGTACCCGTCTCTTTTTCTTTTAGCGCGGATTCACGTCCGATGAAGTCGCCTTTATCGTATGCAACAAAATCTTTTAGATAAGACATCTCAGGCGTATACCCTTGAGTAAACTCCGCGTTCCAAATGCCATAATTTTTTTCGAGTCGCAGACTATCCAATGCTCGGTTGCCGATGTTGACCAATCCCAAGTCTTTGCCCGCATCCATCAGCGCAGAATATAAACTGCGTTGATGGGCAACAGGCACGTTGATCTCATAACCCAATTCGCCTGTCAACGAAATGCGTGCGACCATCGCATTGGCGAGTCCGACTTCCATTTCACGGCAGGATAAAAATGGAAAGGCTTCGTGTGACATATCTCCATTCACGAGTTGCGAGATGATCTTGCGTGAGTTGGGGCCCGATAATGCAAATCCCATCCAGTCATCGGAGAGATTTTTGATCGTCACGCCGTTCGCGGGCAGATTCTGATTGAACCAGCGCATGTGCCATTCCTGCAAATAATACGAGCCGACAATCCAGAAACGATCTTCGGCGAGGCGACTGATGGTCAAGTCGCCCATCAATTTTCCATTTTGATTTAACATCGGCGCGAGTTTGATGCGTCCAACTTTGGGAAGTTTGGATGTAACTAAATGATCGAGCCACTTCTCTGCGCCCGCGCCTATGATTTCATAACGGGCATAGACCGCGCTCTCAAACATCCCCGCCGCTTCTCGTGTGGACTTAACTTCTGCGGCGACAAATTCATGCGCATTCGAATGTCTGAGTGTCGGCTTCTCAATGAAGTCCGTTTGATTGGGCGTGAAGTATTGCGGCGTTTCCATGCCCCAAGTGACTCCATACAACGCGCCCGCGGATTTCATCACATCGTAATTCGGCGAGACTTTCAGCGGACGACCCGCAGGCAGTTCTTCATTCGGATACGAGATCACAAATCGGCGCGCATAAAATTGCGCGGTCTTGGCTTTGAGATACGAATCGTTGGATGCGAATTTTCCAAAGCGGGCAATGTCCATGCCGAAGATGTCGTGACCCGGGTCGCCGTGGATCATCCAGTTGGCAAGAGTCAATCCGATGGCGCCGCCTTGCGAGAATCCGCCCATACAGCCGCAGGCGACCCAATAGTTTTTTATGCCGGGAACAGGACCAACTAATGGATTTCCATCAGGCGTGAAAGTGAACGCTCCATTCACCCAACGGCGGATGCCAGCATTTTGTAAAACAGGGAAACGATTAAAGCCAATTTCAAGTTCAGGGCTGATGCGATCAATATCGGTGGGAAGTAACTCCATGCCGTAATCCCAATTTGCGCCTTCGGGCTTCCAGTGGCGCGGATTTTGTTCATAGACTCCCAGCAGAACACCTTTGCGATCAGGCTGCAAATAAGTGAAGCCTTCCAAATCAGTAACAGAAATAATTTCTTTATCCAACGCGGCGAGTTCGGGAATATCATCGGTGACGAGATAATGATGCTGCATCGGCGTGACGGGTAAATTAATCCCAACCATGTTGCCCACTTTGCGCGCCCACAACCCAGCGGCATTAACCACATGCTCAGCAATGACTGTTCCCTTTTCAGTCACCACTTCCCACTTTCCACTTTCTAATTGTTTCAATTCAATCACACGATTATTCAACACAACTTCCCCGCCGCGTTTGCGCGCCGCGCCCGCGTAGGCATGCGTCGTCCCATGCGGATCCATGTAACCTTCAAATTCATCATACAAACCGCCGATGACATCGGTCACATCCACGATGGGGCACATCTCTTGAATCTCTTTCGGCGTGACCAGATGCGTTTCCATGTTCATCGTCTCGAAGCGCGATTTTTCCACTTTGAGCATTTCCCAGCGTTCAGGCGTAGACGCGAGACTGACTCCGCCGGTCATGTGCATGCCGATATTTTGTCCGCTCTCGGCTTCGATCTCTTTGTAGAGTCGGATGGTGTAACCTTGCAGCCCTGCAATGGTCGGGTCATCGTTCTGTGCGTGGAATCCGCCCGCCGCGTGCCAGGTGGAGCCTGAAGTTAATTCGTTGCGTTCAATTAACAAAATATCTTTCCAGCCGAATTTAGTAAGATGATAGAGGACACTCGTCCCTACGATCCCGCCGCCGATGATGACTACTTGATAATGTGACTTCATATTTGAACTCCTAAAGTTTTTATTTCAAAATACACGCTGGTTGAGTAGGGCGAATGCTCTTTTCGCCCGTACACTTGCACCAGCACGCAAGTGCGGGTGTCGAAACCAGCAAGTGATAAGAGTACTCTTGTCATAAAAAATACATCACTCACTGGTGGTTTCGATACGCCTTTCGCAAAGAACGCTCAAGGCTACTCAACCACCGAGTTGCTCTTGGAAATTGCGCCGATTATAACCTTGCGAACAAGCCCGACTGACAAATAACCTGCTAAAATTCCACCAACAAAATCCATACCAAAGGAATCTTTCATGACACAATCCTACGATGCCATTATTATCGGCGCGGGCGTGATCGGCGTCAGCATTGCCTTTCATCTCGCCGAGCGCGGACTTAAACCGCTGATCCTTGAACGGAACGTGGTCGCATCCGGCGCCACGGGTCACTCCAGCGGACTGGTGCGCATGCACTACGATCTCAAGGCTGAATCTGAATTGGCGTTTGTCAGCTTCAATAAATATTTTACCGACTGGCGCGCACGTGTCGGCGGTGAATGCGGTTTTATGCGCACGGGATTTTTGCAGATCGCAAAACGCGAACATGAAGATAAACTGCGCGGCAACGTCAATAATCAACAGCGCATCGGTATCAACACATCTATTATTTCTGCGGAGGATGTAAAAAAACTCGCCCCCGATTTTTTAACCGACCAATTTGACTTTGCCGCCTACGAGCCTGACTCTGGCTACGCAGACGCGACTCTCACTACAAACTCGATGCTTGATTCTGCGAAACGAAACGGCGCCACGCTGATGCAGAACTGCGAAGTCACGTCCATTCACATCACCAGCGGACGCGTTACAGGCGTCACTACAAACAAAGGTGAATTCTCCGCGCCGATCATTGTCAACGCGGCAGGCACTTGGGCGGCGCAGGTTGCCAATCTGGTTGATGTAAATATTCCGCTCGAAACATGGACGCACGATGTCGCCTTCCTGCACCGCCCGCCCACGCTGGGAAACTTCCCCGCAGTCATAGATGATACCGTCAACTGTTACTTTCGCCCCGAAGGCAGCGCGTTGATCCTCGCCGCAGGTGAAGATGAATCCATGCGCAACGAGCCGCCTGATGCCGAAGATCAAACGCCCACGAAAAATTTCCTCAACAACCTGATCGATAACATGGTCAAGCGCATACCCAAGATCGAAGAGAGCGGATTGCATTCCGTCCACGTTGGCAGGGACGGGATCACTCCAGATCAGCGACCAATTTTCGGCGCGGCGGGACCCGCGGGTTTTTATCTCGCCTGCGGATTGAGCGGCACCGGCTTCAAGATATCCCCTGCCGCTGGTGCAAGCATGTCCGAATTAATTCTCGATGGCAAATCAAAAACAGTGGATATCAGTTCATTCAGATTCGAGCGTTTTGCGGAAGGTCAATTGCTAACAGGTGAGTTTGAATACGGAAATATTTGGAAGTAATGAAAAGGTAGTCACATGAAAATCGGCATCGTTACAGACTCAACTTCGGATATCCCCGCTTATCTTGCGGAACAACTTGGAATATGCATCATCCCGACCATTCTTGTTATCGAGGGGAAGGAATACATAGACGGGACGGGCATCACGCGCGAAGAATTTTATACGCGTCTGCCTTCGATGAAAACACCGCCCACCACGGCGGCTCCGTCTATCGGGGATTTTGCCAAAGTTTACGATGATCTTTTCTCGCAAGGCTGTGACCATATTGTCTCCATCCACGCCGCGTCGCAGTTGACGACCATTGTCAACGTGGCGCAGCAGGCCGCAAAAGATTTCCCAGATAAAGTCACCTGCGTTGACAGCGGATCGCTGACATTGGGGCTTGGCTTTCAGGTCATCGCCGCCGCTGAAAGCGCAGACTTGGGATTGAAATCTGTTTTGGCTGAGATCGAATCCACGCGCAAAAGATTACAAGTCACCGCCGCGCTGGATACGATGGAATATCTCAAGCGCAGCGGACGCGTTCCTAAAGTGGTTGCTGCGCTCGGTGGGATTTTATCCATCAAGCCGATGATCGAATTATTGGATGGGGAAGTCAAACCGATTGGCGCAGTCCGCGTTACGCATCTGGCCGATGAACGCGTTTTCAATCTTTTGCTCAAGCAAGGGGATTTGGAACAACTCGCTATTTTGCATACCAATGCAGAATCGCGCGCGAAGAATCTACTCGACCGGATAATGAGTCAGGCGCGCCAATCCATGCCGCGCGATATTTTGATGGTTAATGTTACCGCCGTGATCGGCACGCATTTGGGACCCAATGGCGTTGGGTTTGCGGCGATAAGAAAATAATTTAGTTGCGTTGACTTGCTCGCGCCTGTTAGAACTTCACACCCAATACCTTTGGCCCTGTGGGTTTATCACTGCCGCCGGCAGGTTCAATCGTGACGCCGATTCCGATATATCCCTGAAATGAATCTTTTGAACCAAGAGAAACAATTGTGACGTTGTTTTCATGATTCTCTTCAAACAGTCCCGCGCTTACGCGTCCTTGATCCGGTTTGATCAGCCAGATTTGATATGTTTCGCCCTCTTTCAATTCGGGCAAATTCGAAAGGATCAAAATCCCTGAATTCTTTTCAATGCCAACAATTAAAGACCCCGTTACCTTTTCGCTGCTGATGGGGAGAGTCTGCGCGCCAGGTGAGGCGATCATGGCAAGGGCTGTTCGCTCCATTTCAAAATGGCGGACGAGATCAGCCTGCTGAAGCTGCAGGGCGCGTACCTGAAAGAAAGAGAGCAGGTTCATACCCAACAGCAATATAAATGCGATTGCGGCAGCGGACTGTCCAAAAGTCCATTGTATTTGCCAACGCGGACGAATTGTCTTCTTTGCGCTGGGCAGGCGCGCCGCGAGAGATCTCTTCAAATTGGGAGGAGGCGACTGGGGTGGCAGAGCGGACAGAAGTCCGGCGCTGACGCGTTGATATTCCGCCAGTGTTGCGCGGCATGAGTCACATGTCTGTAGATGGGTTTGTAGTGCGGCAGTCTCTTCTGCATCCAGGGCGTTAATGGAATACGCGCCAAGATTCTCGCGGAAGATACGGTGGTTATCTGTCATGAGTTGATACTCTTTCTCTAATATATACGCTTAAAATGCCGTGTTTGGACTTTATTTCAATTCGTCTTTCAGCCATTCCTGACGCAGGATTTCCATCGCGTTGCGTATTCGGCTTTTTACAGTGCCAAGAGGTATGCCAAGCACTTCGGCGGCCTCACTCTGGCTCATGCCCTGATAATAAGCCAGTTCGATCACCTGGCGTTGTTCATTGGGCAGGGCCTGAACGGAAAAATACATGCTTCGCCAACGCGCTTCGGAGGTGATCGAATCTTCGCTGGCAATGGATTGCCATATCAAATCGGGGTCTTCCGAAGTGGATAATGTTGGCCGGCGGCCCTCAAGGCGCAGGCGGTCAAGCGCGGTGCGGTGGGCGATGGTCAAGACCCAGGTAAGCAGAGAGCCGCGCTCAGCCAGGTATTGACGCGCGCGGCTCCATACTTTGAGAAATGTATCCTGCGTGACTTCTTCTGCCAACATGGGGTCATGCAAAATGTGAAGCGCCAGCGCATGAACGCGGCTGGCATGGCGGTCATAAATCGAAAGGAGCGCACGCTCATCTCCGTTCGCCACTTGCGCAATCAATTCGACGTCGTCAAGGTTGGTCACACACCTATTGTACCGAGTTTGTTATCTTTGTACATACTGAACACGACTTTTTTTCTCAAATGGAATCTGCTGCATTTGTAAAATCCAAAAGCGGGTATTTCGGCGTATACATAATTGAAAGGTGATACGTCACCAAAACCCATGGATCAAATAAGGAGAAAAACATGAAAAAGTATTTTATCGGTATTCTGGCGGTAGTGCTTGTAATCAGCACAATTTTTGTGGCAGTTTCGACTCCCTCAGCCGCGATGGCCAAAGAAACCAAGATTTTGGAATTTGAGAGCATGGTGGGCGTTCCCGCCGGTATGACTGGAATCAAAGCCCCAATTCGCGGAATCAATGGTGGCGGGCTGCCCTGGATGGTCGGCTCTGCATCCGGTGAACTGACAGCCAGCGGTCACCTTGAGTTGGAAATTCAAGGCCTGGTCTTTGCTGCCGGCCCGAATATTGGCAAGAACACTGTTACAACCTTCAGGGCGGTTGTGAGTTGTTTGGATGGTAATGGCGTTGCCCAGAAGGTCACGACGGATGCATTTCCGGCCACAATTGGAGAGGCGTCTGCCGGAGGCGGAAACGCTGAATTCGAAACGGATTTGAGCCTGCCTCAGCCTTGCATCGCGCCATTGATTTTTGTCACAAGCCCGGGCGGAGCCTGGTTCGCGACAATCGGTAACTAGCCAAAGTCCGTCATTTTCTAAACCAAGGCGAGTGGAGAATTTCCACTCGCCTTTTATTTTATGCACCCAACCATGTCATCACAATCCCATTCAATTGCCGGCGGCCGTGTTTTGAATGGACAATTCTCCAGATCATGTGCAACCTGTATGCAAAGCCACTTGAAATAATCATCGCCACACAACAATGTTAAGTAATTCATCTTACGCAAGCAAAACTCCGAAGGAGTGAAATGATTATAGATTTGCATAAGATAGGCACAATAACCCCGAAGGGGTGTCATATTTTTATGGCACAAATCCTGACATCCCTTCGGGATTTGAATATCTGTATGCCATTATTCTATAATCCTAGCATCCCTTCGGGATTACAAACTGCGTAAGGTGAGTTAAGTAATTATGCGGCCGGAAATTCCATGCCCGAAATTTACATTTCACAGTAGTATCTCTTGCGACCCTTTCCCCATGATAAAATATCACCCATGCAACCATCTTTAGAGAAACTTAGAAAATTCTTTCGTCTCGAACACGAAAACAAATATGAAAACACCGCCATCATTGGCGGGCTGGCCAAAATGCTCGATTTTTGGGAAGGCGAAGCGCGCACAGATGGCATTGCCGAAGAAGTAATTCAGGCCGTTGTTGCGCGTTTACGTTCGTATGAAAAACTCAACGCCAATGGGCGCGCCGAGTCGCTCAAAGGATTATGGAAGCGCATTGCCGAGACTTATCCCGAGGCGGGGCAAAAACCGAAGACGCTGCAGCAGCAACCTCCCCGTCCGCCAAGTCCCGCGCAGGAACCAACTCCGCGCACAGCGAGCGTGGTGGAGCCTGCTCCCGCGCCGCGTCCCGTCGTTCCGCAGCCGCAAGAGCAGCGCAAACCGCGTCCCGTTCCGCAGCCGCGTTCCGAAGTCGTCGTGGGCGCAAAGACCAGCCAGACTCCCGCCGCGTTGAGCGCGAATCTGACCGTGCTGCAAGGCGTGGGACCGAAACATGCGGAGACGCTTGCCACGCTCGGCATGCAAACGCTCGGCGATATGCTCTATTACTTTCCGCGCCGTTATGAAGATTACAGCCAGCTCAAACCGATCAACTCGCTTTTTTATGGCGAAATTCTTACGGTCATCGGCACCGTTCAAAGTGTGGCATCCCGACCGATCAAAGGCGGCAAGTCTTCTGTTCAGGAAGTCATTATCAGCGACGGCACAGCTGCGTTGCGGCTTTCATATTTCAACCAGCCGTGGATCGCGAACAAACTTAAATCAGGCGATGCAATTTCCGTTTCGGGAAAAGTGGATCAATATCTTGGGCGGCTTGTAATGAACAGCCCCGAATATGAGCCTGTAGAAATTGAAAATTTGCACACCGCGCGCATTGTTCCCATTTATGCGCTGACCGAAAAAATTGCGCAAAAATGGCTGCGCACCATTATGAAACAAGTCATCGAGCATTGGGCGCCCGCCGTTGTGGATGCGCTGCCCGAAAACATTCGGCTCGCGGCGCGGGTCGTTTCGCTCAGCGAAGCGTTGACGCAGGTTCATTTCCCAAGTTCGCAGGATCGACTCAAACTTGCGCGTGAGCGTTTAGGGTTTGATGAAATTTTCTATTTACAAATGGGCGTGCTGCGCCAGAAGCAGGATTGGAAATCGGTGGATGCGCGCCGCTTTACTACGCCCGCCGAGTGGATCGACGCGCGCATATCTTCGCTGCCCTTCACGTTGACCAACGCGCAGCAAAACGCACTCTCCGATATTCGCGGCGACCTCGATTCCGGCAAGCCCATGAATCGACTCGTGCAAGGCGATGTGGGTTCGGGCAAAACAGTAGTCGCGGCTTTAGCGGCGGCAATCGTCACAAATGCGGGCGCGCAAGCTGCGATCATGTCGCCCACATCCATTTTGGCGGAGCAGCATTATCGCAATTTCAAGAGTCTATTGGCGGGCGAGGGCGGCGTCTTAAAAGAGAGTGAGATCCGCTTGCTGGTAGGTTCCACACCCGACATTCGAAAAGAAGAGATTCGTCATGGGCTGCTGAGCGGGTCAATAAAAATTGTCATCGGCACACACGCGCTTATCGAAGAGCCTGTCCTGTTCAAGGACCTGCAATTCATCGTAGTTGATGAACAGCACCGCTTTGGCGTGGAACAGCGCGCCGCACTGCGCAATAAGGGAAGCAATCCGCACTTGCTGGTGATGACCGCCACGCCGATTCCGCGCTCACTGGCGCTGACCGTTTTTGGCGACCTCGATATTTCCGTCATCGACGAAATGCCCGTTGGCAGACAGCCGATCAGCACGTTTGTACTTCGTCCGCAGGAACGCGAACGCGCGTTCACGGTCATTCGTGGGCAGATCAGTAGCGGCAGGCAGGCGTTTATCGTTTATCCATTAATTGATGAAAGCGAAAAGATCGAAGCGCGCGCAGCCGTGGATGATTTTGAAAAACTATCCAAAGAGATTTTCCCCGACCTCAGACTCGGTCTTTTGCATGGGCGCATGAAGCCCGCTGAAAAAGATGAAGTGATGACGAAGTTCCGCAACAAGGAATATAGCATCCTCGTTTCAACGACGGTGGTCGAAGTAGGCGTGGATGTACCCAACTCGACCGTGATGCTGATCGAAGGCGCGGATCGATTCGGGCTGGCGCAATTGCATCAACTGCGCGGGCGCGTCGGGC
Organism: Anaerolineaceae bacterium; assembly: GCA_009885525.1. Lineage (GTDB taxonomy): Bacteria > Chloroflexota > Anaerolineae > Anaerolineales > Villigracilaceae > Villigracilis. The sequence continues at coordinate 12,806 of VFKN01000107.1, read as the reverse complement.
GTGGAGCGGATCAATCATTCTGTTTGTTAATTCCCACCCGCGAAGACGCCACCGAAAACGAACGCCTGCAAGCGATGACGCAAACCAACAGCGGCTTTGAGCTCGCCGAACTCGACCTCAAGACGCGCGGTCCCGGTGAATTTCTCGGCACACGCCAGGCTGGTTTTGCAACCACGTTGAAGATGGCAAGCATCACCGATGTTAAATTAATTGAAAAAGCGCGCGATCAGGCTCAACTTTTATTTGAGCGCGATCCCTATCTTGAAAAGCCCGAACATGCCCTGCTCAAGGAAGCGTTTGAGAGATTTTGGGGGCAAGGCAAAGGCGACGTATCTTAAACACAACACTTGCACCGCACTGCGTTTGGTGCAGTGCAGGTGAGGACACGAAGGACACAAAGTTTTAAGGCTTTATACCTTAGTGCTCTTTGTGTCCTTCGTGGTTATGAATTGGAGAGAAATGGTCAGAGCATTATTTCCCGGAACGTTCGACCCAATCCATCTTGGGCACATGGATATTGCCAACCGCGCTTCGCGTCTGTTTGATGAAGTGGTGATGGCTGTATATGACAAGCCTTTGAAATCGCTGATGTTCTCACCCGAAGAACGAATTTCATTGGTGCAAGAGGCTTTCAGAGACAATCCCAAAATTAAGGTGACAGGTTACAGCGGTTTGACAATCGACTTTGCGCGTAAAATAGATGCGCATGTGATCGTGCGCGGCTTGCGCGTTTTTTCCGATTTCGAGTTTGAGTTCCGCATGGCGCTCGCGAATCAACGCCTCGCGAAGGATATCGAAACCGTTGCGCTCATCACCGCCGAGCAGCATACGTTTTTATCGTCCAGCACTGTGCGCGAGATCGCAACGCTGAACGGCGATGTCTCCAGCATGGTTCCGCTGCACGTGAAGGAAGCGCTGCATATTAAAGTAATTAATATGGGAGAACAATCCCCGCCAAACTCACTTCGGGATTAATTTGTGCTAGAATTGATTATCTGTACCGCGACATTTATGTCGCTAGTAGGCAGAGCGATATAAATATCGCACTACGGAGCAAAAAAAATATGGACATCCTGCAACTCATTGACCGATTGGAAGAACTCTTCAACAACGCGAAAGCGGTGCCTTTTACGCACAATGTCGTCGTGGATGAAGACCGCATGTTGGAATTAATTGACCAGATGCGCATTGCCATCCCTGAAGAAGTGAAGAAGGCGCAGCAAGTGATGGCGCAGCGCGACCGCGTAATGGCGCAGGCACAGGAAGAAGCCAACCGCACGCTGCAGATCGCCCGCGATAAATCCGAGCAGCTGGTGCAAAAGGATATGATCGTGCAGGAAGCGCAACGCCGCGCCGATCAGATCGTCAATCAGGCGCGCAACGAGTCGGAAGCCACCCGTGTGGATACGGATAATTATGTGGTCGATACGCTTATGCAGCTGCAGGATCAGATCTCAAAGATGAGCAATCAGGTCGCCAACGGCATCCGCATGGTGCAGGAAGAACAAATGAGAAAAACTCCCTCTTCAGAAAAAGCGGAAACGAAATAAAAACATCCCCGTCAATTGACGGGGATGTTTTTTGTGCGCATGCTTTTATCCGTATTTGAAACCCGCTACAAATAACGCTGTGGTCAGCAGTAATAAAATTGGGAATAAACTCAAAATAGTATTTTTCGATAATATGGGCTTGCCTGTTTTTAAGAACGAGAGCAGCAGCCCGACAATCCCGATTAATGCACCGCCTACGCCAACGAGAGAGAATAGCGGTTTTGCCTGTCCTTGAATCGAGATGATGATCGGCAGTAAAAAGATGACGATGCCCGAAATGCCGTGCGTGATCGCAATTGTGATGACGGGCAATTTATTCTGCATGGGGGTTACGCGGGTCAATATCACAGCGAGGAAACTCACGGCGGCGAAGATCAAATACGGGGTTCGCAAAAACGCGAGGTGCTGCCAGATCAACCCGAGTGAAAGCGCGAGCGGGATAATCGTCGAGATGATGACCACAACTGGCGCGTCCAAAACTTCAAATCCAAGAATGATGAGAAGTAATCCGGCAACCAATAAAACGCCGAATGCGATGGTGTACGCAACAATGGGAACGCTGCCCATATTATCAATGCCGATGGCGATTTGATATGCGGCGAGGAATCCAATGGCAAAAAGCAGGATGCGGTCGAGCGCGGACATTTTCATGCGGGGATGATCAACAGCATCGCGAAGGTCATATACATGGATGCATATTTGAACAAACTTAAGTTCACGCGATCGGAGGGATAGAAGACCGTGGTTGCTGCGAGGAAGAATAAACCCGCGCTCAAAACAATAATCACGCGCAGCACGCCCGCGGTCACGCCAATCCACATGGCGGCGGTGCCCATGGTCAATGCGGCGATCACACTTGAGAAGGCAATCGCAAAACGCGTCACGGCTTCGCCATATGTGGATGGGAAAGTTGGCACGCCCGCGTTGCTGTAATCATCCGCGAATTTGAGACTAAAAGTAAGCGTGTGAGTGGGTATCCAAAATAATACCGCACAGGCGAGCAAAACGCCGACCGCGTCAATTTGTCCGACGGCAAGCACGCGCCCCGCGAGGATGGGCATGGCCCCCGAAACGCCGCCCCAAACAATACTCCAACAGGTGCGGCGTTTGAGCCACATGCTGTAAACAACCACGTCAAAGAATAAGCCCGCAAAGACGACAACGCCATAAAACCAATTGATGAGTAAAGCCCAACCAATGCCGATGATCGAAACAGCCATTCCCAACATGAAGACTTCATTACGTGTCACTTTCCCCGCGGATGTGGGACGTTTATGCGTACGCTTCATTTTCGTGTCGATGTCCTGATCCCACCACATGTTGAGGATGGTCGAACCGGCAATGGCAAGGAAAAGACTGGGCAGCATTTGCCAGAAGTGAATCCAATCTACTTTGGTGTGCGCGCTGAGATAGCCCGCAACGCCGGTGAGTAACAATAAACTGGTTTGCAGGGATTTGATAAGGGGCAGGTAGAGTTTTATTTTTGTTGTGATGATTTGCATGAGACATTCCTGCGAAGATAAAGATTTTAAATATAATCAGTACTTCACGAAAAGACTTCGTAGTTGCGACTTGAGTCGCTTTTTAGCCGAACGACTGAAGTCGTTACTACGTTTTCGTGATCTACTGATAATATAGAGCGCAAGTATACCTGCGTATCTATTTATATATCTGTCCACTTATTATTTTTTAACCATGGGGTATAGCGTTTCTCGATTTCGGAACGGCGTTTTTAAAAAGGCGTAAAGGAAAATAACGAAATCTTTTGCTTATTAGTTGTATTTGGTATACTCTCGTATGAGGAGATTTTTGAAGATGGAAGAGATGGTTATGAAAGTTAACTTCTACGCTACGCTTCGCCCAATTGTGGGCAAAAAAACAGTGGAATTAAACCTATCTGTTGGTACTACTGCCATCCAACTTGTACAAATGTTCGTCAAAGATTATCCGCTCATGCATAAGGAACTACTGGACGCGAATGAAAATTTCCTGCCGCACATGAAATTTTTTATTAATGGCCGTGAGGCGGTGTATTTGCCCGATAAATTCGATACGATCATTCAACCAAATGATAAGGTGGATATATTTCCGCCTGTGGGTGGCGGGTAGTTCAATGCGGATGATTGTTCACGAAATGCGCGGTATTCCTTATTATTTACTGAAGGAATATTTACAGGAATTGGGCGGTATATTATCTGGAGAAAATCTGATTCAGGGGGATGGCTGGAGCGTGAAGATCGAAAAGATGGAGCCGTTTCGCCTTTTCTCACTTTCAGTTGGACAATCTCGTTTAACGATGGAGTTGGATGACCTGGTCGCGGATGATTTTTTGGAACGGTTTACGAAGAAAACGCTCAGGGCTGGGGGATAAGTGCAGGAGGATGAATGCAGAATGACAAACAAAAAGGCGATGTATCCTTTCGGACGCATCGCCTTTTTGTTACTGATTACAGAAAACTGATTACTATTCCCTATTACTTGCTCTTACGCGATTTCCAATTCTTTCAACTTGGCATCGCTGACCACGCCGTTGTCCCAGCCGCGCGCGGTGTAATACTCTACAAGCATATCATCCAACTCGCAGACATGACCAACCGAACCGGCTTGTGTGGAGGCCTCTTCGGTGAAGCGTTTTGGCAATTCGTCACTGCCAGCTCCGAAGCCCGCAAGGTTGTTGTAGTGGCGTTCGAGGTTGTAGATACGCTCACCCGTCTTCAACACATCGTCGCTGGTGAAAGGTACGCCGACCATGGCAGAGTATTGCTGGGCATATTCATCAGTGCCCATGGCGAATGCGCTGAACTTGCACAAATCCATGCTGTCGGAGAAAGCGTGGATATCCTGGAAGATTTTTACCAAGCCACCTTTATCTTTCCATGCCAGCGGATCAACCTTGAGTGAGCCGAAGGGCATGACTCCTATTTCAGCGGCAGCGACATAAGCGCGCAGGTGACACGCGCCGCGGTTGGATGTAGCATAGCCAAGTCCCATGCCTTTCATGCCGCGCGGATCGTACGCGGGAATGCCCTGACCCTTGGCGGTCATCGCGAGTTCAGGATGACCAAAATGTTTGGCGGTGGCATTAGCGCCATCTGCCATGATGTTGCCGATACCTTCACGCCTGGCAATCATTTCAGCGGCTTTGGTCATGCCGTCCGCGTCGCCCCAGGCGAGTTTGCCTGAACCGTTGGTATAACCCTTTTCGCTGGCTTCCATCCAGATCGAAAGCGGGTGACCAATTTCAATGGCGTCGAAGCCAAAGTCATTGGCAAGGTCAATCATCTTGGCGACGAGGCGCGCATCGTTGTTGCCGCAGTTTGCGCCAACTGACCAGGCGGGTTCATATTCCACCGATTCCATGTGCAGACCCTTGTACGGCCCGTCCTTAATTTCTACTTCTTTTTTGCAAGCCACTGGGCAGGCGTGGCAAGTGGGGTTATCCACCAAAATATTGTCATTGACCCATTCGCCGCTGATCTTTTCGGCATTCTCGCCAAACGATGTGAGGGAGCTGTTCATGGAGGGAAGGGCACCGATGCTATTGGTGATGTTCATCAACACGTTTGTACCATAGACTGAGAGACCGCCCTTCTTCGGGCTGGTGATGTTCTCCTCTGCCATGATGTTCTTGAGCGCGCGATCATGCGCGGGTTTCCATGCATCGCGGTCTGCGGCTTTGACGATCTTCTTCTCAGCTTTGATGACGATGGCTTTAAGATTCTTGCTGCCGCCTACGCAGCCTGTTCCGCCGCGGCCAGAGGCGCGGTCATTCTCGTTAATCCAGGCAGCAAACTTGACAAGATTCTCGCCAGCCTGTCCAATGGCGATGACGGTTAAATCTTTTTCGCCGTATTTTTCCTTGAAATGTTTTACGGTATCATGCACGCCTTTTCCCCATACTTCTGAAGCGTCAAGCAATTCCAATTTATCATCATGGATATAAGCATATGTTGGCTTTTCGGCTTTACCTCTGAAAACCAAACCATCGAAACCAGCCCAGCGTAAACGGGCGGCAGACCAGCCACCCTGGTGGGAATCAGTTACGGTTCCAGTCAAAGGCGATTTTGTCACGATTGCCATGCGTCCGCTCATGTTGGCTTCGGAGCCAGTTAGAGGACCGTTCATGAAGCATAGAATATTATCAGGGGAGAGCGCATCCACTTTTGGACCGTTATCAAAAACGAACTTCACACCTAAGCCACGTGCGCCAATATATTTCTTGGCGTCATCCTCAGGAACGGGCTTGAATTCTACTTTACCAGCCGATAAGTCGATCCACGCGATACGATTTGCATAGCCACCTAACATAGTTATCTCCTTTTGGTAAATGATGATAGAACAGCCAATGCTGTTCAAAGTCTAGTTCAAGATAGCACTTAAAAAACAAAAAATCAATAATTAAGTTTTTACTTAACCGAAGAGGTGACATTTGTCATATTCACTCTACACATGCGTTATACTTTCACCAATCCCTAATCCTTAATCCCTAATGCCTACATTATGAAGCAACTCCTCCAAAATATCAAAAACGGACAAACGACAATCGAAGACATTCCCGTCCCCACCCCGCGCGAAGGACAGGCGCTGGTAAAAATTTCCGCGTCACTTGTCTCTGCTGGAACTGAGCGTATGGTTGTTGAGTTCGCCGAGAAAAGTTATATCGGCAAAGCGCGCTCGCGTCCCGATCTCGTCAAGCAGGTTCTCGATAAAGCCAAACGCGAAGGCATCGTTCCCACCATGCAAGCCGCCTTCAACCGCCTCGATCAACCCATGGCGCTTGGATATTCATCCGCCGGCACGATCGTTGCGTTAGGGAAAAACATGCAAGGCTTCAAAGTCGGTCAGCGTGTAGCATGCGCGGGCGGCGGTTACGCCTCACACGCTGAATACAATGTCGTGCCGCGCAATCTTTTAACTCCGCTCCCCAAAAATGTGGATTTCGAATCCGCCGCATTCACCACGCTCGGCGCAATTGCCCTGCATGGATTCAGACTCGCAGAACCGCAACTCGGCGAAAATGTTGCCATTATCGGTTTGGGTCTTTTAGGATTATTGACGATTCAGGTCGCTGCCGCCGCGGGATGCAACGTCTTCGGTATTGACCTCGACCCCAAGCGGATTGCGCTCGCGTCTTCACTTGGACTTCGGGCTGTTTCGCGCGCGCAGGCAGAATCAGCGTCCCAGAGTTTCACCGCCAATCGCGGCTTCGATACGATCATCATCTGCGCCGATACATCCTCAAATGATCCCGTTGAACTTGCGGGTATCATCGCCCGTGACCGCGCAAAAATTGTCGCCACCGGCGCAGTTGGGTTAAACATCCCAAGAAAAATTTACTACGAAAAAGAACTCAACTTCATCAACTCGCGTTCTTACGGGCCCGGCCGCTACGACTCAAATTACGAAGAGAGCGGAAATGACTATCCCATCGGCTACATAAGATGGACGGAAGGGCGTAACTTCCAATCCATTGTTGATTTGATGGAAAGTGGAAAGTTGAAAGTTCAGCCGCTGATCACGCATCGTCTCCCCATTGAAAAAGGGATTCAAGCATACGAGGTCATTACGGGAAAGAAGAAAGAAAATTTTCTTGGCGTATTGCTAACATACTCGGAAGAAAAGAAGAAAGAAGAAAGAATTGTTTTCCCTTCTATCGCAAATCGCAAATCGTCAACCATACATCTGGGAGTTCTCGGCGCAGGTCTTTACGCCAACGCGACTTTACTCCCCGTTATTCAGAACAACAAGGATTTTGAACTCGTCGGCATCGCATCCTCAGGCGGGCTTCATGCCCGGCACTCAGGCAAAAAATTCGGTTTTCAATACGCCACCTCCAGCGAAGATGAGATCATCAACGATCCGAACATCAACACAGTCGCCATTCTCACACGGCATGATTCTCACGCCGATCTGGTTATTAAGGCATTGAAGGCGGGCAAACATGTATTTGTTGAGAAGCCACTGGCAATTAATAGTAAACAGTTATCAGTCATCAGTAAGCAGCTGTTGAAAACGGATAACGGTTTACTGCTCCCTGGATTTAACCGGCGCTTCTCTCCGCTCGCTCAATCCCTTTACAAACAACTCGCAGTTCGTAACGAACCTCTCCACGCACATTATCGCATCAACGCGGGTTATATTCCACTTAATCACTGGACCCAGGACGAGACCATTGGCGGCGGACGCATCATCGGCGAAGCCTGTCATTTTATTGATTTGATTACCTTCCTGGTCGGCGCTGCTCCCATATCCGTCACTGCGTACGCACTTCCCAATATCGGCAAATACCGCGACGACAACGTCAGCATGACTTTCACTTTCCCCGATGGTTCCATTGGCGTTGTAGATTATCTCGCCAATGGAGATAAATCCTTCCCGAAAGAAAGGCTTGAAGTTTTTTGCGAAGGAATGATCGCTGTTTTAGATGATTATGTTTCGTTGCAAACCATCAAAGATGGAAAAAGGAAAGAAGAAAAAATGGCGCAGGACAAAGGCTGGAAAAATGAAATGTCCGCATTTGTCAAAGCCATCAAAGAAGGTAGCCCCCCGATCCCTTATGAGCAAATCATTGGCGTGACCAAAGCCACATTCGCCGCAATCGAGTCAATTCGCCAAAATTCGCACAGCATAATATTGGGTTGAGCATGGAACAAACAAGTTAAACAAAACAAAATGCGGACTGTTAACAGTCCGCATTTTGTTTTGTTTAACTTCCAGACTAGAAACTGCTGAGGCTGGTGTTGATGGTGCTGAATACGTTTCCGATCAATGGTCCGAGGATCATAAGCGCAGCGATAACAACAATAGCAACTAAAACGAGAATGAGCGCGTATTCCACGAGTCCCTGACCTTTTTCTTTAGGGGCAAATAACATGGTGTTTTTCTCCTTTCTTCTAAAATTTCTCAAAAAGATTTTTCTGAGATAATAATATTGTACACCTAAATACTATTAATGATAGTGTCTATTCGTAGTTGTAAGGATTTTGCAAAGACGGTCTATTAGGTTGGATTTCTTATAAATCTTTCCACTCCTTTGGGAGTGGCTGTGATTCATCTGTATTTATAAGTGGTTCAAACAGGTAGAGATGACCTCTTTGAAAGCAGTAAATTTTATTTTCCACAGACCTTTCCTGAACGGGAATGGCTTTTTGATTCTTTTATAATTCAAAGCATCTTATATTCGGACTTTTGATAACTTGAAAATACTGCTTGAGAAACGAAGCAAGGCAGCACCTTTACAAAACTATAAACGAATGTCTCGATAGCCTAAAAAACTGGAAGCGTACCCTTTTTCAACACAGGCTGATATTTTCTTGGGGTGAGTTTCATGCCTTTACGCCTGCCCGGGGAATTACCTCGGCGTTTGGGAGCGGAAGCAGGCGTCCCAATCTGGTCCGCTTCGCGTTATTCGGCTTATGTCGCGTAAGACCATTGCGGGCATGATTTGTTTGTTGACGATGGAAGGTAAATACTGTTCCCAAGGATGAGGCAAGTGTAAAACCGCATCTTTGGCAACCCGCAGTTGCAGGTATGCAACTGCGACTAACCGCCACCAACGTTCTTCGTGTTCATCGTCTGTGTCTGAAATTTATCAAGCAGAAATTTTTGCTTGCCAAAGCGAAAAAAATGTTCCAAGGCATAGCGTTGTAGATAGACTTGATAGATGTCAAGTAAAGATAACGCCATGCACCTATCGCCCATTACGATCAACCAGAGCGGCTTTTGAAATAAGGCATTACCTATTTGATTGTATAATTGGATTTTCACCAAGGTGAAAGGATGTTGGCGCATCGGTAATTTTTTTCCGCCGCGCACACCTGCACTTGCGTACGGTGCAAGTGTAAGCATGTTGTTCCAGGCTTGAATTTCAACGCAATAGGATTGATACCCTTACACCATCGGTCACAAGTTAAGGTTTGGAAAGTCATGTCAATGGCATTTTGCTGCAGGTTCTAGCAGTTTTATGCTTGGGCACGCTCTACAGATAGGCTTCTTTGCCTCAAATTTGCTCCTTGACACTTATCAAAAATGCTTAACTTGTGACTGATGTCCTTACCTGAGAAAGGAAGACGTTCTCGCCTGCCTGAGTTTTGCGTAGACTCGTGAACGGGTGATGGCGGCTGTTCAATAGAAGATGGAGATTTTGAAGGAACTTGGGTTTTTAGCAGCCCCGATGGTTGAGTAGAGCGGACGCTCGTTCCCGCTTGTATCGAAACCATTTCTAATTTGAAGGAACTTGGGTTTTGATTTTGAAAAATAGCCCACAACTTTTTGTATATTATAGTAATATACGTTTATGATAGTCCTTAGTCACCTTACCGGCTTTGATTGGGATGAAAGTAACCGCGAAAAGAATTGGGAAAAACACCTCGTCTTGAGCAGCGAATGTGAAGAAGTATTCTTCAACCTGCCTTTACTGCTTCAAGCAGATTCTGCCCATTCTCAAGAAGAGCCAAGATATTTTGTGCTGGGTCGTTCAACTGCGGGCAGACGTTTATTTATTGCATTTACTGTTCGCGAAGACAAAATCCGCGTGTTTTCCGCCCGTGACATGAGTAAAAAGGAGCGAAAAATTTATGAGCAAGCAACTTCCTAAATTCAAGAATGAAGATGAAGAACGTGACTTTTGGAGTAAAGCCGATTCTTCCGAATATCTCGATTGGAGTAACGCCAAGCCTGCATTATTCCCCAATTTGAAACCCTCCACCAAAGCGATTTCTTTACGGTTGCCCGAATCGCTATTGGATGCTTTGCGCCAATTGGCAAACGAACGCGATGTGCCTTATCAATCACTTATTAAAATATACTTGCAGGAGCGAATTGAAGAGGATTTTAAAGCGCGTCATTTGCCTAGCGCTGGATGAAACCCGAAGCGGAGAATTTCAAGGAACTTGGGTTTTAGGGGATTAAACACACGTCAATATAAGCGGACAGCCGAAAGGCTTGTCCGCTTATTATTTTAACGATGTCACTTATATCAGGTTGTGATTTGTGTGACATTCTGTAAACTTGTTGGCATGAAAACAAAAAATCAATTGATCTTTGTCGAAATTGCTGATAAGATCCTTTTGAGAAAATTTAACGGGAGAGACAACTTGCTTATGAAAAACTTTATTTTTTTAACTGACGAAGGACAGACTTTTCAACCCAGCATCGAAGATAATGAGATAATCGAAGTTGAGAATTTGCAAGTCATAGGCATTGCTTCTGGAATCAATTCTGACGAAGCATATAAAAAACTGTTATTGGAAAATTCTTATTTAACAGACACAACTTTTGAAACAATTTTTTGTTATGAATTGAGTAATGAATACGAGCAATCAAGGAAAAGTTACAATCTTAACGTCGAATAACAGGAGTTGGTTATGAAACAACATGAAGCGGTTCTTTTAGCAATGAAACAAAACGGCGGCTATGCAACGCTTGGGCAGTTGTATCAAACCGCCCCAAAAATTCCTGGCTGCGCTTGGGGAACAAAAACCCCCTTTGCGACCATCAGAAGAATCGTCCAAGTAAATGATGAGTTTTTCAAAGTCCGTCCTGGACTTTGGGCGTTAACTTCTGAAAAAGAGAAAGTTCTTCGTTTGTTTTCAGGTGAAACTACCCAGCCCAAAGAGCGGGATTATTCCCATTATTTTTTTCAAGGTTTGGTTGCTGAAATTGGAAACTTGAAAGGCTTTCAAACGTTTGTTCCTGCCCAAGATAAAAATAGGCCGTATGCTAATCAAAAATTGGGTGATGTTACGACCCTATCAAAATTGCATGAATTTACTTACGCCGAAGTTTTGCGAAAAGCGCAAACTATAGATGTCTCTTGGTTTAATGTTAGAAAATATCCCAATTCATTTTTCGAAATTGAACATTCAACCGATATTTACAACTCGCTTTTGAAGTTTGTAGAATTACAGGATTTCAGAACAGGTTTTTACATTGTCGCAGACAGCCAAAGACAAGCCGAATTTAACGACAAAATGACACTGAGTTCTTTTGCCTCAATCAAGCCGTTTATAAAATTCTGGAATTACGATTCGGTTTTGGATTTTCATGCGAAAGCAACAGCCAGTAATATTGCAGAAAGGGCTTTGATATGACATTAAATTTTTTCCCACCTGTAAAAATAAAACAAACTGATAAAAAACGATATTACATATCGCAATTTGACGGTGACACTTATCAGATTATTGATTCGGTTGAAAATCGAGAGGTTTGTGTTTGCTCGAATTACGACGACTGGGAAGATGCAAGGGAAAGAGCAGAAAAAATAGCATTGTTGCTAAATCAAACTAAACAACAAATTACTCAATCTTTACCCTGATTGCTTCTCGCTTAATATCGCTAATCGACAATAATGCCTGACTTGCATTTATGGCTGACTGAGCAAATTCATTTGCCCTTTGCAGCTCACCGTCAATAATTGAAAATTCAGTTGAATGAATGCGGTCAAGGATATTCCCATCTTCGTCTACGTGCGCGGGAACAACAACGCAGTCATATATCGTGGCTTTTTGTTTTCCGGGTGAATTGCGTAATAAACGACCACGCCGTTGTATCCATTCTCTTTCGGTTTTACTTGATGCCATTATTAGTGCGTTTTTTGTGTTAGGAATATCAATTCCTTCATCTAAACACTTGATAGCAACAATAAAATCATAAACCCCATTTTCAAAGTCACTTAGAATTTTTTTGCGATCAAGGCTTGCTAAACGTGTCGATGTGAAACCTATAGATGTTCGACCTTCAGCATTTAACAGATTTAACGATTCTGAAACTTGATTTTCATCGTTGCAGTAAATCATGCAAGAATTTATGCTTCGGTCTTTTGCTAATTTGTTTAATATTGCCAATTTTCCTTCTGCGCCTTTTACGATGTTGGCTCTTTCAAATAGCATTAACTCTAGTTGATTATTTCCTTCCGCCCTTTGTATTTTTAGGATTTTTTGAAGGTCAATGATTTGTAATCCGTATTTTTTTGCTAATGCAAGTAATGTTACTCTAATTTTGTCGCTAAATTCAAGGTACTCGCTACGCTCAGCAATTGTCATTCCCACTAAATTTATATGATAAGAATAAGGACACAACCAACCGTCTCTAAGTGCGTCCTGAAGGTTGTATTCAAATATCTTTCCTCCAAAATACTGATAAATGGCTTGGTGGTATAACGAAAAGTGTGTAAAAAGAGGGGAGTCTTGGTATCCTTGCAGGTGACAAAACCGAAAAAGGAAAAGCCATGACTCCCAAAACAAATCATAAACAAAT
>VFKN01000123.1 GCA_009885525.1 Anaerolineaceae bacterium | reverse complement strand
GTCTCGTGCCTTGCACCACACATCCAATTTTTCCAATCCGCTAATACTCATAGAAACCTCGATAATTCGATAAGTTGATTTTACGAGTATCGAATATCCAATATCTGCTCTACCTAAAACTGTTCCAAAAATCTCACATCGTTGCCCCAGAAATAACGAATGTCGTTGATCTTGTTTCTCAGCATCAACTGACGTTCGGGTCCCATGCCGAAGGCGAAACCGGTGTAACGTTTGGGATCGTAGCCGCCATTTTGCAAAACATTGGGATGCACCATGCCGCAGCCGAGAATTTCAAGCCAGCCGGAATTTTTGCATACGCCGCAACCCTTGCCGCCACAGACGAAACATTCGGCGTCCATTTCAGCGGAGGGTTCGGTGAAGGGGAAATACGAGGCGCGGAATCTAATTCGCGCATCCTGACCAAACATGCGGCGGGCAAAATCCGCGAGCGTGCCTTTCAAATCCGCGAACGTAATTCCTTCGCCGACGGCGAGTCCTTCCACTTGATTGAATTGGATTTCGGAACGCGCGGTGATCTGCTCATTACGAAAACACATGCCCGGCAGCACAATACGGATCGGCGGCGGATTTTGCGGGTTGGTCGCCGCGGCTTCGCGCATCGCGTGGATCTGTCCCGGCGATGTGTGCGTGCGCATCAAGATCGGATTCTCGCCGCGGTCTGCGGTTTCCACATAAAGCGAATCCTGCATTTCGCGCGCGGGGTGATCCGGCGGAAAGTTGAGCATTTGAAAATTCATTTCATCTGTCTCAACTTCGCGCGAGGTGTAAACCTGAAAACCCATCTCGGCGAGGATGGCGAGCACGCTGCGCAGTTGCTGCGTGGCAGGATGCAAACGTCCGATCTTGACCGCGCGCCCGGGCAGGGTCACATCCAATTTTTCCTCTGCGATGGATTTCGCCAGCGCGGCGTTTTTTATCGCAGCGGATTTTTCCTCCAGCGCGGATTCGAGCGCCACCTTGACGCGGTTCGCGGCCTGCCCCACGACTGGTTTTTCTTCCTTCGAGAGTTTTCCAAACCCCGAGAAAACAGCCATCAACGGCGAGCTGCGTCCGGTGTGCGCTATTCGCCACGCATCCAGTGCGGCTTGATCGGTGATGGACTGCAAAGAATCCAGCGCCGCTTTTTCGATCTCGTTTAACTGATCTAACATACATGCCTCCAAGAATTTACGTAGCGCGACATTTATGTCGCCTGATAACGCGAGATAAATCTCGCGCTACAAAACAAAAACCTCCCGTCCACAATTGGGACGAGAGGGAATTCTCGCGGTACCACCCAGTTTAGCCTTTACAGACTCACTTATGCTGACAAACATCAGCCTCTCTGATAACGTTGAGAAAACGGTTCAGACTATTGTGTAGCACAGGATTAATCCTATGTTACGTTCACCTTCACGGCTCAAGAGGGAACTTCAAGGGGTTTCGGGCGAGTGTGATCTCAACGCTTGCTTCACACATCTCTGGCGGCTTCTGCCGGTTTACTTTCCTCTGTCACAGCCTTTATTTTATTAATGCAATTATCTGCGGAATCGAGGGGATGTCAAGGCTTGGCGGTTAAATTAATCAGCCCCGACTTTTACATCAGGGCTGATTTTATTTGGAATTTTACTTACTTCGCGTACGCGTCGATGAATTCATCCCAGCCGGTTTGCAGGGCAAAATCCACCTTGGTGCGATAGTAGGTGTAGTTTGCATCCTTGCCGGCGGCGCTGGATACATAATAGATCGTGATGCCGTGCGCATCGGGATAGCCGTTGACATGGTGTTCATTCAGCACAACGCCGTTCACCGCGCTCATCACAGCCTGACTCTTTGCTTTGATGGTTGCATCAGTGACATTGTTATTGATCTCATTCGCCATGTCGTACAAATCTTTATCCATTGGGGCTTGCCAGAAATTCTGGGTGGCGCCGAATGCGCGGTCATATTTCTTGCGGTTCGCAGCCAGACCATTCTTCAGCGCGATAGACCATTGATCCACTGCGGTGATGAGCGTGGTGAAGCGCGCGTCCACTGCAACGGCAGCCCATGTTTTATCAGTGGAGGCGCTTTGACTGGTGGCGATGGCAACCTGGTCGGCGGTCATTGCCGGGTTGGCGGCCAACTGCGCGAGGACTACATCATATTCAATGCCGTTCCAGCCAACGTATTCTTGAGATGCAGATACTGCTGTCGCATGTCCGCGCCATGCGTAGAGTACCTCAATGGACTCCATGTTGCAGCCGTCATAACCGACCACGTCGATAAAACCGAGGGAGGGAATCGCGGCTTTTAATTCATCGAGGTCAAGCGTACCCGCATTCGTATCATCAGCCATCACATAGCCGGGATGCCAGTTCCAGCCGTGACCCCAGAAATAGAGCACGTAATGATCGGCGGGATAATTTGCTTTTGACCATGTGACAAAATCGATCAGCGTTTGTTTATCGCCCATATCGCGCTCGCCCCAATCCGCAACGGCGCTGGCAGAGTCAGCGATCATTCCCTGCGTCACATGGTAGAGTTTTGTGGTTTGCCAGTCGCCGCGGCTGATATCGTAGCCGGGGCCGCGATCTGCCAGCGCAACGACTTGCACATTCGCGCTGGAACCGGTGGGCGCAAGTTCCAATTCAAGATCTTTTACAATGTAGTCTTCAAGATTATTATCCCCCGACATGTACACCATCACAGTCCATTTTGCCTTAGCAGCGGGCGCAGCATTTACTCTGCCTGTTATTGAGGTTATTAAAACAAGTATTGTTGCAACGATCACAGATAGACGGATTAACTTACGCATGAGTTCTCCTTATTTATCCTTTGGCAAGAGATATTTTTGGGCAATGGGCGGTATCAAAATAAAAGCGGGATGATCACCAATTTTTACTTATTTACAAACCAGAACCTTTTTGTTTGCGCGCAACTTACGTGTTTGTGATTAATACTAGAGGAAGATGCCTCCTTTCAATTATGTAAGGAGTTTAGCACGTTGAAAAAATAATTTCAATGGGAAAACCTTAAAATATTGACCCTAAAAAATCGATGACATTCGTCCATTATCAAGGATGGCGCATAATTGTATGATATATACATGGACCCTCTATTACACGATCAGCTTATTAATGAAGTTTTGCATCACACCCAGACCGATCCGCATAAACGCGCGTCGGGACTTTCGGATTTTATCCTCGGCGCGCAGGATGGACTTGTAAACGTGCTTGGCGTTGTGCTGGGAATTGCCGCCGCGACAAACGATGTGCGCGTGGTTTTAGTAGCGGGGCTGGCCACCACGTTTGCCGAATCCATTTCGATGGGCGCAGTCGCATTCACAACCACACTCGCAGACGCGGATTTGTATCAAAGCGAACGCGAACGCGAGTACCGGCATATTATAGAAACACCGCATCTTGAGATCAAAGAGATCCGCGATATTTACGCGAGCAAAGGATTTAAAGGGGAATTGCTGGATCACATCGTAGAAACGATCACAGCCAATCAGGATGTATGGGTGGCGGTGATGATGGCGGAGGAACATCAACTCGCGCCAGTGGATAGAAAGACCGCATTCCGCGCCGCGTGGATTGTCGGTATTTCCGCGGTGATCGGTTCGCTTGTTCCGGTTGTGCCATTTTTATTTTTATCTGTTGCCACCAGCATGTGGATGTCTGTGATAGTTACCGCGTTGGTGTTATTTCTCATCGGCGCGTACAAAGCGCGCATGACTGTGGGCAAGCCAATGCGCAGCGGATTGGAAATGATGTTTATCGGAACATTGAGTGCCATGGCCGGTTATTTGGTCGGCGTCTTGCTTAAGGTGCCGACTGTGCCGTAATGATTTACTCACTGACCATTACAAGATTCCGTCCGCTTTGTTTTGCTTGGTACAACGCTTTATCGGCTGATTTAATGAGCACGGGCTCCTGCTCTCCATGCTGTGGATAAACCGCCACGCCAATGGAGATCGTGATTACGCCAAGAAACTCATTGTTAAACTTCAATTCGTTTCGTGAAATTTCTGCGCGCAAGGTTTCAGCGCGTTTTTGCGCAATCTCAACGGATGTTTCAGGCAGGATGATAATAAATTCTTCACCGCCATAACGGCAGGCAGTATCGCTTTCGCGGATGAGGGAAAGCATGGTCTCCGAAACTTTCTTAAGCACGAAGTCACCCGCGTCGTGACCGTACGTGTCGTTGAACTTTTTGAAATGGTCGATATCGAACAGCAGAAGGCTTAAGGGATGTTTGCTCCTGCGGGCGCGATTAATTTCCTGCAGCAGAGTCTCATCGAAATAGCGGCGATTATATAAACCGGTCAATACATCGCGGATGGATTGTATATGTAGTTTTTCGCGCAGGCGCAGATTCGCCAGCGCGAGGGCGATACTATCCGCGACGTTTTCCATAAATTGCAGTTCTTCATCGCTCGTCAGTTCCTGGTCCTGATCGTTGGTGGTTGAAATGTGCAGGTTCCCCAGGTTTTCACCCTGCGTTGAAAGCGGAATACACAAAGAATGCCGGGGAATATTACTGCCAAGATGTAAACAAGGCGGATTAAGATGATCGATTCCAAAGCGATAGGGTTTGCCGCGCCTTAATGCCCAGCAATCGTTGGTGGCATACAGCGCATCTAATGACTGCTGTGCCCCCCAAATTGCAGCCGGTTCAAACATATCTGATTCATTCAGCAGGTACAACGCGCCATCCTTGCGCGGGAACAGCATCTTAAGGTGTGTCGAAATGATATCGGATGCTTCCAATGTATTAAGGCTGGCTTGCAGCATATTGGTCATATCTGCAATGACCTCGCGCTGGCGGTTATAGACTTCAAGCCGCGCCTTTTCAAAGTTCAGATTCAAATTGGCTTCCTGTAACTGCAGGGTGCGCGCCTCGACACGCTCCTCTAATTCCGCATTTAACTTTAAAGTTTCCTGTTCCGCCTGTTTGCGTTCTGCAATCTCTTTTTGCTGCGTCTGAAATAGGCGGGCATTTTCAATGGCAACAGTCGCCTGCAGCGCAAAACTTTCAAGTAACTCAAGATGTTTATGGGTGTACGTGTTAAAGTTGTAAGCCATGGCTGAGATCACGCCAATGATCCCATCCTGCCTAATAAGAGGGACGTAGATAAAAGAACGATACGTTGAGGCACGGTCGCCAATGAGGCTTCTATTTTTATTTTGAGAAATCTTCCTAAGTTCCTCTTCAGTAAGGTTTAACAAAAGTGACTTGCCCGTCTTTAATATCTCGTACGATCTCATATCCTGCGTAAGTTCGCGGTCCGGCTCGGACCAATTCCTGCCGTTGTCATATACCAGCGGAAAAGACACCATATTCGTTTCGGGTTGATAAAGCAGCACCATGAACGTATCCACAGGCAGGAAACGCTGCACCTGTACGCGGATAAGATTCAAGACACTATCCACATCCCCAAGGGTTGTGATCGCCCGCGCAATGTCATTCAGCATGGTCAGTTGTTCTGCAGAACGCCGCAATTGTCTTTCAACTTTTTTTCTTTCTGCAATATTAAGGTTGACACCCACAGACCCAATAATATTTTCCCCATTTTTAACAGGAGTAATGCTGGTTAAAAAATCCCGTGCCTCTCCATTCACAACGATCGAACTTTCTTTGTAAACTATTTCCCCGCTCAAAGCTTGCTGAGCATTGGATTTCCATTCGGTGAGTATCTCGGCAGGCATGTTTAAATCATCCGGCATCTTGCCAGTTACATTTCCCATCAATTTATAAGACTCGCCGCTTTGTAAAATATAACGTCCATCCTTATCGCTCATCCACAAATCAATGGGCAAATTGTCCATAAATATTTGGATCCTGATCACATGCTTGCGATACTGCGCATTGACGACCAACAGGACGACAAACAGAATGCCGCTTGTGAGAAATGTAAAGAGTCCATCCTGCCCGTTGAAATAACGAAAGAGTCCCGCCAGCGCCGCTACAAGAATGCAGCCGGCAAGTACCCGCATCATTAGTTCAAACATCGCCATTTTATTTTTGTTGTCGCGTTGACCGATCAGTTTTCGCATAGGGTCATTCTCCAATAATAAAAAACTTGAAGCATTATAACTTCAAGTTTATCGAAAGATGAATCTTCCGCGATCAATGCATTTGGAAATTCGATTATTTATCAGTGCAACCGACGCCGGATTATTTAAAAAGAAGGTATCCTGCCACAGCCAAAGCGCATAAAAATAAAACAGCGAGAGCCGCAACGACTCCAACAATAATCCCGGTACGCGATCCTTCATCTTCCGTGATCGCGGATGGAGCGGATTGTGCAAATGAAGGAGACTGCGTGAAAGCCGGCGCACTCGGCGCGATTTGCGGAGAAGGCTGCGCCATCCTCTCAAGAGGATTTCCCGGCACAGAGATACCAAGTTGACTAAGTTTCGCCATTGCCTGATCGAATTTTGCGCGCGCTTCGGGCGGCATGGATTCGATATTCTGCATCTCCTGTCCATTGACGATGACGCGCGTACTCGCCATCGTCATCATCTTCTGGACGACATCGCCTTCGAACATATCGGGGATGCCGTTGTGATTTTCATCTTTCATAAACGACATCACCTGTTCGTAAGCCGCGCGTTGGTCCGCGGGCATTTCATCGAGATTGTTGTAGGTCTTGCCGTTAAAAGAAATTATAGCCATTTTGCGCTCCTTATTTCAACATGATACATATCAACGCGAATCTATAGTATTTGTTTTATTTTACTCCTGATACTATTTTGAAAATTTATTCCAGCAATTCCAAATCTGAGGACAAAAGCCCAAAAACAAATGAAGCCAGCCGCGGATTTCACCGATCTACACGGATTTTTTAATCCCAATCCGTGAAAATCTGTGTAAATCGGTGGCAAAAGACTTCAGATTTGGAATTGCTGAGCGTCCTATTCTGGATTAAAAAACTCGCCCGCAAAAATAATTTTGCGGGCGAGTCGTGCAGTATCTTTTATCCCTGCAATGTTTCCCATTCTGCCAGCGTTGCATCCATCTCTTTTTGTACGGGCTTGTATTCAAATATATTTATTAATAAACATCCAAAGCCATCATCGCTTTGGATGTTTGCAATCAGGCGTACACCAACTTACCTTTTGGCACTGGAATTTTCCTGCCTAGTTCACGGGCAGTTTCAATCCATTCTTTTGCGACCTGTTCCACATTGGCTAACGCTTCTTGATAATCCGCTCCATCAGCCATGCACCCGGGTAATTCGGGAACTTCTGCAATGAACAGATCATCTTCTGCGCTCCAATAAAGAATAACTTCATACTTAATCATTTTGTAACTGCCCAGGAAGATTTTATCCCTGCAGCGTTTCCCACTCCGCCAGCGTCGCGTCCATTTCTTTTTGAACGCGGTCATATTCTTTTGCAAACTTGACAACTTCTCCGGCGTCTTTGGATGGATGCGCCAATTTCTCACTGACTTCGGCAAGTTGAGCCTCGAGTTCAGCGATCTTTTTTTCCACTTTTTGCATTTTAGCGGCTTTTTGTTTTTCTTCCCTTCGACTCTGCTCAGGGCTGGCCTTCGTATTCGCGGACTTTGCTTTTGGCGCGTCCTTTTTACGAGTATCCTTCACAACAACGGATTCTTTTTCCACTTGGGCGGCAGCACGGCGCGCCAGATCTTTTTCACGTTCTTCCTTCAGCTGCGAGTAGATACCCTTGAAGATGATGAGATGCGATTCGTCTGTATCGATCTCCCAAATTTGGGTTGCGATCGCATCCACGAGATAGCGGTCGTGTGTGACGAGCAGGATCGTGCCTTCATAATCATCGAGCACGGCTTCGAGAATTTCCTGCGAGGGAATATCCAAATGGTTGGTGGGTTCATCGAGCAGCAGCAGATTTGTATTCTGCAAGGCGAGCTTTGCCAGCGCGAGACGTCCGCGTTCACCACCGGAGAGCATGGAAACTTTTTTAAATGCATCGTCGCCAGAGAATAAATATTTACCGAGATATTCGCGCGCCTTTTGCGGAACCCAGCCGGTGGCATACGAGATCTCTTCGATGACGCTTTTTTGCGGATCGAGACTCTCGTGCGCCTGCGCAAAATATCCGATGTGCAAACTCTCACCGAGAGTCACTTCACCTTCGAGCGGCGGGATCTGCCCAAGAATCGTTTTCAGAAAAGTGGATTTACCCGCGCCGTTGGGACCGATCAACGCGGCGCAATCTCCGCGGCGCAGATCAATATTTGGGGAACGGAATAAAAATTTATCCGAGAATCCCACTTTGAGATTTTCGGTGCGGATGACCATGTCACCGGAGCGCGCGGCCTGATTGAGACGCAGATGCAAATTGGGCAACTGACGCACAGGCGATTGCAGCGCATTGATGCGCCGACCCGCTTCGTCCACGCCGAGGATGGAAGTGGTCACAGAAATTTCGCCGGCGGTTTCGATCCACTTTTGTTTGAGCGCAGCTTCCATACCGATCTGCTCGATGGCTTGAATAATGCGCGACAAACGCTTGAGTTTGCCTTTGGCTTGCAATACATTTTGTCCCGCTACATTTTTGCGGATGTATTCCATTTCTTTTTGCAATTTTTCTTTTTCGGCATCGAAAACTTCCTGACGGCGCGCCATGCGTTCGACGCGCTGTTTGAGATACGCGCTGTAATTGCCGCGATAGTTTTCGGTTGCGCCGGGGAACATTTCCAAAATTGCGTTGCTGGCTTTATCCAAAAAGAAACGGTCGTGCGAGATGATGATGGCCGCGCCTTCCCATTGACTGAGATAACCTTCGAGCCATTCAACGGCGGCGATATCGAGATGATTGGTGGGTTCATCGAGCAGGAGAATATCGGGGTCTTCGAGCAGCAGGCGGGCGAGAAATCCGCGCGTTCTTTGTCCGCCGGAGAGATGATCGAGGTCGAGGGTGTAATCGGCTTCGCTGAATCCAAGACCGGTCAGCACCTGGCGAATTTTCGTGATGTAGGTGTATCCGCCGCGGCGCTCGAATTCTTCCTGCAGGGTGCCGTAGCGTTCCATCGCCGCTTCAAATTGATCGGGGTCAGACATCAGCCCTTCGAGGCGATGCAATTCTTCCTGTTCGGATTTGAAATGCTCGAAGACGGATTCGCACGCATCCCAAAGCGTGCCGGTCATTTGGAAATCCGCTTCCTGCGATAGATAGCCGATGCGGACGCCCTTCGAGCGCGCGACTGAACCCGAAGTGGGCTCATCCACGCCAATGAGGATGCGCATGAGCGAGGTCTTGCCGATGCCGTTGGGGCCGACAATAGCCATGCGCGCGCCTTTGACCACGGAGAAAGATACCCCGCTGAAAATATCAGTAGGGCCGTAGGATTTAGAGAGTGAATTTACAGTGATAAGTGACATAGTTTCCAGTTTTTTTAATTTTGAACGCCTCGTATTATACTTGCTTGCGTAATACACATTCAAATCCGCGCAAATCTAATGTACAATCTCCGCCATGCCATTGGTCTGGGTCTCACTTTCATTCATCACAGGTATTGTTGTTTCCAGCCTGCTCGCCTTCTCTGTGAATCTCTGGTTGGGGATTGGGTTTGCCTTTCTGTTTATTGCAGCCCTGCTTTATTTGCTTGTTCTCCTTCCACAATTTGCAGACAACCCGATCTTCAAGTTCTTCTTCAGCATCCAGCCTTCATATTTCATTCTTTTATTTTTCCTTTCCCTCGGCGCGTGGCGATATCAGATCGCGCAGCCAAATTTGGATGATCCCTTCCACATCGCTTTTTACAATGACCGCGAGTACGACGTGCTGGTCACCGGCACATTGGACGAGCCGCCCGATTACCGCGATACATACACCAACCTGAAACTCAACGTGGAAGCAGTCGACTCAGGCAGCGGAGAATTACCCGCGCACGGACTCGTGCTCGTGCGCGTTTCGGAAAATCAAGCGTACGAATATGGCGAGCGCGTGCGTATACGCGGCAAGTTGAAGACTCCGCCCGAGAACGAGGAATTTTCCTACCGCGATTATCTCGCGCGCGACGGCGTTTATTCCAACATGTCGCTGGCCGAGGTGACTGTCCTACCCGGCAACGGCGGAAATTTTTTCCTCAGCCAGGTTTACAAATTCAAAGATAAACTGCTCGCGAATATTTACCGCATCTACCACGACCCCGAAGCCTCACTGCTCGCCGGTATTCTACTCGGCGTGGATACAGGCCTCACGCCCGATTTGCAAAACGCGTTCAAGAACACCGGCACCGCGCATATCATCGCCATCTCAGGTTTTAACATCGCCATCATCGCCGGAATATTTTTCTCCCTTTTCAAAAATATTTTCGGCGAAAGACTCGGCGCGGTTTTCGCAATTCTCTCCATTGCGTTTTACACACTCCTCGTCGGCGCGGATGCGGCGGTCGTGCGCGCCGCATTGATGGGCAGCATCTCGCTGCTGGCGCGTCAACTTGGCCGGCGCAACGCGGGCATGAATGCGCTCGCAGTCGTCGCGCTGATCATGGCAATCATCAACCCGCTCGTAGTCTGGGATGTCGGCTTTCAACTTTCATTTCTTGCCACGCTCGGTCTGATTCTCTACGCAGAACCATTCTCAAACTTCACCAGCAACCTGCTCTCGAAAATCTCAAAACATGATATAAGCGCATTCACGCGCTTCATCAACGACAACGTTATCCTTACATTCGCCGCGCAACTTACAACCATACCGATCATGGCCTATCATTTCAAACGCATCTCCCTTATTTCGTTCATCGCCAATCCATTCATCCTGCCGGTTCAGCCGCCGGTGATGATCCTCGGCGGGCTGGCGGCTTTCGTCAGTTTGGTCATCTATCCCATCGGTCAACTGCTCGCGTGGATCGCATGGCCTTTTTCGGCGTACACGATTCGCATGGTGGAATTTTTCAACACCGTGCCGAATGGATCAATCTACCTGAACGATTCATCCCCGTGGATTGTTCTGTCCACGTATATCGCGCTTTTCTCTGTGACCTTTGGCTGGTCTGCCATCACGGAGTGGCTCAACGCCCGAAAAGATTCCATGCGCGCCGCCGCGTACACGCTGATATTCACAATTTTATTTATATGCACCATCGTGTTATGGCGCGCAACCGCCAGCACCGGCGACGGGCAATTACACATCACATTTTTGGATGTCGGCTCAGCCAACGCAGTTTTGATCCAAACTCCCGAAGGGCGCAACGTATTGATCAACGGCGGACCCAGCACATCCAAACTTTCGGATGAACTCGGCAGGCGGCTGCCTTTCTTTGGCAAGCGGTTGGATTGGCTCATCATCGCCTCCACAGATGATGATGAACTCGCCGCTTTGCCGCGCGTCGTGGAAAGATACACGCCGCAAAATGTTTTGTGGAGCGGAAATATGCAAGCCTCATTTTCCGCGCAGGCACTGGATAAATTCTTCGCGAAAGAAGGCATTCCAGTTACGCACGCAGAGATGCGGCAAAAATTGGAGATGGGGCAGGATTTATTCATTCAGGTTATATCGGTGGGCGCAAGAGGCAGCGTGTTACTCATCGAGTATAAAAATTTCCGCACCTTGCTTCCCATCGGCGTGGATACGAATACATATCCATCGCTTGATAATGGAAAAGCACTCGATAAAATTGATGTGCTCTTATTAGCGGACTCGGGGTACTTTCCATCCAACCCGTCTGATGTGATAAAGAATTTAAATCCGCAGCTAGTGATCTTGAGTGTTGCCGCCGGCGACAAAGACGGCTTGCCCCCGCAGGAAACTTTGGACGCGCTGCAAGGCTATTCGATGCTGCGCACAGATCGCAGCGGCTGGATTTCGATCAGCACCGATGGATCTGAAATGCGTGTGGAAGTGGAGCGCGCGAACAATGACCCGACACCTGCTCCTTGAAGGCGGCGCGGAATTTCCCGAAAAAGCATCGGGACAACGCGGCGGGCGCATGTCCGCGCCGGATCTGCGCGCGATCGAACTCGCGGGCGGATTTGATGCCCGCATTTGCATCCTCCCAACCGCCGCCGCGCCCGACAATAATCACAAACGCGCGGGCAATAACGGCGTGCGCTGGTTTCAAAGCCTCGGTGCAAAAAATGTTTTCACAGCGGATGTAATTGATAAAGCAAGCGCAAATGATTCCGCACTCGCGGATTTGATTCGCAATTCACGTTTAATTTATCTGCTCGGTGGATTTCCGCGCTATCTTGGGGAGACTCTTGCAAACAGTTTATGCTGGCAAGCCGCGCTTAATTGCGCAGTCATCACAGGCAGCAGCGCGGGGGCGATGGTTTTGTGCGAACATTATTACGATCCCTACGAAAAGAAAATCTTGCGCGGCTTGAATTTAATTCCCAACGCATGTGTGCTTCCGCATCATAACAATTTTGGCAAAGCCTGGGCGAATCAACTGATGCAATTATTGCCGAACATAACATTAATCGGCATTGATGAACGCACGGGAATGATTAACGATGCAAATGATACATGGCAAGTTTACGGCGCCGGGAAAGTTACGGTCTATAAGAATAACCAAATTGAAATCCACGCGCAGAAAGATGTGTTTAAATTTACAAATAAACCAGGTGGTTGAGTAGCCTTGAGCGCACTTTGCGAAAGGCGTATCGAAACCACCAGTAAACAGAATACACCTTATCAGAAAATATTTTTAGCGTCTGTTGGTTTCGACACCTGCACTTGCGTGCTGGTGCAAGTGTACGGCGGCTATCGCCGCCTACTCAACCAACGGCGTATGTATAGGCAGGAGCACTTCATGAAATTCACCTTCCGCGCGTTAAAACATAAACAATTTGCAGTGCTGCTTTTCGGGCAAACCCTTTCACGCATCGGCGATTTTCTTTTTCAGATCGCCATCGCCTGGTGGGTGCTGGAAAAAACCGGCTCCGCAACAAAAATGGGCATGGTCTTGTTCTTCAGCGCATTACCGATGATCCTCTTTGTGCTCATTGGCGGCGTGATCGTGGATCGAGTTCCGCGCGGAAAGATGCTCTTCCTCTCGGATGCGGGCCGCTTCGTGGTCATGCTGGTCGGCACATGGCTGGCTTATACAGATCAACTGGTGATGTGGCAAATTTATATCATCTCAATATGTTTCGGATTTGCCGACGCATTTTTTATGCCCGCCTATAACGCTTTGATCCAACAGATTATTCCCGAAGAGGATTTACTCAGCGCGAATTCGATCAACAGTTTGAGTATGCAATTCGGGCGTGTAGCCGGCCCCGCCATTGGCGGACTCGTCGCTGGCTTTGGTGGGACGACGATGGCATTCGGCTTGAATTCGATCTCGTTCTTCATCGGCGCGCTGACCGTCATCCCACTGCTGACCTTATCCGCACCGGCGCGTAAGAACGTAGAAAACTTTTCGCTCAAACATTTCACACAAGACCTGCGCGAAGGGTTTCAAACAATTTTCGCATCGCCTATTTTATGGATCACCATTCTGGTTTTTTCATTTACGAATATCACGCTATCAGGACCCTACAGCATTGGAATGCCATTCCTTGTCAAACATCTTGGCGGTGATGAAAAAATGCTTGGCTTTATTTATTCCATCTTCCCGATTGGATTTGCCATTGCGAGTCTGGTGATGGGCGCGTTCCCCAAAATTCGTTATCGCGGAATTGTCATTTACATTTGCAGTATCATCGCGGGGCTGGGCCTCGGCATGTTCGGGTTAACCGTTCCGCTGCCGGTGCTGATCATTGCCGCGTTACTCAACGGCGCAGCGCTTGAGATCGTCGGGCTGGTGTGGACGAATCTTTTGCAGGAGATGGTTCCGCCCGAACAAATGGGACGCGTCTCCAGCGTGGATATGCTTGGCTCGTTTGTGCTTCTGCCCGTCGGTTTCGCGTTCACCGGCTGGCTGATCGATCTGATCGGCGTCACGACTGTTTTTGTCGCCGCGGGGATTGTCTCCGCTGCGATCTGCGCGCTGCCGTTATTCCATCCCGCCATTCGAAATTTGGATTAACGCTTGAAAAAAAAAGGCTCTCCCTTAATTGACAGGAAAGAGCCTAAACACGAAGGGCACAAAGTACACAAAGGGGCTAACTTTATAGGTGTTTTTCCTTCGTGACCTTTGTGTTTAAAAATGGTTTTCCCGTTAAAAACGGCAGGAGCAAAAAAACCGGGTAGTGGTCTAAAAGAAGTGATTATCTTTTAACGTGAATTGCACGAATAAGCAAGCGGCGCGAATTAACCACTACCCTGATCTATAAAATTTACGGCGTAATATCCTCAACCAGCGGGCGATCATTCAATGCTTGAACAGGACGGTTGTTGCCTTCAAACAGACCTTCGAGCGCGCCCAATTGCGCGGCGGAAAGTTCAACAGGCGTGGTCATCACCAGCCAACTCACGCCTTCGGAACAGGGCGGCGTAGTGAGTGATCCGCTGTAGCGGAATGTAGTTTGCACAGCGGGTAAAAAGTCGGCGGCATTGATCTTGACGCCCGCATCTTTTGCATCCGCTTTTTCAGCGGGCAGGTTATTGATGAACGGAGCAAAAGCCGCGTTCTCTGCGCCTTCATTGAGCAGAAGGCCAACGACCGCCAGTTTCCCATCCGCGCTTTTGTGGACGATGTGCAGCTCGGCGGCAAATGATTTTCCATTAAGCGTATGTTCGCTGGGCGCGTGATAATGGAACTGCGCCACATCATAGCGGACGCCGTCCAGTTCGATATAACTGCCCGC
Source organism: Anaerolineaceae bacterium (assembly GCA_009885525.1). Taxonomy (GTDB): domain Bacteria; phylum Chloroflexota; class Anaerolineae; order Anaerolineales; family Villigracilaceae; genus Villigracilis. The sequence goes on along the minus strand of VFKN01000123.1, from coordinate 4,229 downwards.
ATCGTAGTTGACCTGAGCGGTATGTCCGTTATTTAAAATGTTCACTTCACTGGGTTGATAATGGAAGGAAATATTCGTCAAATCCTTTTCACCGGGTGCGGAAATATCGATCGGAGATTGACTCTTACCAGTTCCGCATGTTGCGTAAGCCGGATCTATCGCGCCCCAATTTCCGGGACCTTCCTCGCCCTCATACGTCCAATGAGCGGGGGCAGCGACCGGCTGCGGCGCTTCTATTTTGGGACCACATGCGCCCAATATAAGGGATGCAATCAATATAAGACCCAAAAGAAATATTTTATTTTTCATACGGTGTTCTCCTGTTATAAAATTTACAGATGGCAAATGCCATCTGTAAATTACAGTATAAGTTTATATTTCTTGAGTTCACCTTACATATGCTCAACACATCTGGAATTCACGATGAATGGATTTCCCGCCGATATTAAGAATTTTCAGCATCCCTTGTGATCAATTTGATTTTCTGGCTGCGTTTCATTTTTTTGATTAAGATCTCGCGCCTCATTGCCTCGGTTCGGTTTGATAGCGCTTCCAAATAGACCAGCTCCACGGGGCGACGTGCGCGCGTATATTTTGCGCCAACCCCTTTATTATGTTGAGTCACACGCCGCTGCGGATCGGTTGTCCAGCCTGTATAAAATGTTCCGTCTGAACATTCAAGGATGTAACAATAACAAGTCATGGCATTCAAATAGAGACCCAAAGGTTGTTAAATCTTTGGGTCTGCTGCAATTATTTTTTCTTTCTAAACATAGCGGTGCCAAACAACCGATCAAAGAAAGACGACATGTTCACGGGTTCGGCTTTCGGTAACGTATCCCAATCCATAGCCGCGCGCTCATGCAGCCAGCGTTGACGTCCCTCCAGCGCGGTTTCCAAACGCGCCGCGACGCCGTCATCATCTTCCTTGTCGAGATCATCGCGAAAACCGCGCAATGTGGCAATCATCATATCCAGCGCGTGGACGGTGCCAATGCGGTTTTGCATGGCAGACATGCGCAGGGAATCCGCTTCATCATAATAAGAAACTCCGCTGGTCATGGTCTCATACGCGCGGTTCGCCACTTTGCGCGCCTCCTGCCAGCCGGGCTGGTCAACTGTCGCATTCAACAAAGCCGCGGATACCAGCTGGGGCAGAATATGCGTGGTCGTCATCAAACCGTCAGATTCAAAAATATCCGTCAGAATGGGCTGCGCGCCGAGCAGGCGCACAAAATCGACAGCCAGAGTTACAGCCTCTTCGGGAGTGCCATACGCCGCGCCGACAAGACAAGTTCCGTTCGTGAAGAGATCCGCGCGCGCAGACTCCTGGCCAGACTTAAGATCATGCAGAAACTCGGGATTGATCGCGGGAGCCAGCCCGACATAATAACAATTAGATAGGTTTTCCTCAGCCCACTTTGCCACACCCGCCTTAACTGGCGTTGTATCCAAAATAATCGTGCCTTCCTTCAAATCGGGCACGATCAAGTTCAACGTCTCGCGCACCTGGCTGACGGGCATCGCCAACACGACCAAACGCGCCTCACTCACAGCAGAAAAAAGATGATGTTCCACTTTATCTACTGCGCCTTTTTGCAACGCATCTCGCTCGACATCCTTTTTTTTATCATGCCCCACGCGCAAAATGGAATCCTTATGAGCTCCAAGCGCCAGGCCTATCGAAGCGCCAATTTGACCCAGACCGATGATTGTAATTTGTACCGGCATATTAACCTCGCAAAAGTTTGATGGCTTGATTATACTGCCACTTAAACGCCGAGAGCCGCGGACGCCGACCGCGGCTCTCTTTGAAAAGGAGGAGAAGAGAAATCACCTTACAAAGTCAAGTTTACCTTGCTTATCTAAATACTACTTGACGCTTAACCTATGATTGGTATACGAATGTCCAACAACTAACAGGATTGTAATTTTTAATTCTGCCGCAGGGCAAACGAATTTCCTTTTTACTTTTACTTTACCACGCTCAACACACTGCCGACTGCATTCATCTTCAACGTCCATGTGCTGCCAACGTAAAATTGCTGGAGCTCGCTCACCGAAGACGGGCTGTACATTTCCTCTCCGCTCGCTGTGCTGAAATGGACACTCAACTGTTCCGATTGGCTGCCAAGCCGCTGACCATTGTAAATACTCGGGTCATCATATACGGGAGAGGTGTCATTCCCGTTCAACGTATAAGTCTGGATCGTCTTCCATTCATCCACGGTGTAATCGCAGTATTGAGTTTCATCTGTGCGACATTCGCGCACCACTTCGGCAAAGCCATTGCCCTGATCCACGGTCTTATCCTGACAGACTTCTTTGCTTTCGGTCTGACACGAAACATTGTAAGCGTCTGATGGCGCGCTTCCGCTTTGATGGTTGTAATTGACAGATTGTATTTCCTGCACAGGTACAAAAGTCTGCCACTCAACGCCGGTCACTGTTCCCTGCACCGATTTTGAAGGGAATACGAACATGAACAACATCGCCACGCAGCACAACAACAAAGCCGCGCCGATGCCGCCGAACAACAGCCAATTCGTTTTCTTAGGCTGCGCATTTATTGGATTTGACATTGCCGGAGCCTGTACCTGCACCGGTTTTGGCGCCGCAGCGCGTGGCAACGGCGACCCGCACTGCGCGCATATCCGCTCGCTGCCCGGATTTTCCGTGCCGCAGTTTTTACACGTCACAAATTTTGGCATCACGGGCGCGGCTTCCAAAATTTGTCCCGACGCGCGCGCTTTGCCTTCCTTCAAGTCACCGCCGCATTGCGAGCAGGTGACCGCGTTACCGAGGTTGCGCGTACCGCAAAATCCGCAATGGATATCCGCGCCGGCTTTGGCTGCCGCCGCAATTTTTTCATCAACAATGATTTTTTCATCCGCCGCGCGCTCGAACTTCACATTATCCGGCTGAGGCGCGCCGCAACTCTCGCATGTTTTTTTCGAACCTTTATTCCTGCCGTTGCAATTCGGGCAGACCCACTCCAACTCTACAAAACCTTTGCTCTCTTTTTTTTCCATGGCTCACTCCTTTATTGTCATTGCGAGGCGATATTAAAACCCTTGATGCATTTTCACCATTTCGATTCTTGATTCACAATCCGGTTCTTTATGTGGATTTGGATCACCCGCGAAAACCTGCGCCCCCGAATTTGTCAGCGCGGCAAAAACGGATTCCACACCCCGCGTGACGTTGTGCGGGTCGTAGCCGCCTTCCAATACAAAGACAATTTTGCCGTCACAATGTTCTTCTGCGAGCGCGATGATTTTCTGCGAGAGCAAGAAAAATCCGCGCGTGGTGATTCCCAATGAGGTGAGCGGGTCATTCCAGTGGGCGTCAAAACCAGCAGAGACGAGAATCAACTGTGGGCGAAAATTCCGCGCGAATGGGGTGAAGATTTCATCCGCCGCGTGTAAATAAGCCGCATCGCCAGCGCGGGACGGGAAGGGAATATTCACGATTCGTTTCTTCGCGTGCGGCGCGTCATCGATCCAGCCGGTGCCGGGATAAATTCCCCATTGATGCGCGGACAAAAACGCGACGCGCTCTTCATCGAGAAAAGCGGCTTGCGTGCCGTTGCCGTGATGCGCATCGTAGTCGATGATTATCACGCGTTCAAGTCCGTTCGCAAGCGCATCACGCGCGGCGACGGCGATATTATTGAAGATGCAAAATCCCATCGAACGCGGCGGCTCGGCGTGATGCCCCGGCGGGCGCACGATTGCAAACGCGTTCTGCGCATCGCCGTTGATGACCGCACGCGTGCAAGTAATCACACCGCCCGCCGCGAGCAGCGCATCATCATAGGAAGTTTTTGTAACATACGTGGGCGCATGGTCAATGATCGCCTCGCCCTCTTTGCAAATTTCTTCGATTGCAATAATTAATTCAGGCTGATGCACACGCGCAACCTGTTCATGCGTCGCGGATATTGCTTCGATTTTTTCGGCGCCAAATGAATCAAGCAGCGGCTCTAAAATATCCAGCCGGCCTGGTCTTTCGGGATGATCGGAATATTGATGCGCGCGCGAAGGGACATAGGTGTAGACGGTTTTCATGCGCAGATTATAGTCCCACTTTTTTCAAAAAAAAATAAAACACAAAGTTCACGTATCATCTCAAAAATTAGGGGAGAGTCACTCAGCCCCACGAGCAACTGAGGTTGAGTTCACGAGCGCGCTTTGTCACCAAAAGGGACATGGGTGGGATCTGTTTTG